>NZ_JAGXJL010000070.1:0-40831 GCF_019091475.1 Streptomyces sp. GbtcB6 | reverse complement strand
ACAGGGTGAGCGCGGTCCCCCGGTGGCTGGCGGACTGCAGCGTGTCGGGGTGGACCTCGCCGAGGACGCGGCGCCGTCGGTCGAAGGCGTCCTCGCTGATGCGCTCCGCCGCTTCGCGCTCGCCGAGGGCGAAGAGGATCGCCCCGAGGTCGTTGGCCGACTGGAGCGTGTCGGGGTCGTCGTCCCCGCGCAGCCGCCGGCGCCGGGTGTAGGTGTCCTCGATGAGGGGCCGCGCGCCCCGGAAGTCGCCGAGATCCGAGGTGGCGTGGCCCAGGTACTGGGCGCAGAACAGGACCTCTGGGTCATCGGGCCCGAGCCGGGACACCCACTTCTCGTGCAGCCCCGCGGCGAGCCCGGCCGCGCGCCCGGGCTGTCCGCTGCGGATCAGGAAATGGACGGCTTCGACGAGCGTGGGGCGCAGTTCGGGCCGGTCGGCGACGTCGAAGTGGGCCGTGGTGAGGTGCGCGGTCAGGCTCGCCCAGGCGCCCCAGTCGCCGGGGTCCAGCGCATCTCCCGGCGCGGCGGCGGCCAGCACGGCCGCCGCGTCGCTGCGGGCGGCCTCGCCGCGCGCCGGGTCGGCGTGGTCCCGCAGGACCGCCTGGGTCAGCCGGTGCACCTGGAAGGCGTGGGAGTCGGTGCGGGCCAGGCCGTAGTCGCTCAGGTGCCTGAGGCTCTGCCCGGGTCCCATCAGGTCGTCCGGATCACCGGGGATCGTGGTCATCCGGGGGCGTGCGTCCTCCAGCCACCTGGTGGGGATCGGCTCGGGCCCCAGGAAGGCCGCGACCCGGAGCAGTGCGGCCGCGTCGGGGTGGTGGTCGGCGAGGCGCCTCGCGGCGATCTCGACGGTGCCGGCGAGCGAGGCCGGATAGTCCGGGGCCTCGCCCGCCTCCAGCACCCGTACCGTCTTCTCGTCCAGGAGCCGTCGGTACCGCTCGACCGTGGTCCCGCTGCCGATCACGCCCGCCGCCTGGGCCAGGGCCAGCGGGAGGTCGCCCAGGTCCTTGGCGAGGGCCTCCGCCTCTTCGTCCGTGATGCCCTGGAGCCGGGTCGTGAGGTAGGCGAGGGAGTCGTCCCGGGTGAACACGTCGAGGTCCGTCCGGCGGGCGATGTGACGCCAGTTGGGGTTGCGCGAGGTGATCAGTACATGCCCCGGGCCCTCGGGCAGCCAGCGCCCGATCCGGTCCGGGTGCTCCACGTTGTCGAGGACGAGCAGCCACCGCGGTCTGCCGCGGAGGTCGTCCAGGAGGAGACGGGCGTTGCGCTCCGCGCCCGCCTCGGCGAGGGCGACGCCCAGCCGCTCGGCCAGCTCCGCGTAGTAGACCGGCAGCTGGTCGGACTGCTCGGCGTCGATCCACCACACCACGTCGTACTGGCTGGCGAAACGGTGTGCGTACTCCACCACGATCTGCGTCTTGCCGATGCCGCCCATCCCGTGCAGCGAGTGCACCACGGACGGGCCGCCGTCGAGCAGCCCCTCCCGCAGCGCGACGATCTGCGCCTCGCGGCCGGAGAAGTCTGGGTTGCGCCGGCGTACGTTCCACACCTCCGGTCGCTCGGCGCGCCCCGGCAGCTGCGGCTTCTCCTGGTCCGGTGTCGCCGCGGCGGCGCCGTCCGGCGGGAAGGCCGGTGAACTGCTCGGCCGTACCGCCCCGTTCACCGCCTCCCGCAGTGCGCCCAGGGCGGCCGGCTCCGCCCTGCCGTGCAGGTCGGTCCGCACCTTCGCCGCGAGCAGCGGGCCGACGTCCGCGTCGGTCAGCGGCTCGACGGCGAGCGGGATCATCCGGTCCCGCCGGGCCAGCGCGGCCGTCCGCTCGTCGTTCGACCGGCGGCCCTCCGCGAAGTAGGCCCGGGACAGCACCGCCACCACCGCGTCCGCCGAGGTCAGCGCCTCGTCCATGCGCTGGACGAAGTCGTCGCCGGTGCGCCAGTCCCAGACGTCCAGGATCACGGTGTGCCCGGCCTGCTCCAGGTGCCAGCCGATCCACTCGGCCCATGCGCGGTCGGCGCCCGCGTAGCTGATGAAGAACCGCTGCGCGTGCGCGTCGGTGTCGGTCATCGATCCCCCCGGGCCACCCTGTCCCCACGTTCCGGCCGCGTCGCTCCAATGATCCCCCGTCGGACCGGCGGCAGGGGGTGAATGCGCCGACTCACCCGGCCTCCCGGTACGCGGCGGCCTCCTCCAGGTCCAGCCGGCGCAGCAGGGTGCGCAGCATCTCGTCGTCGATGTAGCGGTGGTCGCGGAGCCGGACGAAGACCGTGCGTTCGGCGCTGATCATCTCGCGGGAGAGGCGGCGGTAGGTGTCGTCGACCGACTCGCCGGTGACGGGGTTGGTCTGGCCCAGGCGTTCCCAGACGGCGTTGCGGCGGCGCTCCAGGACCGAGCGGAGGCGGTCGGCGAGCGGTGGCGGGAGTTCGTTGCGGTCGTCGGTGAGGAGTTCGTCGAGGCGGGCCTCGGCCGAGCGGGAGGCCTGGGCCTGGGCGTTGGCCTCGGCGAGGGTCTCGGCCTGCGGGTCGCGGCCGGGGAAGCTCAGCCGGCGGATCAGCGGGGGCAGGGTCAGGCCCTGCACGACCAGCGTGCCGATCACGGTGGTGAAGGTCAGGAACAGGATCAGGTTGCGGTGCGGGAAGGCGCCGCCGCCGTGCACGGTGACCGGGATCGAGAAGGCGATGGCCAGGGAGACCACCCCGCGCATCCCGGCCCAGGAGGTCACCATCGCGCCCCTCCAGGTGGGGTTCGACTCCCGCTCCCGGATCCGCGCGGACAGGATCCGGGGCACGAAGGTCCCCGGGTACACCCAGGCGAAGCGGGCGGCGACCACCACCAGGAAGACGACCACCGCGTACCAGGCGGCCTGCACGCCCGCGTACTGCCCGAGTCCCCTGAGGACGATCGGCAGTTGGAGGCCGATCAGGGCGAAGACCGCCGACTCCAGGATGAAGGCGACCATCTTCCACACCGCTTCTTCCTGGAGCCGGGTGGCGAAGTCGACCTCCCACGCGCGGTGGCCGAGATAGAGCGCGACGACCACGACGGCGAGGACGCCGGAGGCGTGGAACTGCTCGGCGATGCCGTAGGCGACGAACGGGATCAGCAGGGACAGGGTGTTCTGGAGCAGCGGCTCCTTCAGGTGGGTGCGCAGCCAGTGCAGCGGCGCCATCAGGATCAGGCCGACGCCCACCCCGCCCACCGCCGCGAGCAGGAACTCCTCGATGCCGCCGACCCAGGTGGCGCCCGCGCCGACGGCCGCCGCCAGGGCGACCTTGTAGGCGGTGATCGCGGTGGCGTCGTTGAGCAGCGACTCGCCCTGGAGGATGGTCGTGATCCGGGACGGCAGACCCACCCGTCGCGCGACCGCCGTCGCCGCCACCGCGTCCGGCGGGGCCACCACCGCGCCCAGCACCAGGGCGGCCGGCAGCGGCATGCCCGGGACGAGCAGGTAGACCGCCCAGCCGACCACGAAGGTCGCGAAGAGCACGTATCCGACCGAGAGCAGCGCGACCGGTCGCATCTGGGCACGCAGGTCGAGATAGGAACTGTCGGACGCCGAGGTGTAGAGGAGCGGCGGCAGCAGCAGCGGCAGGACGACCTCGGGGTCGAGGGTGTAGTCCGGGATGCCGGGGATGTACGACACCACCAGCCCGACGGCCACCAGGAGCAGGGGCGCAGGCACCGGAGTGCGCCGGGCCGCCGCCGCGATCGCGGCGCTCCCCGCCACCAGCAACAGCAGTGGCATCACATCCATGATCCTCGCCCGCCCTCGTTTTTCGCGCGGCCACCCGCACACCCGTCGTAATCTGGCAATCATGAAACAGTGCACGCACCGCGACGCGCTGCCGCACCCGGAACCCGACCCGCTGAACGAGACGTGCCCGGAGTGTCTCGCCAAGGGGTGGCATCCGGTACAGCTGCGGCTCTGTCTGACCTGTGGCCATGTCGCCTGTTGCGACTCGTCGCCGGGAAGACATGCGACGGGCCACCACGAGACGTCCGGCCACCCCATAATGCGGACGTTCGAGCCCGGCGAGGACTGGCGCTGGTGCTTCGTCGACCACGTGCTCGTGTGACACTGCACTACGGCTGCTGAAGACCACAGCACCGACGGTTCGACGGTCCGACGCCGGGGTACGTCAACCCGGCGCGCGCTCTTCCCAATTGGGCAAGGCAGACCCCTAGACACGGAGCGTATCCACAGGTTTACTGTGAGTGACGCCAGGGGGTTGGGGTCCCGGGGACAGAAAAGTTCGGAGCGCGGTAGCGTCACCGCTGAACCACGTTGTGCGTTACCCCGAGGGGCGACCCTCGGCCCCGAAAAGCTTGTACCACCATGGAGGTGAGGGTGTCCCAGATCGCAGGCGAGCCCGCGACCCAGGACTTCGTGGAAGTCCGGCTGCCGGCTGCGGGTGCCTACCTGTCGGTGCTGCGCACGGCCACGGCCGGTCTCGCCGCCCGCTTGGACTTCACCCTGGACGAAATCGAGGATCTGCGCATCGCGGTCGACGAGGCCTGCGCGATCCTGCTCCAGCAGGCCGTTCCCGGCTCGGTGCTCAGCTGTGTCTTCCGCCTCGTCGACGACTCGCTGGAGGTCACGGTCTCCGCCCCGACCACGGACGGCCACGCCCCCTCGCGCGACACTTTCGCCTGGACCGTGCTCTCGGCCCTGGCGGGCAAGGTCTCGTCGGCCGTCGACGAGGACAAGACCGTGTCGATCAGCCTCTACAAACAGCGCGGCGCGGGACCCGGGCCGGCGTGAGGAACGGGGACGGGCCGGTGCGGGACGAAGAGCGCGGCACACGGGAGCTGCCGGCCGGGGACGAAGGCCCCGAGGCCGGCTCCCGCCGCATGGCTGACGGCATCGACGGCATCCCGGAACAGGCCAGGCCGCACCCGGAGGACGCCTCCGCGCAGGTCGGTCTGGAGGGTGCCGCGCAGAGCGCGCCCCCGGAAGGTCGGAACGGGGTCGCGGCCCCGCACCGAGCCGGGGCGAAGGCTCGTGGAAGGGCGACGGGCGGGACGATGAGCGAGCACGAGCGATACGCCGAGGACCAGGCGCTGGCCGCGGAGGTGGTGCAGGCGACCCAGCACGAACCTCAGGAACGCAGCCAGCCTCAGGACCGCAGCGGCGCGCGCGCCCTGTTCGTCGAGCTGCGCGGGCTGAAGGAGGGCAGCGCCGAGTACGCGGAGCTGCGCAATCGGCTGGTCCGGATGCATCTGCCGCTCGTGGAGCACCTCGCGCGCCGGTTCCGCAACCGCGGCGAGCCGCTGGACGACCTCACCCAGGTCGCCACCATCGGCCTGATCAAGTCGGTGGACCGGTTCGACCCGGACCGGGGCGTGGAGTTCTCGACGTACGCCACCCCGACCGTGGTCGGCGAGATCAAGCGCCACTTCCGGGACAAGGGCTGGGCGGTCCGCGTCCCGCGCCGGCTCCAGGAGCTGCGCCTCGCGCTCACCACCGCCACGGCGGAGCTGTCCCAGCAGCACGGCCGCTCCCCCACGGTCCACGAGCTGGCCGAGAAGCTCGCGATCTCGGAGGAGGAGGTCCTGGAGGGCCTGGAGTCGGCCAACGCCTACTCCACGCTGTCCCTGGACGTCCCCGACACCGACGACGAGTCCCCGGCGGTCGCCGACACCCTCGGCGCGGAGGACGAGGCCCTTGAGGGCGTCGAGTACCGCGAGTCCCTCAAGCCCCTGCTGGAAGACCTCCCGCCCCGAGAGAAGCGGATCCTTCTCCTCCGCTTCTTCGGCAACATGACCCAGTCCCAGATCGCCCAGGAGGTGGGCATCAGCCAGATGCACGTCTCACGGCTGCTGGCGAGGACTTTGGCCCAGCTGCGGGAGAAGCTGCTGGTGGAGGAGTAGAGCGCCCCAAAGGGGCGCGGGGCTGTATCCATATGCGGCTCCGCCGCGTGGGCGCGACAAGCCCCCACCGGCCCGCAGATCAGCTACTACGCCCGGGCCCCTTGATCCCAAGGGCCTGGGTGGTAGCAGAGTTCACCAGCAACACCAGCGAAGCCACCGCCACCACCGCCAGCACGATCCCCACCGGAATCGCCAGACTGTCGGCCTGCAACAGGTTGTAGGCCACCGGCAGCGCCATGATCTGCGTGATCACCGCCGGCCCCCGGCTCCAGCTCTTCCGCAGCAGCAGCCCGCGCGCGGCCAGCAGCGGCAGCAGCGCCAGCACGATCACGGTGACACCCCCGGTGATCGCCTGCCCCCGGTCGTCCGGATCCCCGGTGAACCCGAGCACGGCCAGCCACACCCCGCCGACGACCAGCGCGAGCCCTTCCAGCCCGGCCAGCGCGGCGGCATACGTCAGCCGTCGCGGACGGGGTCCGTCGATTCCGTCGGCCTTCTCGGCCGTAGGCACATCCTCACTGCTCACGCCGGAAAGGGTAGCCCTCGGCCCCGCGGCGGGACCCGCGCCCCTCGCACCCGAGTGTTGAGACTCACGCCCCTATCTCTTACCGGATCCCTAACTCGGTCTGGGCCCGGTACTTTCCAGTAGGTACGCTGCAATCCATGCGTGCACTTCTCGTGGTCAATCCGGCGGCAACCACCACAAGCGCACGTAGGCGCGACGTCCTCATCCACGCGCTCGCGAGCGAAGTGAAGCTGGAGGCGGTCACCACCGAGTACCGCGGCCACGCCCGCGACCTGGCGCGGCTCGCGGCGGAGAGCGACGACATCGACCTCGTCGTGGCACTCGGCGGCGACGGCACGGTCAACGAGGTGGTCAACGGCCTGCTCCACAACGGCCCCGACCCGGACCGGCTGCCCGGCCTCGCGGTGGTCCCCGGCGGCTCCACCAATGTCTTCGCCCGCGCCCTGGGGCTGCCCAACGACCCGGTCGAGGCCACCGGCGACCTGCTGGACGCGCTGCGCGAGAAGCGCGAGCGCCTCGTCGGCCTCGGTCTGACCGCCGGCACACCCGGCACCGAGGACGAAGCGGTCCCGGCCCGCTGGTTCACCTTCAACGCGGGACTCGGCTTCGACGCGGGAGTGGTCGGCAGGGTCGAGCAGCAGCGCGAGCTCGGCAAGAAGTCGACGCACGCGCTGTACGTCCGTCAGGTGGTCCGGCAGTTCTTCGGCGAGCAGCACCGGCGGCACGGCACGATCACCCTTGAGCGGCCCGGCGCCGACCCGATCAACGATCTCGTCGTGGCGATAGTCTCGAACACCTCGCCCTGGACGTATCTCGGCAATCGCCCGATGTACACGTCGCCTAAGGCCTCGTTCGATAAAGGCATCGACGTACTCGGTCTCAGCCGCCTGTCGACCGCCGCGGTTGCCCGGTATGGCACGCAGTTGCTCACTTCGTCCCCCGAGCGCGGACCCCACGGCAAGCATGCGGTGTCGCTGCACGACCTGGACCAGTTCACCTTGCATTCGAAGGTCCCCCTCCCCCTTCAGATGGACGGCGACCACCTAGGACTGCGTACGAGCGTGACGTTCACAGGCGTACGCAGTGCACTGCGTGTGATTGTGTGAGCGGAACGGGCTAAAGTCCTTTCACTCGAACGTTTAGGCCAGGATCCACCCCATGGAAGTACGGCTGTGACCCAGTCGACACCGAGGAATCAAAAAAAACTTTCCGGAAGGGGTTGTATCCGTCGCTGAGGTTTGCGAGGCTCTACGTGGCGATCGGGACGGCCCGCAAGACCGGCCTCCACTGATCACCGGAATCCCACTTCAACTCACAGGACCCCTGCCAGGGAACCTGGCGGTCGGCCCTTCACTTGTTGAGGGATTCGTGAAAGCGTTCACATTCACAAGCAACGTGCATGTAATACCAAGGAGAGGTAGCAGCCATGGACTGGCGTCACAACGCCGTTTGCCGCGAGGAAGACCCCGAGCTCTTCTTCCCCATCGGCAACACCGGTCCTGCGCTGCTGCAGATCGAGGAAGCCAAGGCCGTCTGCCGTCGCTGCCCCGTTATGGATCAGTGTCTGCAGTGGGCGCTCGAGTCCGGCCAGGACTCCGGCGTCTGGGGTGGTCTCAGCGAGGACGAGCGTCGCGCGATGAAGCGCCGTGCCGCCCGCAACCGGGCCCGTCAGGCCACCGCCTGACAGTCCCACCCCTGGTGACAGCCTGAGCTTGGCGGCGCGTACAGCGAGTACGCATCTCCCGCCCCCGAGCCGCAGCGCGCAGTACCCCCGATGCGCTTAGTAACAAGCAGCAACGAGCGAGCAGCCCCGGACCCACCAGGTCCGGGGCTCTTTGCTGTCCAGAAGGCTTGTTCACAAGACTTGTTCCGGAAGGCCTATTTCTGCGGACGCACCGGTACGTCCAGGATCACCCGGGTCCCCCGCTCCGGCGCCGGCACCATGTCGAACGTACCGCCCAACTCGCCCTCCACCAGCGTCCGTACGATCTGCAGGCCGAGGTTGCCGGAGCGGTGCGGGTCGAAGCCCTCGGGCAGGCCGACGCCGTCGTCCTGGACGGTGACGAGGAGCCGGGCCTCCTTGGTGGTGCCGCCGCGGACCGCCGTGACCTCGACGGTGCCGGTGTCGCCCTCGCGGAAACCGTGTTCGAGGGCGTTCTGCAGGATTTCGGTGAGGACCATCGACAGCGGGGTGGCGACCTCGGCATCGAGTATCCCGAAGCGGCCGGTGCGCCGGCCGGTGACCTTCCCGGGCGAGATCTCGGCGACCATGGCGAGCACCCGGTCCGCGATCTCGTCGAACTCCACCCGCTCGTCCAGGTTCTGAGACAGCGTCTCATGCACGATGGCGATGGAGCCGACCCGCCGAACGGCCTCCTCCAGGGCCTCCCGGCCGCGGTCCGACTCGATGCGCCGGGCCTGGAGGCGCAGCAGCGCGGCGACCGTCTGGAGGTTGTTCTTCACCCGGTGGTGGATCTCCCGGATGGTCGCGTCCTTGGTGATCAACTCCCGCTCACGGCGCCGCAGTTCGGTGACGTCCCGGAGCAGCACCAGGGAACCGATCCGGGTGCCCTTGGGCTTGAGCGGGATCGCCCGGAACTGGATGACGCCGTCCTCGGACTCGATCTCGAACTCGCGCGGCGCCCAGCCGCTGGCGAGTTTGGCGAGCGCCTCGTCCACCGGCCCCTTGGTCGGGGCGAGTTCGGCGGTCGTCTGGCCGAGGTGATGGCCGAGCAGGTCGGCGGCGAGGCCGAGGCGGTGGTATGCGGAGAGGGCGTTCGGGGAGGCGTACTGGACGATGCCGTCGCCGTCCACCCGGATCAGGCCGTCGCCGACGCGCGGTGAGGCGTCCATGTCGACCTGCTGGTTCGGGAAGGGAAACGATCCGGCGGCGATCATCTGCGCCAGGTCGGAGGCGCTCTGGAGGTAGGTGAGCTCAAGGCGACTCGGGGTGCGCACGGTCAGCAGGTTGGTGTTGCGGGCGATGACTCCGAGGATCCGGCCCTCGCGCCGCACCGGGATGGACTCGACCCGTACGGGGACCTCTTCGCGCCACTCCGGGTCGCCCTCGCGCACGATCCGGCCCTCGTCATGGGCGATGTCCAGCATGGGCCGGCGGCCGCGCGGGACCAGGTGGCCGACCATGTCGTCCTGGTAGGAGGTGGGGCCGGTGTTGGGGCGCATCTGCGCCACCGAGACGTACCGGGTGCCGTCCCGGGTGGGGACCCACAGGACCAGGTCGGCGAAGGAGAGGTCGGAGAGCAGCTGCCACTCAGAGACCAGCAGATGGAGCCACTCGAGGTCGGAGTCGTCGAGGGCGGTGTGCTGGCGGACCAGTTCGTTCATGGAGGGCACGTCTGTGAGCGTACCTGGGGGTATGTGGATGGCCGAAAAACAGCGGGTCCGGGAGAGCGGGGCCGGGAGAGACGGCGGGCCCGGAAACACCCGCGGGCCGCGGCGCCTGGGAGGGACCCTCAACCCTCCCGGCACCGCAGCCCGGAGCAGCAACGGCCGCGGGGTGTGCGGTCCCGGTCGGCCGAAGGTGAGGATCCGGGGCAGTCAGGGCAGAGAGCTCCGGTTCCTCGGTCCGCCTTCCTGTGCGGGGAAGACGGAAGAGTGTGACTGTGCCGTACGGCTGATGCCGTACTCGTTCAGCCCTCGTACGCAATTGTGGACTAGACCACGGTGTGTGTCCATGCGTTGGAGACTGTTCACAGTTGATGCGGTCGCAGCCTAGCCCGCCGGGATGGGCCATGGGGGCGGATGGCCAGGGCAATTTTCCCCGACCCGGGGAGGAGCCCGCGGCGAGCTGCGGAAATTTTCCTTAATTCACCCCATCTGACGTATTCACGTAACCTCGCACTTGTCCCCTTTCCCTGCGCCCGGCCCGCAGGGACAGGGACCGGTTCTGTTAGATTGGTCCCATCAGATTGGTCTAAACCACATAGACGTTCCAGACCCTCCAGCCCTCTTCAGAACGGCAGGCCCAGCGTGGAAGTTGTCATCGTTCCGGACGCCGCCGCGGGTGGCGAGCTGATCGCCGAGGCCATGGCCCAGCTGCTCCGGCAGAAGCCGGACGCGCTGCTGGGGGTGGCCACGGGCTCGACCCCGCTGCCCATCTACCAGGCGCTCACCGCCAAGGTCCGGGCCGGTGCCGTGGACACCTCGCAGGCGCGGATAGCCCAGCTCGACGAGTACGTGGGGCTGCCGGCCGAGCATCCGGAGTCGTACCGGTCGGTGCTGCGGCGCGAGGTGCTGGAGCCGCTCGGGATCGGGATGGGCGCGTTCCTCGGCCCCGACGGCGCGGCGGAGGACGTGCAGGCCGCCTGCAAGGCCTACGACGCGGAGCTGACGCGGGCGGGCGGCGTGGACCTGCAGTTGCTCGGGATCGGGACCGACGGGCACATCGGCTTCAACGAGCCGTGTTCCTCGCTGGCCTCGCGGACCCGGATCAAGACGCTGACCGAGCAGACCCGGGTCGACAACGCGCGGTTCTTCGACGGGGACATCGCGCAGGTGCCGCACCACGTCATCACCCAGGGGATCGGGACGATCCTGGAGGCCCGGCATCTGGTGCTGCTGGCCACGGGCGAGGGGAAGGCCGACGCGGTCGCGGCGACGGTGGAGGGGCCGGTCGCCGCGGTGTGCCCGGCGTCGGCGCTGCAGCTGCATCCGCATGCCACGGTGGTCGTCGACGAGGGCGCCGCGTCCAAGCTGAAGTTCGCGGACTACTTCCGGTACACCTTTTCCAACAAGCCGGGGTGGCAGGGGATTTAGCGGATTCGTCTGCCGGGTTCGGTTCTGTTCGGGCTGACCGTGAGTGGTGGGTTGCTCGCGCAGTTCCCCGCGCCCCTTGGGGCGCGGGGTGCGGGCGCGGGGTGTGGGATAGGTTGCCCGCCATGACTCTGTCAGGACCCGACGTCTGGCCGCCTGCCCCGATCAAGACCGAGCGGCTCGTGCTCCGTGCGTCCGAGGCCCGGGATCGTGCGGCGGTCATCGAGCTGAACGCCTCGCCGGAGGTGGGCACCTACCTCGGTGGCCCTCGGCCGCGTGCCGAGCTCGAACGCACGGTGCCCGAGGTGCCCGGGCGGCGCCCCGGCTTCTTCGTGGTCGAGCTCGACGGAGCGGCGATCGGCACGGTCGAGCTCAACCCGCAGACCCCCGAGACTCCGGTCCACCGCCAGGAGGCCGGGGAGACCCACCTCGGCTACCTGTTCCTGCCGGAGGCATGGGGACACGGGTATGCCGGCGAGGCATGCGCCGCGGCACTCGACTGGTTTTCCGGCGTGCTTCCCGATGCGTCGGTGGTGCTCTACACCCAGACCGCCAACGTCCGCTCGATGCGTCTCGCGGCGAAGCTCGGGTTCACCGAGCTGGAGCGATTCGAGGCGTACGACGCCGAGCAGTGGTTCGGGGTGTGGTCATCGGCCCGGTGACACCGCCCGGCAGATGACCACACCCCGGTGAAACGCGTTACGCGGTCACGCCCGCGATGACCTCGGCCGCCGCGACGCCGCACACCCTCGCCGCGCCGTGTGTCGCGATGTGCAGGGCGCCCCGGGGCGGGGCCTGGGGCAGGCCCATCTCCACCACGATCGTGTCGGGGCGGGCCTTGAGCAGGGTGTCCAGGGCCCTGGACATCCAGGGATGCCGGTGTTCGTCGCGTACCACCGCGACGACACGGCGCTCCCCCGCCGCCACGATCGCCGCGTGACCCGCGTCCTCGCCCGCGAAGCTGCCGGTCTCGGTGCCGGGCAGCAGACGGGTCAGTTCGGCGGACACGCCCCACGGGGTCTCCGTACCCACCGCGATGTTGGTCTCGGGGGTGAGGGAGGCGACGAAGAGGGGCTCGGCCGGGGGTGTGTAGGGGTCGACGCGCGTCACATGAAGCGCGCGGCGAGCGGCGACGAGGCCGATGTCCGTGAGGGTGGGGTCCGGGTGGGCCGCTTCCACCGTGGACGTCCAGGCCGCCAGCGCCCGCACCCGCTGCGCCGCATCCGCCAGGCGCTCCTCGGGGAGTTCGCCGGAGCGGACCGCCGCGACCAGGGCGTCGCGCAGCCGTCGTACCGTCTCGTCGTCCGAGAGGCCGCCGCCCACGCAGATCGCGTCGGCTCCGGCGGCGAGCGCCAGGACGCAGCCGTGCTCGATGCCGTAGGTCCCGGCGATGGCCTGCATCTCCATGCCGTCGGTGACGATCAGGCCGTCGTAGCCGAGTTCGCCGCGGAGCAGTTCGGTGAGGACGCGGTGGGACAGCGTCCCGGGCAGGGACGGGTCCAGGGCGGGGACCAGGATGTGCGCGCTCATCACGGCGCGGGTACCGGCCTCGATGGCGGCGCGGAAGGGGACCAGCTCGCGGACCTGCAGGACGTCGGCGGTCGCGTCGATGCGGGGCACGGCGAGGTGGGAGTCGACGGCGGTGTCGCCGTGGCCCGGGAAGTGCTTGGTGCAGGCCGCCACCCCGGCCGCCTGGAGGCCGCTGACGTAGGCCGCCGTGTGGCGGGCGACCAGGTCCTGGTCGGCGCCGAAGGAGCGGACGCCGATGACCGGGTTGGCGGAGTTGGAGTTCACGTCGGCGACCGGGGCCCAGCTGAAGTTGACCCCGCACGCGGCGAGGCGGCGGCCCAGTTCCAGGGCGACCAGCCGGGTCAGCTCCGGGTCGTCGACGGCGCCGAGGGCGTTGTTGCCGGGGAAGGAGGAACCGGTGCGCACCTCAAGGCGGGTGACATCACCGCCCTCCTCGTCGATCGCGACCAGGACGTCGTCCCGCTCGGCGCGCAACTGGGCGGTGAGAGCACCGAGTTGCTCGGCCGAGATGATGTTGCGGCCGAACACGCCCACGGAGGCGAGGCCTTCGCCCAGCCGGCGCAGCAGCCAGTCGGGGGCGGTGGTGCCGGTGAAGCCCGGCTGGAGGACCGTCAGCGCGTCGCGGGTGAGCGTGTCTGTGCCGCTGGCGTATGTCGTCATCGGAGGGGGTTATCCCTTCACGGCGCCCGCGGTGAGGCCTGCGGCCATCTTCCGCTGGACGAGGAGGAACAGGGCGACGATCGGCACGGCGAGCATGGTGGCGCCGGCCATCATCGGGGCGTATTCGGTGCCGTGCAGTGTGGTGAAGTTGGCGAGCCAGACGGTCGCCGTCTGGTGGTCCTGGCTGAGCAGCATCAGGGCGTAGAGGTACTCGTTCCAGGCCTGGATGAAGCCGTAGACCGAGGTGGCGACGAGGCCGGGGGCGAGCAGCGGGAAGACCACCCGGACGAAGGCGCCGGTGCGGGAGCAGCCGTCGACCATGGCGGCCTCCTCCAGCTCCTTCGGGATGTTGACGATGAAGCCGCGCAGGGTCCACACCGTGAACGGCAGGATGAACGTCAGATAGGTGATGATCAGGCCGCTGAGCTTGTCGTACTGGTCCAGGTCGTTGAGGAGCAGGAAGACCGGGATGATCATGGCGACCAGCGGGATCATCTGGACCGCGAGGATGCCGACGATCACGACCTTGCGGCCGCGGAAGGCGAACCGGGAGATGGCCAGGGCTGCCAGCAGTCCGATGACCATGCCGATCACCACGACGGAGAGGGACACGATCAGGCTGCGGCCGACCGGGCCCCAGAAGTCGGCGATGTCCAGGGCGCGGCTGAAGTTGGACAGGGTGATGCCGGTGGGCAGCAGGCTCGGGTCCGGGTCGATGGCGTCCTTCGCGGGCTTGAACGCCGTGTTCAGCATCCAGTAGACCGGGAAGCCCGCGACGAGGAACACGAGGAGGCCGAGGAGGTTCCAGCCGGCCTTCGACTTCCTGCGGCCGGGGGTGGCGACGGTGCTCATTCGACCTCTCCGATCTTCAGCATCTGGCGCATGTACACGGCGACGACGCCGAGCAGGAGGAGCACGGTGAGCAGGGCGATCGCGGAGCCCTGCCCGTAGTCGTTGACGACGAAGGCCCGGTCGTAGGACCAGGTGGTCAGCAGCTGGAACTCGGCCTCGGGGTGGCCGCCGCGCATCACGAAGACCTGCGGGAAGACGCCCATGTCCCAGATGACCGAGAGGGTCGTGAGCATCACGATGACCGGCTTGAGGATGGGCAGCGTGACGTAGCGGAACACGCCCCAGGGACCGGCGCCGTCGAGCCGGGCGGCCTCCTCCAGCTCCTGCGGGACCTGGGTGAGTCCGGCGCTGAGCGTGATGACCACGAAGGGGACCGCTCCCCAGACCACCAGGAGCATGATCACCGCGAGCCCCTCGGGTCCGCTGGCGAACCAGTTGTGGCCGACCATGTCGACCCCGGGGAGCTTGCTGAGCACGGCGTTGAGGACGCCGTAGTCGGAGTCGAAGAGCCACTTGAAGACCGTGGTGGCGACGATGACCGGCATGCCCCAGCTGGCCACCAGCGCGATGTTGACCAGCGTCTTCACCCAGCCGGAGACGCGTTGCAGGAGCAGGGCGATGAGCATGCCGACGACCATGGTGAAGACGACGCAGCCGGCCGCGAAGACGATCGTGCGCACCACGACCTGCCAGAACTCGCTGTCGTCGAGCACCTTGGAGAAGTTCCCGAACCCGATCCACTCGGCCGGCTTGAACCCCCACAGCTGGGACTGCCCGAAGTCCTGGAAGGAGAGGGTGACCAGGCGGTAGAGGGGGTAGCCGAGGACGAGCGCCAGGATCAGCAGGCAGGGGGCGAGCAGCAGCCAGGGGACGGCGGAACCGCCCGAGCGCCGGTTCGCACGTGGTCTTTGCGGGGAGTCCGGTGGCGGTGCCGGCACCTTGGCGGGTGTGGTCGTATCAACGGCACTCATCGTGCGCTCCTCAAACAGATCGAGAGAGGCCGCCAGCAACGCGCCCCTTCAGGGGACGCGCCCCGCGCCCCGTAAGGGGCGCGGGGAACTGCGCGACCAGCCACAACGAACCGGCACCAACCCACCAACCCATCGCGGCACCTTCTGACATCACCCGCCTGCCGGACCCGACCCCCCGTCGGCCGGGCCCGGCCGCAGGCCACTACGCGTTGTTGATGACCTTGTCGATCGCCGCGTCGGCCTCCTTGGCCGCCGCCTCGACCGACTCCTTGCCGGTGCCGATGTTCTGCAGCATCGTCTGCAGCACCTGGGCCTTCTCGACCTGACCCCAGCCCGGCGCCATCGGCACGAACCAGTTGGACTCGGCCGCGGTGGCCGGAACCGCCGTCGCCGGGTCGCTCTTCAGCGTGGCGAGGTCGGTCTTGTTGTTGGGCAGGTTGCCCTTGGCCATCAGGCCCTTCTGGCCGGAGGGACCGGTGAACGCGTTGATCCACTCGGCGGCGACGGCCTGCGCCTTGGACTTCACCGGGATGGCGAGGTCGGAGCCGCCCAGGAAGACCGGCATGTTCTTGCCGGACGGGCCGGGCATCACGAAGTTGACGAGGTTGTCCTTCAGCTTGCCGCCGGTCTTGTCGTTCTTCGGGTCGGCCGCGGTCGCGCCCTCCCAGGCGGCACCGAAGATCATGGCCGACTTGCCCTGGCCGTAGACGATGTAGCGGTCGGACTCGTCCTTGGTCTTGTCACCGTGCATGTACTTGTCGATGACGCTCTTGAACTCGGTGAGGCCCTTGATGGACTCCGGCGAGGAGAGGTTGCCCTGCCACTTGCCGCCGTTCTCGACGGCGATGGAGCCGCCGGCGTCGTAGACGAAGGACATGGCCGCGTACCAGTCACGGGTGGGCTGGTACCAGGCGCTGAACTTGTCGCCTTCCTTCTTCTGGATCTTGTCCAGGTCGGCGGTCAGCTCGGTGTAGGTCTTCGGCGTGGTCTTGATGCCGGCCGAGGCGGCGATGTCCTTGCGCCAGTTGGCGACGCGGCCACCGGCGTAGTACGGCACGCCGTAGGTCTTGCCCTGGTAGGTGACGGAGGCCTTGAGGCCGTCGAGCCACTGGTCGGAGCTGGTGAACTGGGAGGCGTCGACGGGGGCGAAGGCGCCCTTGACCATGTAGCTGAGCATCTCCGTGTTGCCCATCTCGACCACGTCGGGGGCCTTGTCCGTGGCGAGGACGGCGTCCAGCTTGGTGTTCTTGTCGGGCCAGCCGTAGTACTCGTGCTTGATCTTGATGCCGGGGTGCTTCTTCTGCACGGCGGCGTCGGCGGCCTTCACCAGGTCGGGCCAGTTGTTCTGCGCGTCCACCGTGAGCCAGACGGTCAGCGCCTTGGCGTCCGCCCCCTGGGACTTGTTGTCGTCCTTGTTGTCACTGCCACACGCCGCAACGGAGAAGACCATGCCCGCGATACCAATCGCGGCTATCAGCTTGCGCTTCACGCCACCCTCCTCAGGGATGCCACAAACCCCCCTGCCTCCCCGCACGAGCGTTGGGCCGGGACCTGGACCAATGGTGTAGACCAGTGCGGGAAGCTTGGCCCAGACCACTAGGCCTGTCAAGGGTGGTCGAATGAGCTCCGACCAGCCGTTATGGGACCTACATATGCAGGAACCTTTAAGTAAGAACCCCTCGAAAACCCGAGGCGCGGACGAGACAATTCCGGTAGACCACTCCAGCGATGGACTAGACCAGAAGGGCCCGCGACGGTATACAGAAGGGATCACGCAGCGTGCAGCGGAAACCCCGGTACGCTGCCGTGCCACGTGGCGAGCAGTACCAGTAGCCGGGAAGGCGGAGCATGAGCACCGACGTCAGCAGTGCGGAGAACGAGAGCGGGACAGCCGTCCGTACCGCGCGTGTGCCCAAGTACTACCGCCTGAAGAAGCACCTGCTCGAAATGACCGAGACACAGGCCCCCGGCACCCCGGTCCCGCCCGAGCGCACCCTGGCCGCCGAGTTCGACACCTCCCGCACCACCGTCCGCCAGGCCCTGCAGGAACTCGTCGTCGAGGGCCGCCTGGAACGCATCCAGGGCAAGGGCACCTTCGTCGCCAAGCCCAAGGTCTCCCAAGCGCTCCAGCTGACCTCGTACACCGAGGACATGCGCGCCCAGGGCCTGGAGCCGACCTCGCAGCTGCTGGACATCGGCTACATCACCGCCGACGACCGGCTCGCCGGCCTGCTCGACATAACGGCAGGTGGCCGGGTGCTGCGCATCGAGCGGCTGCGCATGGCCAACGGCGAGCCGATGGCGATCGAGACCACGCACCTCAGCGCGAAGCGCTTCCCGGCCCTGCGCCGCTCCCTCGTCAAGTACACGTCCCTGTACACCGCCCTCGCCGAGGTGTACGACGTCCATCTCGCCGAGGCCGAGGAGACCATCGAGACCTCCCTCGCGACCCCGCGCGAGGCCGGCCTGCTCGGCACCGACGTGGGCCTGCCGATGCTGATGCTCTCCCGCCACTCCCTGGACCGCGATGGCCAGCCGGTGGAATGGGTCCGCTCGGTGTACCGCGGCGACCGCTACAAGTTCGTGGCACGGCTCAAGCGGCCCCAGGACTGAGGCCGTTCACGCTCCGCCCCTTCTGACGGCGCATCACGCTTCTCCACGAAATCGACATGCCGATATGCGGATGAGGTCTTCCACTGACCTCACGGGTTCGCCATGATTGCCTGCGCATTACACAGGTGAACAACGGTGATCGCCGTGCGGTCAGTGAGGGGACGGAGCCGCGAGATGTCCGATGCGTCAGATGTGACCAAAGCGGCGGTGGTGACGCCTGTGCGCGTCGCCATCGCCCTCTGCCTGATAGCGCCCTTCGTGGCGATGCTGTGGGTGGGCTCGTACGCCAAGACGGACCCGGTGTTCATCGGGATCCCGTTCTTCTACTGGTACCAGATGCTGTGGGTGCTGCTCTCCACCGCGCTCACCATGACCGCCTACCAGCTGTGGCAGCGTGACCAGCGCGCCCGCAAGGCCGCCACGAGCGCGGACGGGGGTGCGGCGAAGTGAAGGACGGTGTGAACGGCGTCGCGCTCGGCGTCTTCATCTTCTTCTTCCTGGCCGTCACGGCCATCGGCTTCCTGGCCGCGCGCTGGCGCAAGGCCGAGAACGAGCACTCCCTCGACGAATGGGGCCTCGGCGGCCGGTCGTTCGGAACCTGGATAACCTGGTTCCTGCTCGGCGGCGACCTGTACACGGCCTACACCTTCGTCGCCGTACCGGCGGCGATCTACGCGGCGGGCGCGGCCGGCTTCTTCGCGGTGCCGTACACGATCCTGGTCTACCCGCTGATCTTCACGTTCCTGCCCCGTCTGTGGTCGGTCTCCCACAAGCACGGCTACGTGACGACCTCGGACTTCGTGCGCGGCCGCTTCGGCTCGCGGGGCCTCTCGCTCGCCGTCGCCCTGACCGGCATCCTGGCAACGATGCCATACATCGCACTGCAGCTCGTGGGCATCCAGGCGGTGCTCGACGTGATGGGCGTCGGCGGCAGCGACGGCACCAACTGGTTCCTGAAGGACCTCCCGCTCCTCATCGCGTTCGGCGTGCTCGCGGCCTACACCTACTCGTCCGGCCTTCGCGCCCCCGCCCTGATCGCGTTCGTGAAGGACGCGCTGATCTACATCGTCATCGCGGTGGCGATCATCTACATCCCGATCAAGCTGGGCGGCTTCGACGACATCTTCGCCAAGGCGGGCGACAAGTTCACGGCGGCGGGAGCGGGCGGCCTGGTCCCGGCCCCGGCCGGCCAGTGGACGTACGCCACCCTGGCGCTGGGCTCCGCACTCGCCCTCTTCATGTACCCGCACTCGATCACCGCGACGCTCTCCTCGAAGAGCCGTGACGTGATCCGCCGCAACACCACGATCCTGCCGCTGTACTCCCTGATGCTGGGCCTGCTCGCCCTGCTGGGCTTCATGGCCATCGCGGCCGGCGTCAAGGTCACCAACGGCCAGCTGGCCATCCCGCAGCTGTTCGAGAACATGTTCCCGGACTGGTTCGCGGGCGTCGCCTTCGCCGCGATCGGCATCGGCGCCCTGGTCCCCGCTGCCATCATGTCCATCGCGGCCGCGAACCTCTTCACCCGCAACATCTACCGGGACTTCATCAAGCCGGACGCCACGCCGAAGCAGGAGGCCCAGGTCTCCAAGCTGGTGTCCCTGCTGGTGAAGGTCGGCGCGCTGGTCTTCGTCCTCACCATGGACAAGACGGTCGCCATCAACTTCCAGCTCCTGGGCGGCATCTGGATCCTGCAGACCTTCCCGTCCCTGGTGGGCGGCCTGTTCACCCGCTGGTTCCACCGCTGGGCCCTGCTGGCGGGCTGGGCGGTCGGCATGGTCTACGGCACGGCCGCCGCGTACGGCGTGGCCTCTCCCACCCAGAACCACTTCGGCGGCTCCTCGAAGGAGATCCCCGGCATCGGCGAGATCGGCTACATCGGCCTGACCGCGTTCGTGCTGAACGTGGTGGTCACAGTGGTCCTGACCTTCGCCCTGAAGGCACTGAAGGCCCCCGAGGGCATCGACCAGACCAGCCCCGAGGACTACACAGCAGACGCGGGCGAACCGGACGTGGAGGTGGAACTCCCGCCAGCCGTAGCGCCCCTTTAGGGGCGCGGGGCTGTATCGATTTGCGGCTCCGCCGCGTGGGCGCGAGCAACCACACACAACCCGCAGCGGGCCGCCGGGAGAACCTCCCTCGGCGGCCCGCTTTCGGCTTTCCCCCGACGTCGCTACTCCCGCGTCCGCCGAGCCATCTCATCCCAGAACCGGTCCAGTTCGCGGACCCGCATGCCGACCCAGCGCAGAAGGGCCTCCTCCAGGCCGTCGGCGAGGACGACCGGCTTGTCGTCGGCGAGGAGCCGCTGCCAGACCCGGTCGGTCTTGGAGCGCGCCAGGATGCCCTTGGGCGCCTCGTCGGCGAAGCGGCGCCTGGCCAGGAGTTCGAAGTTCAGGTCCGCTCCGTCCGCCGCATCCCGGAGCCGGATCGGCACCGGGACGGCATTCTGGTGGGCCAGGAGTTCGGCGAGCCGTACGAGGACGGCGGTCTTGCCGGCGCCGACGCCGCCGACCAGCAGATAGGGCCGACGCGTGTCGCGCTCCCGCAGCCGTTCGGCGATGACCTGCGCGACCTCGTCCCGGCCCACGATCTCGGCGGTGTCGGGGCCGGCGGTGGGCACCAGTTTGCGGGGATCCCGCAGCGCCTTGGCGGGGTAACGCCGTTTGGTCCACCGGTACCACCAGAACAGGAACAGTGTGGCGGCGAGGGAGGCGGCGAGGACCGGACCGACGAACTTGAAGACGGTGTCGAACCCCACGTTGTTCTGCCGCCATCGCTCGAACCAGGTCGTACCGCCCGTGAAGAGGATGTACAGCCCCTCGACGACCCAGGCGAGCAGTGCCAGCGCGGCGACGATCCAGATCGCCCTGGTGACGTTGGCGTAGGAGACCCATCGGTGCCACTTCCTGGGGCGGGTGACACCGCGGCGGGCCTCCAGACGGATCGTCAGGGTGTGCCAGCGGCCCAGGAGACCGTGTCCGACCCGGTTGCCCGCGCGTCGCAGGTCCAGAGTCGCCATCGGCGCGTCGCGCGGTAGCTCCTTGCCGGGCGGGTGACGGACGACCCTCGTCATGGTGCCTTCTCCTTACGCGTTCCCGGAGTGGTTCACGGAACGGAGGACGCGCGGGCACCGGCACCTCCCTCCACGGAATCACTCCCGGCACAGCCCGCAACCCGGGCGCCCCACCGGGGAAATCGGGAGGTTTCCGCATGCGGGAGTCCGGCAGACTCGGGGCCATGGACATCGTGATACGACGGGCGGAGCCCGGTGAGTACGAGCCCCTCGGTGAGATCACCGCCCAGGCCTACCTCCGGGACGGCCTCCTCGACTACGGCGAGGGCGACGAGTACCTGCCGGTGCTGAAGGACGTGGCGAGCCGGGCGGCAGCCGCCGACGTGCTCGTGGCCGTGGACGGCGAAGGACTCCTCGGCGGAGTCACCTTCGTCGCCGGCCCCGGCCCGGTCGCCGACATCGCCCGCCCCGGCGAAGCCGAGATCAGGGCGCTCGCGGTCGCACACGAGGCCCGCGGCCGAGGCGCCGGCGAGGCACTCGTCCGTGCCTGCATCGACCGTGCACGGGCCACCGAGGGCTGCACGGCCGTCGTTCTCTCGAGCCAGCGAAGCATGCACGCCGCCCACCGCATCTACGAACGTCTGGGCTTCGTCCGCACACCAGAACGGGACTGGAATCCCGTGCCGCACCTGGACGACATCACTCTGCTCACCTATCAGTTGACGCTCTGACACCGCCGCGACACAACATCTGGGGGTGACGCGACGACCCGGCACTAGATGTATGCTCATGCTCGCTGTCGCCACAGGGGAATCCGGTGCGAATCCGGAACTGTCCCGCAACGGTGTACTTGTGCATGTTCGTGCACAGGAGTCAGTCCGAGGACCTGCCGACAGCACGCCCAGCCACCCGGCGAGGGCGTTCTGACGTCCGGGCCTCGTGGAGTGGGCCAGGGTCTCGACGCGTGCCCGCGTGCGCTCGTGCTGCCCCCTGCCCTCCGCCAGGCCCCGTGCCCAGCGAGGGAGAGCCCCACGTGACCATCGCGCCAGCCGACCCGGCTTCAGCGACCATCTCCGTGGAAGAGGACGGTCCCGGTACCGCGCTGCTGCGGACCCTGGCCGAGCTGACCGCCGACCTCCCCGACGCCGACCCCGGCCGGGTCGCCGCCGCCGCGCTGCGCGGCCGGTCGGCCCGGGCCGACGAGGCGGAGTTGCGCGAGCTGGCCACCGAGGCCGCCGCCGGTCTCATCTCCGAGGATCCCGCCTACTCCAGGCTCGCCGCCCGGCTGCTGACGGTCTCCGTCCGTGCCGAGGCCGCCTCGCAGGGCGTGACGTCCTTCACCGAGTCCGTCGCCGTGGGGCACCGGGAGGGGCTCATCGCCGACCGGACCGCCGAGTTCGTACGGCTGCACGCGGCCCGCCTCGACGCCCTCGTCGACCCCGCCGCCGACGACCGCTTCGGCTACTTCGGCCTGCGTACCCTGCACAGCCGGTACCTGCTCCGGCACCCGATCACCCGCAAGGTCGTCGAGACCCCCCAGCACTTCATGCTCCGGGTCGCCGCCGGCCTGGCGGAGGACGACACCGCCCGCGCCCTGGACGAAGTCGCCGCGCTCTACGGCCTGATGAGCCGCCTCGACTACCTCCCGTCCTCCCCCACCCTCTTCAACTCCGGCACCCGGCACCCCCAGATGTCGTCCTGCTACCTCCTCGACTCCCCGAAGGACGAGCTGGACTCCATCTACGACCGCTACCACCAGGTCGCCCGGCTCTCGAAGCACGCCGGCGGCATCGGTCTTTCGTACAGCCGCATCCGCTCCCGCGGGTCCCTCATCCGCGGCACCAACGGGCACTCCAACGGCATCGTGCCGTTCCTGAAGACCCTCGACGCCTCGGTCGCCGCCGTGAACCAGGGCGGCCGGCGCAAGGGCGCGGCCGCGGTCTACCTGGAGACCTGGCACTCCGACATCGAGGAGTTCCTGGAGCTGCGCGACAACACCGGCGAGGACGCCCGCCGTACGCACAACCTGAACCTCGCGCACTGGGTGCCGGACGAGTTCATGCGCCGGGTGAACGCCGACGAGCTGTGGTCCCTCTTCTCCCCCGCCGACGTGCCGGAGCTGGTGGACCTGTGGGGCGCCGAGTTCGACGCGGCCTACCGGGCGGCGGAGGACAAGGGCCTCGCGCGCAAGACCATCCCGGCCCGTGACCTGTACGGCCGGATGATGCGCACCCTCGCGCAGACCGGCAACGGCTGGATGACCTTCAAGGACGCGGCCAACCGCACCGCGAACCAGACGGCCCTGCCCGGTCACGTCATCCACTCCTCCAACCTCTGCACGGAGATCCTGGAGGTCACGGACGACGGCGAGACGGCGGTCTGCAACCTCGGTTCGGTCAGCCTCGGTGCCTTCGTCGACACGGCGAGCGGTGACATCGACTGGGAGCGGCTGGACGAGACGGTCCGCACCGCCGTCACCTTCCTCGACCGGGTCGTGGACATCAACTTCTACCCGACCGAGCAGGCGGGCCGGTCGAACGCCAGGTGGCGGCCGGTCGGGCTGGGCGCGATGGGCCTCCAGGACGTCTTCTTCAAACTGCGCCTGCCCTTCGACTCCCCCGAGGCCAAGGCACTCTCCACCCGGATCGCCGAGCGGATCATGCTCGCCGCGTACGAGGCCTCCGCCGACCTCGCCGAGCGCAGCGGCCCGCTGCCGGCCTGGGAGAAGACCCGCACCGCGCGGGGCGTGCTGCACCCCGACCACTACGGCGTCGAGTTCACCTGGCCGGAGCGCTGGGCGGCGCTGCGCGCGCGGATCGCCACCACCGGCCTGCGCAACAGCCTGCTGCTCGCCATCGCGCCGACGGCCACCATCGCGTCCATCGCCGGTGTCTACGAGTGCATCGAGCCGCAGGTCTCGAACCTCTTCAAGCGCGAGACGCTCTCCGGTGAGTTCCTCCAGGTCAACTCCTACCTGGTGCAGGACCTCAAGGACCTCGGCGTCTGGGACACCCGCACCCGCGAGGCGCTGCGCGAGGCCAACGGCTCGGTGCAGGACTTCGCGTGGATCCCGGAGGACGTACGACGGCTCTACCGCACGGCGTGGGAGATCCCGCAGCGCGGACTGATCGACATGGCCGCCGCCCGGACCCCGTACCTGGACCAGGCCCAGTCCCTGAACCTCTTCCTGGAGACGCCGACCATCGGCAAGCTCTCCTCGATGTACGCGTACGCCTGGAAGTCGGGCCTGAAGACGACGTACTACCTGCGCTCGCGCCCTGCGACCCGGATCGCCCGCGCGGCCCAAGCCACTGTCCCCGTGCAGCAGACGGCTCCCGAGGACGCCGTCGCCTGCTCCCTGGAAAACCCCGAGTCCTGCGAGGCCTGCCAGTAATGTCCGCCCGTAACCAGAATCTCCTCGACCCCGGCTTCGAGCTGACTCTCCGCCCCATGCGCTACCCGGACTTCTACGAGCGCTACCGGGACGCCATCAAGAACACCTGGACCGTGGAGGAGGTCGACCTCCACTCGGACGTGGCCGACCTCGCGAAGCTCACGCCCGCCGAGCAGCACATGATCGGCCGCCTGGTCGCCTTCTTCGCGACGGGCGACTCGATCGTGGCGAACAACCTGGTGCTGACGCTGTACAAGCACATCAACTCCCCGGAGGCGCGCCTGTACCTGTCGCGCCAGCTCTTCGAGGAGGCCGTGCACGTCCAGTTCTATCTGACCCTGCTGGACACCTACCTCCCCGACCCGGACGACCGCGCCGCCGCGTTCGCCGCCGTGGAGAACATCCCCTCCATCCGCGAGAAGGCCGAGTTCTGCTTCAAGTGGATGGACTCGGTGGACAACCTGGACCGCCTGGAGTCCAAGGCCGACCGCCGCCGCTTCCTGCTCAACCTGATCTGCTTCGCCGCGTGCATCGAGGGCCTGTTCTTCTACGGTGCCTTCGCGTACGTCTACTGGTTCCGCAGCCGGGGTCTGCTGCACGGTCTCGCCACCGGCACCAACTGGGTGTTCCGTGACGAGACGATGCACATGAGCTTCGCGTTCGAGGTCGTCGACACCGTCCGCAAGGAGGAGCCGGAGCTCTTCGACGACGAGCTCCGGCAGCAGGTCACCGACATGCTGCGGGAGGCCGTCGAGGCGGAGCTGCAGTTCGGCCGGGACCTGTGCGGTGACGGTCTGCCGGGCATGAACACCGACTCGATGCGCCAGTACCTGGAGTGCGTCGCCGACCAGCGGCTCGGCCGCCTCGGCTTCGCCCCGGTGTACGGCTCGGAGAACCCGTTCTCCTTCATGGAGCTCCAGGGCGTTCAGGAGCTGACGAACTTCTTCGAGCGGCGCCCGTCCGCGTACCAGGTGGCGGTGGAGGGCACCGTCGACCTGGACGAAGACTTCTGAGCCTCCCGCTCCCCGCGGTCCTCATGGGCCTCCCTGATCTGCCGGTCGATGCGCCGGTCGCGCACGATGCCGAGCACGGACGGGAGGGCCATGAGGACCAGGATGCCGAGGACCAGGACCATTCCGATGAGACCTTCGATCTGGTTTCCGTTCATGGACACCAGTCTCACGCCGGACGCTCCTTACCGTGAGTGGCAGCACTGCCACACACCCTCGAATTACTGCCAGCGACGAGGCACACTGGCAGCATGCTGACGAACGTGGCCACAGTGCTTCTCGACGGTGTGCACCCCTTCGAGCTCGGAGTGGTCTGCGAGGTCTTCGGCCTCGACCGCTCCGACGAGGGGCTGCCGGTGTACGACTTCGCGGTGGTCTCGGCGGAGGGGCCGGCGCTCGGCACCCATGTGCCCGGCCTCACCGTCTCCACGCCGTACGGCATCGACCGCCTCGAGGAGGCGGATCTGATCGCGGTGCCGGCCTCGGACGCCAACGTCGCCCGGGACTACCCGCCCGAGCTGCTCGACGCGCTGCGCCGGGCGGTGGACCGGGGGGCCAGGGTGCTCAGCGTCTGCTCCGGCGTCTTCGTGCTCGGCGCGGCCGGGCTGCTGGACGGGCGCCGGTGTGCCGTGCACTGGCGGCACGCGGACCTGCTGGCCCGCCGCTTCCCGCGGACCCGGGTCGAGCCGGACGTGCTGTACATCGACGAGGACCCGGTGATCACCTCGGCGGGCACCTCGGCCGGTATCGACGCCTGCCTGCACATCGTGCGCAAGGAGCAGGGCCCGGAGGTGGCGGCGAAGATCGCCCGGCGGATGGTGGTGCCCCCGCACCGGGACGGCGGCCAGGCCCAGTACATCGAGCGTCCGCTGCCGGAGGGCCCCTGCGACACGGTCGGCGGGGTGCTGGCCTGGATGACGGAGCACCTCGACGAGGAGGTCACCGTCGAACAGCTGGCCGCCCGCGCCCTGATGGCCCCGCGCACCTTCGCCCGCCGCTTCCAGCAGGAGACCGGCACCACGCCGTACCGCTGGATCCTGCGGCAACGGGTGCTGCTGGCACAGGAGTTGCTGGAGGGGACGGACGAGACGATGGACGCCATCGCGGGCCGGACCGGCTTCGGGACGGCGGCCGCGCTGCGGCACCAGTTCGTGCGGTCGCTGGGTACGACGCCGAACGCCTACCGGCGCGCGTTCCGGGGCCCTGAGGCCGCCTGAGCGCGCGCCGGTATCAGGCGTGACCCGCCGGTCGGCAGGTCACCAGGGCACGGGTGCGAGCAGCAGCCGGTGCGGGCGCAGGGTGATGCCCACCCGGGTGGTGTCGTTCGATCCGGCGACCTGTTCGAAGCGGTACTTGGCACACAGGGCCGCTGTGATCAGGCTGAGCTGGGTCATGGAGAAGTGGTCGCTGGGGCACTTGCGGTTGCCGACGCTGAAGGGGCTCATGGCGTACTTGGGCACGTCCTTGGCCCGCTCCGGCAGCCAGCGGTCCGGGTCGAAGTCGAGGTGCCCGGCGTAGGAGTGCGGGTCGCGCTGGATGGCGTAGGGGCTGTAGACGATGTCGGCCCCGGCCGGAATGCGATAGCCGCCGAGCTCGGTGTCGGCCTTGGCGCGCCGCGTCAATATCCATACGGCGGGCCGCAAACGCATCGCCTCGACGACGACATTGTTGGTGTGCGTGAGCCGGCGAACGTGCTCAAAACCAACCGGCTGACCGCCCGTCACCGATTCGACCTCGGTCCGTACCCTCTCGGCGTGTTCCGGGTGTTCGGCGAGCACCTGGAGCAGCCACATGATCGTGGAGGCGACTGTTTCGCTGCCGGGGGTGAGTATCGCGACCACCTGGTCGTGGATCTCCTGTTCCCCGATGGGGTCGCCATTCTCGTCCTTCGCCGCCAGCAATGCCGTCAGCAAATCGTCCGGCTTTTGACCAGATGCCCGGCGCTCGGCGACGATCTCGTCGACGAGGAGATGCAAATCGGCCAGCGCCCGGTTGAATTCGCGGTTGGCCGGCAACGGCAGCCGGTACAGCGGGCCGAGCGGTACGACCATCCGCCGGTACATACCCCGGAAGACGCTCGCGAGGTCGACGCTGAGGCGCTCCGCGCGCTCGTCCATGTACTCGCCGCGCAGCAGGCAGCGGGCGGCGATGCGGACGGCGACCCGGAAGGACTCCGAGGTGCAGTCGACGGTGGCGCCGGGCTGCCAGCGCTCGGTCAGCGCGTGCGCCTCCTCCTCCATGACCGGCCCGTAGTCCGGGATCGCGGAGAGGTTGAACGCGGGCTGGATGGTGCGGCGCTGGCGCCGGTGGCGGGGGCCGTTGGCGGTGGCCACGCCCTCCTTGCCGAGCAGCCCCTCCAGGGACTCCCACAGCGGGCCGGCGATGACGAAGTCGGGGTTCAGGGCGAGGGCGCCGGTGAGCTCCGGGGTGGTGACGGCGTACACCTCCTTGGGGCCGAGCCTGAGGCGCACCATGTCGCCGTGGGCACGCAGTCGGGACATGAAGGCGAGCGGGTCGCGGACCAGCCGCCAGCCGTGCCCGAGGACCGGCACACCGCCGCCGGCGAGGGGCGGTACGCGCAGTCGACTGTGTTCGGAAGCCTCCGAGGTCGCGGGGTTCACGGACTCGACGGTCATTTCTCACCTGCCGCTTCGTTGTTGACGTACGGGGGCGTGGACCGGTCGTCCCAGCTGTCGACCATGTAACGGCCGGATTCGTGGTGGAACCAGTAGACGGAACTGAACCAGTTCCGCATATTGCCGACACAGGCCGTGACGGCGGCGCCGAGTTCTTTTCCGCGCACGGTGCCGTCGTCGAGCCGATCGGCGAACAGCAGCGCGGTCCGCTCGGCCACCAGGAATTCGCGAATGCATTCCTCGACGCGTCGCCTGATTTCCTCGACCGCCTGTTCCAGACTCATTCCCTCATGGGTGACGAGACTGATTCCGAGATTGTGCACCTCGTCGCCCGCTATTTCCTTCGGCAGCGAGCACAGGTCGTTGTACCAGGCGGCGAATTCCTGGCTGAGCAGCGCCGGCCGGCGGTAGGCCGGGTTTTTCCGCACGGCGTCCGGGAGTTCGGTCCCGGCGCTCGGCTCCAGCAGGTCCGTCCATATCCAGTGGGCGAAGGTGAGGCGCCGCAGGGCCAGGTATTCCTCGACCCCGGGAACGTATCCCGACCTACGGTTGCGGAACTCGCGGTCGTAGGCCTCGACCACCGCGTGGAAGTGCCGGGCGAAGCGCTGGTTCCAGGTCACCGGCATGAACGAGTACAGCCGCGCGACGCTGTCGGCGAACCCCGCGACCAGGGTGTCCGGGTGGTGCAGGTGGTGCAGGGGCGCGTCGAGAGCCGCGTGCAGCCGGAACCGCAGCCGCCGCCAGTCGGCCGGCCTGCCGTGCACGACGTCACGGTCGTGCCGGTCGTCCCAGACGAAGAACCAGGCGCTGTAGTCGCATATCGCCTGGATGACCTCGTCGGACGCACCCAGGTAGTACCCCGCCATGAGGTCGGTGTAGCAAAGGCCGTCGGCATATTCCTGTACCTTGTCGGCCGGCATCAGCCGCTTTTCCAGCAGCCAGAGGCGGGTCTTCTCCTGTAGCTGTGGCCAATACGGATGCAGTTGCCGGGGAAACTCGGCCTCGATCAACGGGAGGGCGAGTTGTGGTGGAACCGCGACCGCCGTCGGCGTCGATGTGGTGCTGTGTGGGAAAGCATGCACGAACAAACCCCTCTCAGCCGAGCCAGGTGCGCACGCCCCTCCCGCTGTGCCGGGCGTGCGCCGTTGCGTATCCCCGCAGTTCCCATTCAGCACCACAACTGACCGGTCTGGGAACGGATTTGCTTCACTCACTACCCCACAGTGCCGAGAATCTCCCCTTGTGTGACTGATTAAGGATCGCTAGGGGTGCACAAAGGATCGAATGTACGACGCACAGACGAGCGAGTCCGACCGAACATGACGAACGCCTGGTCGGAAGGTTCCCGACCAGGCGTCACACCCGTGCTTCTCCGTCTCAGTCGTTGGCGACCACGGGGTAGCGTGGCTCGTTCTCGGCCATCTGCCGCAGCGCGTCCTTGCGCTCGCGCTTGGAGAGCCGGTCGATGTACAGGTAGCCGTACAGGTGGTCGGTCTCGTGCTGCAAACACCGAGCGAAGTAGCCGGTGCCGCGCACCTTGATCGGGTTGCCCTTCTCGTCCTGCCCGGTGACCTCGGCGTAGTCGGGCCGGGCGAGCGGGGCGTAGGCGGTGGGCACCGACAGGCACCCTTCGTTGCTGTCGTCCAGCCGCCGCTTGTCCGCCGGCAGGTCGACCAGCTTCGGGTTGCAGACGACACCCACGTGCCGGGCGCCCGCGTCGTCCTGGCAGTCGTAGACGAAGACCTTCAGGTCGACGCCGATCTGGTTGGCGGCGAGGCCGACGCCCTCGGCGGTCCGCTGACTCGCGAACATGTCGGCGACGAGCTGGTCCAGCTCCGCCCCGAACTCGGTGACGTCCTTGCACTCCTTGTGCAGCACCGGGTTCCCGACGACGGTGATGGGCCGCGAGGTCCCCCGCTCACGCCAGGCGTTCTCGCGCTCCTCGGTCCCCTCGGTGTCGACGACGAAGCCCTCGTCATCCACGGGGAGCACGCCCACGTGCTGCTGATCGGTGTCCTGCTGGGCCATGACCGACGTAAGCCTTCCTAGGTAAAACGGGGGTGATGTTGCAGGTACAGGGTACGTGTCTGTTTTTAGGGGCGCGGGGAACTGCGCGAGCAACCACTCACGACCCGCAGCGATCCACCGGCCTCAGCAGACCTCTTCCAAATCCCGCCAATCCCTGGAATCAGGGCTGTCCGCAACCCACCCGTCCAGCAACCCCCTCACCAGCGCGGCCGGCGCAGCCACCCCGCACTCCCGCTCCGGCACCCACAGCTGCCCGTCCGTCCGGTGCCCCAGCGGCCCCGGATGCCCCGGCTCACTGTGGTCGTGGGGATCGAGGTGCACCCCGTCCCCCTCGTCGGACGGCATCCGCGACTCCGAGCACATCCGGCACAGCAACCGCACCGAGGAGGACCAGTCCTCCGCCGCGAACCCGGCATCCCCGGCCAGCTGCTCCAGCGCGTCCCGGTCCGACTCGGTCGCGGCCTCCAGCAGCACCACCCAGGTCGGCACCGGCGACGGCGCCCACAGCTCGATCTCGTCGAAGACGGGATACGCGTGCCCGGTCGCCGTGGTCCGCTCGCCGTGCGGCACCCCGTCGTGGAGGACGACCTCGCCCCAGCGCCGCCCGGACGAGGGAAGCGGAATGGACTGCACCTCGATACGGGCGGGGTCCAGCCGCCGCCCCCACACCACCTCGGCCTCCCCTTCCGGGGACAGCCGTACGGCGGCACTGCCCAGGTCCATGCCGTCCGGCTCACCGGACACGGTGGCGCCGCCCGGCACCCGCAGCCCGTACGCCTGCCAGGCCCGCCGGGCCAGCGGCCAGTCCTGCAGCGCGGTCGCCGCGATGCCCACGTTCCACCAGTCGGGCGCCCCGGTCTCCCGGTCAAGGAGGGCCACCGCCCGCAGCCCGGCCGCCCGCGCCTGCTCCCAGTCGTGCCGGAACTTGTGCAGCAGGGCGAGGTTGAACCAGGACTCCGACAGCCAGGGTTCCAGGTCGGCGGCACGTGTCAGCAGCTCGCCCGCGTCCTCGTACCGGCCGTCGCCGATCAGCGTGAACGCGCGGTCGGTGGCCTGCCGCCAGGAGGCGGAGGGCCGGTGCCTTCCTTTGCCGAAGATCCTCACGATTCCCGCCTGCCAGTTCCATTTCCGCACAGTGGGCTGGCTTGTGCCCCCGGACATCACCCTCTCCTTCGCATCCAACCACGTACGACGGGAGGGCCGCTCATTACCCATGGGTTACCCAGCCGCGCGCAAGGTCAGACAGTCCTTGGAGAGCACGCGTGCCAGCGACTCCACGACCTCGGGAGCGTAGTCCCCCGCGGTGGCCAGGCGTAACTCCTCCAGCGCTGTCAGCGGCCCGCCGGGCCCGGAATCGCGGGCCTTCTCCTCGTAGGCGTTGACGGCCCGCACGATCCGCGCGGCGACCGGCTGCTCCCGGTACGGGTCGGCCTGCCGCTCCACGACCACGGCGACCACCGCGTCCACCCCGGTCTGCCGTACGACGGCCCCGCCGAGCAGGGCTATCCGCCGCTGCTCCGCCGCCGGCAGCCCGGCGGTGGCCCCGGCGGGCACCGGGTCGACGAGACTGAGCTGGCCGATGTCGTGCATCAGCGCCGCGTACTCCAGCACGGTGAGCTCCGCTTGGGACAGCCCCAGGTCCCGCCCGACGGCCTGGCTCAGCGTGGCCACCCGGCGGGCGTGCCCGGCCGGGGTGTACCCCGCTATCTCGGTGGCGCGGGCGAGGGAGGCGATGGTCTGCCGGTAGGTGGCCCGGACGGCCGCGTACCGGCGCAGGGACAGCTGGGTGAGGAGCAGGGGCAGACAGAAGACGGGCAACGCCCACAGCCCCACGACGGCGACGGCCAGCGCCATCACCGCCCCGGTGGCGCAGACGGCGGACCCGATGCCGAGCAGCCCGCGCAGCTCGTCCCGCAGCAGCGGCCCGAACGGCCACCCCGTGCGGGAGTGGGCCTGCCCGGCGGCGAGCACGGCGTCGCACAGCGCGGTGAGCACGAGCAGCGCGACGAGCAGCAGCGCGTACGCCGGTCCGCCCCACTGCTCCAACACGCCCCTGCTGTAGAGGGGTTGGAAGCAGACGGCGGCGAAGCCGACGGTGAGGACGCGGCGGGCGAGATGGTCGAGGGTGGGCCGCCGCCCGCCGGCTATGTGCGGGACGCTGCCGAGCAGCGAGGCCGCGCAGACGACGGTGACGACCTGGAAGGCCCCGTCGTGGGTGGCCACCCCGGCATGGGCGCCGAGCAGGGCGTAGGCGAGCCCGCCGGCGGCCCCCAGCGGGGCGGCCTCCCGCACCTCGGCGCCGGTCCACCGGGCCCACTCCCCGATGCCGACGAGCACACCGAAGGCGAGGGCGATGCCGCGGTCGTCGAGGCCTTCCCAGAGGGTGCCGGCGAGACAGCCGAGGGCGAGGAGCAGGGCGGCGAGACGGATGGTCCCGAGCGCGGCGGGACGACGGCAGCCGGGTCCCGGGGCCGGACCGGCGGAGCCGTGGCCGACGGAGCCGCTGCTCGCCTGTGCGGAGCCGCTGCCGGCCTGTCCCGGGGCGAACGCCGGCTCACCGGACATCACAGGGCACCTCGCCCGACGCTTTCGCGGTCGCCGCCCGGCGGACCGGAGACGGACGGGTCGGACGCGTCGGCAGGGTCGGACGGGTGGACGTCGGCGGTGACCGCGGGGTCCCAGCCGTGCCTGGCCAGCGCTCGCGTCAGGGCGTCGACGACCCCCGCGTCGAAGTGCCGGCCGGCACACCGTCGTAACTCCGCCACCGCGACGGCCACCGGCCGGGCCCGGCTGTAGGAGCGGGTCGACGTCATCGCGTCGAAGGCGTCGGCGACGGCGACCACACGGGCGGATTCCGGGATCTGGGTGCCCACCAGTCCGTAGGGGTAGCCGCTGCCGTCGATGCGCTCGTGGTGGTGCAGGATCGCCGCGCGGGCCTCGCCGAGGAAGGAGATCCCGCGCACCATCTCGTGGCCGTACTCGGGATGCAGTTCGATGATCCGCCGCTCCTCCGGGGTGAGCGGCCCGTTCTTGCGGAGCAGCCGGGTGGGCACACCCAGCTTTCCCACGTCGTGGAGGATGCCGGCGAAGCGGAGCACCTCCACCCGGTCGTCGTCCATGCCCAGCTCGCGGGCGATCATCACGGAGGCCTGTCCGACCCGCTCGCTGTGCCCGCGGGTGTACCCGTCCTTGATGTCGACGGCCTGGACGAGCGCGCGGATGGTGGCCTGGTGGGCGGCGCGCTCCCGGTGGTACTGGGCGAACACCCACCAGGACACGCACATCGGCAGCAGGACGAGCAGCGCGGCGACGGGACCGTAGGGGCTGCGCCAGAGCACGGCCATCATCAGCCCCGCCAGCCCGTGCACCCCGACCGGGGCGAGGGAGCGGGACAGCAGACCTCGCCAGGCCCGGCGTACCGGAACCCGCTCGGCAACCGCGAGGATCCCGCCGTCCAGCAGGGCGAGAACCGCGCAGAAGGCCAGCACGGCCGCGCCGCAGGGCAGCAGTGCGTACGGGAAGTCGGAGTCCACCACCGCGTCCCGCCCGCCCAGCGCCCAGTGCACGCGCCCCGCGCCCCACACGGCGAGCGCCAGCTCGGCCGCCCGCCAGGTCCGGCGCAGCGCCTGCGGGCGTTGCTCGGCGCGCGAGAGCAGCGCACCCGGCAGCGGTACGAGCGCCGCGGCCGGCGGTGGCAGCAGGAAGGCGGCGGCGAGCAGCACCGGGTAGAAGGTGCCGCCGAGACGGCGCCGTACGACGTGCTCGCAGGCCGCGTACAGCGCGGCGAGGAGCACGACGGCCCACCACGGCGTGACGGCCCACCACGGCGTACGGATGCCCGGCAGGGGCAGTGCAGAGAGCAGGGCGGCGAGGGCGACGCAGGTCACGTACGCGCGTACCCGTGCCGGAACCGCCTCCATCTCGCCCCTCCCCCGACCATGCCCGTCCAGGCTCCGGAGCCTAGGGCGGGAGCCGGAGGGTCCGGGGGCTTATGACCGGAGGATTAGCACGTTCGGGTGACGGGACACCGGGGCGGGAACGGCCCGGGGCCGCCGGGGTCAGCTCTCCGGTGCGACCGGAGTGACCTGTACGGCCGGAGCGGCCTGGGCAGCCGTGACGTCGTGTTCCGGGACGGTCTGGCCCGAGCGGATCAGATCCAGCCGCCCGAGCACCTTGGCCCGCAGGTCACTGGGCACGTCGTCATGCCCGCAGCACCGCTTGACCAGCTTCTTCACGGCCTGCTCCAGCCCGTACTTCTCGAGGCAGGGAGAGCACTCGTCGAAGTGCTGCCTGAACTTGACGCGATCGACGTCCGGCATCTCACTGTCGAGGAACTCGTACAGATGATCGAGTACCTCACTGCAGTCCGTCTCGTGCGGCTCTCCGCAGCTCATGAGCCCGAGCCTTTCGCTTCGTTCGACTCTCCGGCACCGGCCGGGACGAGCCCGCGCTCACGCGCGTAGTCCTCCAGCATGCCGCGCAGTTGACGGCGGCCCCGGTGCAGCCGGGACATCACCGTACCGATGGGCGTCCCCATGATGTCCGCGATCTCCTTGTACGCAAAGCCCTCGACGTCGGCGAGATAGACGGCGATGCGGAATTCCTCGGGGATCGCCTGCAGCGCTTCCTTCACGTCCGAGTCGGGCAGGTGGTCGAGCGCCTGCGACTCCGCGGAGCGCAGACCGGTCGACATGTGCGACTCGGCGCGGGCGAGCTGCCAGTCCTCGATCTCCTCGGCCGCGGAGCGCTGGGGTTCGCGCTGCTTCTTGCGGTACGAGTTGATGAAGGTGTTCGTGAGAATGCGGTACAGCCAGGCCTTGAGGTTGGTGCCCTCGCGGAACTGGTGGAAGGACGCGTACGCCTTGGCGTAGGTCTCCTGCACCAGGTCCTCGGCGTCGGCCGGGTTGCGGGTCATGCGCAGCGCGGCCGAGTACATCTGGTCGAGGAATTCGAGCGCGTCCCGTTCGAAGCGCGCGGTGCGCTCCGAGGTCGACTCCGCGCTGACGCCCTGGCCCTCGGGCAGCTCCGCCTGGCCGTTGTCGGTCCCTGCGTCGGTACCGGTGACCGGACCCACCTCCTCAAGTTCCCGGGCAGGACCGAAACCGATCCCACTCGTCTCGGAGGATAGAACACGACCCGTGCCTGCCGCCGCTCGAATAGGAGCGGTCTTGGCCGCGTGCAGCACCGACCAGTCCAGGTCAACGCGGCTGTCGCGGCTCGGGCAGATGGTCGAACCCATGCGGCGGACTTCCTCTCCTTCGGCGTCGGCGCTGGTGCCCCAGCACTTCTGTCCGCCTCAACAGTGGTCCGTCGCACAACATTCCCGGGCGTTACCCGAGCGCCACGGTCCACGCGAGGACCGCGTCCGTGATGATGGTCACTGCCCGTTCCTGCCCGATCTCCGCACGTTTGGGCACCGCGAACCCGTGATCGCCGCCCGGCACCTCGACGAGTTCGTACGCCCCGTCCGGGAACTCGGCCGGCTTCCCGAACGGGTCGTTCCCGCCCTGCACGACGAGCGTGGGCACCCCGGCCCCCAGCAGTTCCCCGGCCCGCGACTTCTCCGGCCTTCCCGGCGGGTGCAGCGGGAAACTGAGGGCGAGGACGGCGGCCGCCCCCAGCTCCGTCGCCGTACGGCAGGCGACCCGGGCTCCGGCGCTGCGCCCGCCCGACACCACCGGGAGCCCCGGCGCGGCGAGCGCGGGCCACACCCCCCGCCAGCCCACGTCGAGCGTCTTCGGCGCGGGCGCGACCTTCTTCCCGGCGACCCGCCAGGGCTGCTCGACGAGCGCGACGGTCACGCCGTGCTCCGGCAGGACCGCTGCGATCGCCTGGAGATCCCGTGCCTCGATGCCACCGCCCGCCCCATGGCTGACGGCGAGCACCAGCCGCGCCTGCTCCGCCTCGTGCCAGGTGATGCGGGCGTCCCCCGCCTCCGTACCGACGATCTTCGCTGTGGTCACACCCGAAGGCTAGAAGAGAGTGCCCTCCTCGGGCCCCTCCAGCTCCGTCAGCAGCTCCGGGCCGTTGTTGCGGACGTTGCTGACCGCCGTGGAGACCGGGTAGGCCCGCATCAGGCCCTCCGGCGGCGGGGCGAGCAGCGAGCGCAGGTCCTCGACGTCCGTCCGGGCCGGGTCGAGCCAGGCGTCCCACCGGTCGGGCGTCAGCATCAGCGGCATCCGGGGGTGGATGTCGGTCAGGGAGCGCGGCCCCTCGGCGGGCGCCACGGCCAGCGGCGCGGTCTCCGCCTCCGTGGTGATCACCGAGCAGGTCGCCCACCAGGCCAGCGGGTGCTCGTCGGGGAGCGTACGGTCGCGCCAGAACTCGTACAGCCCGGCCATCGCGAACACCGAGCCGTCGGCCGGGAGCACGAAGTACGGCTGCTTGCGCGGCCGCTTCTTCTTCCCCTCGACCTCCAGGTCCCGCTCCTCCTTCGCCGTGACCCACTCGTAGTAGCCGTCGGCGGGCAGGATGCAGCGGCGGGCGGCGAAGGCGCGGCGGTACGACGGCTTCTCGTGCACGGTCTCGGCCCGCGCGTTGATCATCCGGGCTCCGCCCTCGGGCGACTTGGCCCAGGAGGGCACCAGACCCCACTTGAGCCTGCGCAGCTGGCGAACCGGACGGCGGTCGTCGGCGTCTTTCAACGGACGGTCGAGAACGGCGTAGACCTCCTTGGTCGGAGCCACGTTGTAGTCCGGCCCCAGGGTCTCCTCGGGCTCCCACTTCTCTATTTCAAAGACTCCTGCGAGATCCTCGGGCCTACGACTGGATGCATACCGTCCGCACATACGTGCAACACTGCCAGGCCCACCCGTCGCCCGACCACCACCCCCCAACGACGGCGCTACGCGCCGACACCTTCCGACTGACCAGAGGGAGCAACCGCCGCACCATGGACAGCATCGCCGCCCTCGCGCTGCCCGACCTCTGGGACCGTTTGACGGGCACCCAGTCCGATCCCGATCTCTGGGTGGTGCTCGCGACCCTGGCCGCCGCGCTCGCGGTGGTCGTCCGGCACAACCTGTGGCGGATATCCCGCAACGCCATCACGATCGCCCACGAGGGCGGCCACGGCCTGACCGCCCTGCTCACCGGCCGCCAGCTCACCGGCATCCGGCTGCACTCCGACACCAGCGGCCTCACGCTCAGCCGGGGCAAGCCGCACGGCATCGGCATGATCCTCACGGCGGCGACGGGCTACACGGCTCCCCCGCTGCTCGGCCTGGGCGGCGCGGCCCTCCTCGGTGCCGGCCGCATCACCCTCCTGCTCTGGCTCGCCACCGCCCTGCTCGTCGTGATGCTGGTGATGATCCGCAACGCGTACGGCGTCCTGACGGTGTTCCTGACGGGCGGCACCTTCCTGCTGGTGTCCTGGCTGGCGGGCCCCCAGGTACAGGCGGCGTTCGCGTACGCCGTGGTGTGGTTCCTGCTGCTGGGCGGAGTCCGCCCGGCCTTCGAACTGCAGGCGAAGCGATCCCGCGGCGGCGCCGGCGACTCGGACGCGGACCAGCTGTCGAGGCTGACCCATCTCCCGGCGGGCGTATGGCTGTTCCTGTTCCACACGGTGTCCCTGTGCTCACTGATCGGCGGCGGACGCTGGCTGCTCGGGATGTGACCAGCACATAGCGGCCGACGGCACCACAGCCAACCCAAAGGGGCGCGGAGCTGTATTCAGCCGACAGCACCACAGCCGCCCCAAAGGGGCGCGGGGAACTGCGCGCTCAGCCCCCACGGCGCCGCACCCGACCACCGGCCTCCCCGCGAAGCGGCGCCGCACCCGACCACCGGCCGCCCGCCCACCGGCTCATACCGCCCCCTGCCACTAAAGTGACCCCATGGCCGCAAACCCCACCGCACCAACCGCCCTCTGGCCCGCCCCCCACGCGCGGGGAGCCGTCGACGCCACGGTTCACGTGCCGGGGTCCAAGTCGGTCACCAACCGCGCCCTCGTCCTCGCCGCCCTCGCCTCCGAGCCGGGCTGGCTGCGCCGCCCCCTCCGCTCCCGCGACACCCTGCTGATGGCCGGCGCCCTGCGCGCGATGGGCGTCGGCATCGACGAGGGCGTGGGCCCCGACGGCTCCGGCGAGGCCTGGCGGGTGATCCCCGCAGGGCTCCGCGGCCCCGCCACCGTCGACGTCGGCAACGCCGGCACGGTGATGCGCTTCCTCCCGCCCGTCGCCACCCTCGCCGCAGGCGACATCCGCTTCGACGGCGACCCCCGCTCCTACGAGCGCCCCCTGCACGGCGTGATCGACGCCCTGCGCGTCCTCGGCGCCCGGATCGACGACGACAGCCGGGGCGCGCTCCCGCTGACCGTGCACGGCGGCGGCGCGCTGGACGGCGGCCCGGTGTCCATCGACGCCTCGTCCTCCTCCCAGTTCGTGTCGGCCCTTCTCCTCTCGGGCCCGCGCTTCAACCAGGGCGTCGAGGTCCGCCACACCGGCCGGAGCCTCCCCTCCCTCCCCCACATCCGGATGACCGTCGACATGCTGCGCGCGGTCGGCGCCCAGGTGGACACCCCGGAGTCGGGCGGCGAGCCGAACGTCTGGCGGGTCACCCCGGGCGCCCTGCTCGGCCGGGACCTCACCGTCGAGCCGGACCTCTCGAACGCCCAGCCGTTCCTCGCCGCGGCCCTGGTGACGGGCGGCAGGGTGCTGATCCCGGACTGGCCGTCCCGGACGACCCAGCCGGGCGACCGGCTGCGCGAGATCTTCACCGAGATGGGTGGTTCCTGCGAACTGACCGAGTACGGCCTGGAGTTCACCGGCTCGGGCCGGATCCACGGCATCGATGTCGACCTGGGTGACGTCGGCGAGCTGACCCCCGGCATCGCGGCGGTCGCCGCCCTCGCGGACACCCCCTCCACGCTGCGCGGGGTCTCCCACCTCCGGCTGCACGAGACGGACCGGCTGGCCGCGCTCACCAAGGAGATCAACGAGCTCGGCGGTGACGTCACCGAGACCGCCGACGGCCTGCGCATCCGCCCGCGCAAGCTGCACGGCGGCGTCTTCCACACCTACGAGGACCACCGCATGGCGACGGCCGGTGCGATCATCGGCCTGGCCGTGGCCGACGTGCAGATCGAGAACGTGGCGACGACGGCGAAGACCCTGCCGGACTTCCCCGACCTGTGGACCGGGATGCTCGGGAGCGACGGGGCCTAGGGGCGTACGACCATGCGCCGCTACGGCAAGCACACCGACGAGGACGACATCCGCAGCCGTCCCAACCGCAAGGGCACCCGGCCCCGGACGAACATCCGCCCCGCACACGAGGACGCCGCCGAGGGAATGGTCCTCACCGTGGACCGGGGCCGCCTGACCTGCCTGGTCGAGGACCGTACGGTCCTGGCGATGAAGGCCCGCGAGCTGGGCCGCAAGGCGGCGGTGGTCGGCGACCGGGTGGCCCTGGTCGGCGACATGTCCGGCAAGAAGGACACCCTCGCCCGTATCGTGCGCATCGAGGACCGCACGTCCCTGCTCCGCCGTACCGCCGATGACGACGACCCGTTCGAGCGGGTGGTCGTCGCCAACGCCGACCAGCTGGCGATCGTCACGGCCCTGGCCGACCCGGAACCCCGCCCGCGGCTCATCGACCGCTGCCTGGTCGCGGCCTTCGACGGCGGCCTCACCCCGCTGCTGGTCCTGACCAAGTCGGACCTGGCCTCGCCGGACAAGCTCCTGGAGCTGTACGGCGACCTGCAGATCCCGTACGTGGTCACGAGCCGCGAGGAACTGGCGACGGGCGACGCGGCCGACCGGGTCCGGCAGCATCTCGACGGCAAGATCACGGCGTTCGTCGGCCACTCCGGCGTCGGCAAGACGACGCTGGTGAACGCCCTGGTCCCGCAGGACCGCCGCCGTTCGACCGGACATGTGAACGCGGTGACGGGCCGGGGCCGCCACACCACGACCTCCGCTCTCGCCCTCCCCCTGTCCGACGACGGCGGCTGGGTCATCGACACCCCGGGCGTCCGTTCCTTCGGCCTGGCCCACATCGACCCGTCCCGGGTGATCCTCGCGTTCCCCGACCTGGAGCCCGGCACGGTGAACTGCCCGCGTGCGTGCAGCCACGACGAGCCGGACTGCGCACTGGACGGGTGGGTCGCCGAGGGCCACGCGGACCCGGCCCGCCTGTACTCGCTGCGCCGGCTGCTGTCGACGCGGGAGCGCAAGGAAGGCGACTGACCACCGGGGTGTTTGTCATGACCCGAGTTCGGTAAGTGCATAATCGCACCGAGCTGGACATACGGGAGGACAGCACATGGCGTGGCTGCTGGTGATCGTGGCCGGGATCCTGGAGACCGGTTTCGCCGTGTGCCTCAAGCTCTCCCACGGCTTCACCCGGCTATGGCCGACGGTGGCGTTCGCGTCCTTCGCCCTGGGCAGCTTCGGCCTCCTGACCCTCTCCCTGAGAAAGCTGGACGTGGGCCCGGCGTACGCGGTGTGGACCGGCATCGGCGCGGCGGGCACGGCCATCTACGGCATGGTCTTCCTCGGCGACCTGGTCTCGACGCTGAAGCTCGTCTCGATCAGCCTGGTGATCGTGGGCGTGATCGGCCTCCAGCTGTCGGGCTCGGCCCACTGAGACGCGGCGGCCGGGCCGGGGCCCGGCCTCACACGACCGAGCGCACCCGGGGGAAGTGACAGGCGACCCCGTCCCCCTCGAACACCGGCACCTCGACGGCGCATCTCTTCCGCTCCCCCTCCGCCAGTTCCGCGTACAACGGACACCGCCCCCGGAACCGGCACCCCTCGTACCTGCGCGTGGGACTGGGCGGGTCCCCCGCCAGCAGGATCCGCGTCCGCTTCCGCTCCAGCTCCGGATCGGGCAACGGCACGGCCGACAGCAGGGCCTGTGTGTACGGATGCCGGGGCGCCGCGAACACCTCGTCCACCGGCCCGGCCTCGACCGTGCGGCCGAGATACACCACGCTCACCCTGTCGGCGATGTTCCGCACCACCG
>NZ_JAGXJL010000007.1:326004-336513 GCF_019091475.1 Streptomyces sp. GbtcB6 | reverse complement strand
CCGACGTCCTCCGGGCCCGGGTTGAGGGTGTTGTTGCGGCCCTTGCGGAAGGTGGTGCCGATGGGATGGATCGGGGGGAGGTAGACGACGTCGAAGCCCATCTCCGCGATCTTCGGCAGCCGGCGCGCAGCTGTCCGGAACGTGCCGTGCGGCCGCTCCGGAGTCCCCTCCGAGCGGGGGAAGAACTCGTACCAGGAGCCGTACAGGGCCCGTTCACGCTCCACGAGCAGCGGCAACGGCTCCGAGACGGTGACCAACTCCCGCAACGGATACCGCGCCAGGACCTTGTCGATCTCGGGGGTGAGGGCGGCGGCCAGGCGCCAGGGGGCGGGCCGTTCCTCGTCGCGGAGGGCGGCGACCGCGGTCAGCAGGATTTCCCGTTTTTTTGCCTTCGGGACCCCGGCGGCGGCCCGTTCGTAGAGCCGGGCGCCCTCCTCCAGGACCAGATCGGTGTCGATACCCGCCGGGATCTTGATCTGTGCGTGGTGGCGCCAGGTGGTGACCGGATCTCCCCATGCCTCGACCTGGTAGGTCCAGCGGCCCGGTTTCCCGTCGACGGTGACGTCGGCGCCCCACCGGTCGGTGCCGGGGGCCAGCTCCCGCATCGGGGTCCAGGGGCCGGGGCGGCCCTTCGGGTCCTTCAGTACGACGTTGGCGGCGACGGCGTCATGGCCTTCGCGGAAGACGGTGGCGGTGACCTCGAACGACTCTCCGGCGACCGCCTTGGCGGGCCGGCGCCCCTGCTGGATCAGCGGGCGGACGTCGAGGACGGGTATGCGGCCGACGGCGGTGGCCTCGTCCGCGGGGGGTGGCGCGCCGGGTGACGTGCGCCGGGTCGGAGGTGCTGAGGAATGGTGCGTGGCGGGCATGACCGCTCCTGTCCGCGGCAACGAGGGTGTGGGCGGATGGATGGTGGGGAGGTGGGTCCTGCGGGTGTACCTGGTGTTTTACCGCTGAGTGGTGTCAGTGCTGTGTCTGTGGGGTGTACCGGAGGAGCCTTCCCACCCTATTCGGGTGGGCAATCCGGCACTTTGTTAACTACTCAGCCGTATGTCTACGCACAAGACCGGCCCCGTTCTCGGCGAACGGGGCCGGTGGCGTGATCGCATACCAGAAACCGCTTTACGACTTCGGTACCCGGAGGAGTCTGTTCGGCGAGCCCGGCCCCGCACCGGACACCTTCCCGCTCGCCGCCCCCGCAATCAGGGCCTTGGCCACCTGGGCCGGGGTGGCCTTCCGGTGCCCGGCGAGATAGAGGGCGGCGGCGCCCGCCACGTGCGGTGCCGCCATCGACGTGCCCGAGTAGGTCGCCCTGCCGGTGTCGCTCGCGAACGAGTCCGAGGTGATCGCCACGCCCGGGGCGAACAGGTCGACCGCGGGACCGTAGTCGGAGAAGCCCGCGCGGGCGTCGGTGCGGTCGGTGGCGCCGATGGTGAGGGCCTGCGACACGTCGGCCGGCGAGTAGCGGGCGGCCGGGAGGCCGTCGTTGCCGGCGGCGACCGTGTAGGTCACGCCGGCCCTGATCGAGTTCCGTACGGCGGTGTCGAGTTGGGCGCTGTGGTAGCCGCCCAGGCTGAGGTTGGCGACCGCGGGTCTGCGGGCGTGCGCGGTGACCCAGTCGACACCGGCGATGACCTGGGCGGTGGTGCCCGCCCCGGTGTCGTCCAGGACCCGCACGGAGACGATCCGGGCCTTCTTGGCGACACCGTACCTGGTACCGGCGACGATGCCGGCGACATGGGTGCCGTGCCCGTTGCCGTCACCGGCGGACCTGTCGTTCCCGACGAAGTCCCAGCCGTAGCTCGCGCGTCCGCCGAAGTCGGCGTGCGTGATGCGGACACCGGTGTCGATCACGTACACGGTGACGCCGGCCCCTGCCGACCCCGGCGAGGTGTACGACCTGTCGAGCGGCAGTCCCGCCTGGTCGACGCGGTCCAGCCCCCAGGACGGCGGGTTCTTCTGAGTACGCTCCAGCCGCACCCGGCTGTCCTGGACGACGGAGGCGACCCGCGAGTCCGCGGCGAGCCGCCGCGCCTGTCTCGCGCTCGCCTCGACGGCGTAGCCGTTCAGCACACTGCCGTAAGTATGGCTTATTTTCGCCCCATACCGGGCGGCGACGTCCTTCCCGGCCGCCGACGCCCCCTTGATCCCCTCCTTGAGCGTCACCAGATAACTCCCGCCGACCGAACCGGCCCGGCCGGCGTCGACGATGATCCCCTCCGGTACGGCGTGCGCGGGCAGGGTGGCCGTCGACAGCACCGCGGCCGTGACGACCGCGGTCAAGCCCCCCACCAGACGCAGACGCCGGGTACACGTCCGTGCCATGGCTGCGAGTCCCCCTCCTCAGCTCAGGTGGGCAGCGTCTCGTACGGGACGAAAGCCGACAAGAAGGCACCCGAGGACAAAGTCCGACCGACAGCGCATCCCGGCCTGTCCGGAGTTTTGGGGCGAAGTCCTGCCGGCACCACATCGCAGCCCGTTCGGAGCCTCCTTGGGGCGAAGTCCGGTCTGCACCGCATCCCGGCCTGTCCGGAGTCTTGGGATGAAGGTTGGCCGGCACCACATCGCAGCCCATTCGGAGTCTTGGGGCGAAGTCCGGTCCGCGTCACATCCCAGCCCGTCCGGCGTTTGAGGACGAGGCCGTCCAGGCCGAAGCGGGGGTCTGGGGGCGGCAGCCCCCAGTAGCACCCCCAACACCGGTACCGTCGACACAGACGCGAGCCGCACAGGGTTGTACGGCTCCCCTTGCGAACTGCACGAGGTGGAATGTGAAGGCGATCCGTCGGTTCACCGTCCGTCCCGTTCTCCCCGAACCCCTCCGCCCCCTCAGCGACCTGGCCCGTAATCTGCGCTGGTCCTGGCACGCCGAGACACGTGACCTCTTCCAGGCCGTCGACCCCGAGCGCTGGGCAGCCTCGGAGGGCGACCCGGTGCGGCTGCTCGGCAGTGTGCCGCCGGCGCGGCTCGCCGAGCTGGCCGGGGACCGCCGGTTCCTGCGCCGGCTGACCGCGGTCGCCGACGACCTGGGCGACTACGTGACCGGCGACCGCTGGTACCAGACCCGGCCGCAGTCGGCCGAACTCCCGGCCGCGGTCGCCTACTTCTCACCCGAGTTCGGCATCACGGCCGCCCTGCCCCAGTACTCCGGCGGCCTCGGCATCCTGGCCGGCGACCACCTCAAGTCGGCCAGCGACCTCGGCGTACCGCTGATCGGCGTCGGCCTGCTGTACCGGCACGGCTACTTCCGGCAGAGCCTGTCCCGGGACGGCTGGCAGCAGGAGCACTATCCCGTTCTCGACCCCAACGAACTTCCCGTGGCCCTGCTGAAGGAGGCCGACGGCACCCCCGCGCACGTCTCCCTCGCACTGCCCGGCGGCAGACTGCTGCGCGCCCGTATCTGGCTGGCCCAGGTCGGCAGGGTGCCGTTGCTGATGCTGGACTCGGACGTCGAGGAGAACGACTTCGGCGAACGCGGCGTCACCGACCGGCTCTACGGCGGCGGCAGCGAGCACCGGCTGCTCCAGGAGATGCTGCTCGGCATAGGGGGTGTGCGGGCCGTACGGACGTACTGCCGGCTGACCGGCCACCCCGAGCCGGAGGTGTTCCACACCAACGAGGGCCACGCCGGCTTCCTGGGCCTGGAGCGGATCGCCGAGCTGGTCGCCGCCGGGCTGGACTTCGACTCCGCGCTGGAGGCGGTCCGGGCCGGCACGGTGTTCACGACCCATACGCCCGTCCCGGCCGGTATCGACCGCTTCGACCGGGAGCTGGTCGCCCACCACTTCGGTGCCGACGCCGAACTCCCCGGGATCGGGGTGGAGCACATCCTGCGGCTCGGCATGGAGACCTACGCCGGCGGCGAGCCCAACCTCTTCAACATGGCCGTGATGGGGCTGCGGCTCGCCCAGCGCGCCAACGGGGTCTCGCTGCTGCACGGGAACGTCAGCCGGGAGATGTTCTCCGGGCTGTGGCCGGGATTCGACCCCGACGAGGTGCCGATCACGTCCGTCACCAACGGGGTGCACGCCCCGACCTGGGTGGCCCCGGAGGTGGTCCGGCTGGGCGCCCGGCGGCTCGGCGACCGCCGTACCGAGGAGGCGCTGACCGTCGGCGGTCCGGAACGCTGGGACGCGGTCGCCGACGTCGCCGACCAGGAGATCTGGGAGTTGCGCCGCAGCCTGCGCGAGCAGCTGGTGCTGGAGGTGCGGGAGCGGCTGCGGGCGTCCTGGCGGCAGCGCGGCGCGGGTACCGCCGAGCTGGGCTGGATCGACGGAGCCCTGGACCCCGACGTCCTGACCATCGGATTCGCCCGGCGTGTCCCCTCGTACAAGCGCCTCACGCTCATGCTGCGCGACCGCGACCGGCTGATGGACCTGCTGCTCCACCCCGAGCGGCCGATCCAGATCGTGGTGGCGGGCAAGGCGCACCCGGCCGACGACGGCGGCAAGCGGCTGGTGCAGGAACTGGTCCGCTTCACCGACGACCCGCGCGTCCGTCACCGCGTCGTCTTCCTGCCCGACTACGGCATGGCGATGGCGCAGAAGCTCCTGCCCGGCTGTGACATCTGGCTGAACAACCCGCTGCGCCCGCTGGAGGCGTGCGGGACGAGCGGGATGAAGGCGGCGCTCAACGGCGGCCTCAACCTCTCGGTGCTGGACGGCTGGTGGGACGAGTGGTTCCAGCCGGACTTCGGCTGGGCGATCCCGACGGCGGACGGCGCCGGCACCGACCCCGACCGCCGGGACGACATCGAGGCCGCCGCGCTGTACGACCTGCTGGAGCAGCGGGTGACCCCGCGCTTCTACGAGCGCGGCCGCAGCGGACTCCCGGACCGCTGGATCGAGATGGTCCGGCAGACCCTGACCCTGCTGGGGCCCAAGGTGCTGGCGGGCCGCATGGTCCGGGAGTACGTGGAGCGCCTCTACACCCCGGCGGCCCACGCCCACCGGTCCATGACCTCGGACACGACCCGTGAACTGTCCGCCTGGAAGGGCAGGGTGCGGGCGGCCTGGCACGGCGTCTCGGTGGACCACGTCGAGACGGCCACCGCCACGGCCACCGCCGAACTGGGCACCACCCTCGTCCTGCGGGTCCGCGTCCGCCTCGGCGACCTCGCCCCCGACGACGTGGAGGTCCAGGCGGTCTCCGGCCGGGTCGACCCGGAGGACCGCATCACGGACGCGACGACGGTACCGCTGAAGCCGACGGGAGGCCCGGACCTGGAGGGCCACTGGACCTACGAGGGGCCGCTGGGGCTGGACCGCACGGGCCCCTACGGCTACACGGTCCGCATCCTCCCGTCCCACCGGCTCCTTGCCTCCGGGGTGGAGCTGGGGCTGGTGACGGCGCCGTCGGAGAGTGCGGTGGAGGGGGCGGGGGTGCTGCTGCGCTGACGCTCCGTCGGCTTCACAAGCCCCGACCCGGTGGTGGGGCCCTCTGCCGCATCGCGGCGGAGGGCCCGCGGGTTGGCCGAAGGCCACTGCCCCCCTGCCACGGCGGTCACGTCCGCCGTCCGTCCGGGGCGGTGAGGGTGACGACGGTGATGGTGCCGCCGTTGTCCGTTCGCCTGTTGGCTGCGTCGGCTTCCTGTGGGGTGCGGTAGTCGCGGTGGGTTCCGTCCGGCATCGTCAGCCGGTACACGGTGATCGTCCGGCGGGCGTGAGACTGTCCGCCGCAGTTGCAGCCCATGGTGGTTCTCCTTCATGGCCATGACGTTCCTGCTCGTCTCATTGGCCGCCGCCTTGGCCGGGGGGCTTGGCCAAGGCGGCGGTGATGTCGCCCCGCTGCCCCGGGTGCTGGGGCTCGGGGCCGTATGGTGCTGTCAGTCCGTTCCGGTCGGCGGATCAGGTGTCGGGGCCGCGTAGAGCGAGAACTGGCTCGGGCTGCCGGCCGGAACGCTCGTACCGCCGAAGGTGGCGATGGCGATGTCCACCGTGTCGACGCACGAGCTGGGGGCCATCGTGTGGGCCGGGGCCGTGAAGGTGACCTGGCCGGCCGAGGAGAAGACGGGTGCGGGCGTGACCGGGGTGCCCCCCACGGTGATGCCGGTGCCGGTGCCGGTGCCGGTGAGGAAGTGGTTCCGAACAGGGTGACCGAGGTTCCGCCGCCGGCCGGCCCGCAGGTGGTGTCCACACCTGTGACAGTCGGCTGGGCGATGATGAAGAACGGCAGCGAGTTCGCGAAGCGCGGGACGGCCAGGGGATCGGCGACCGGGTCGAGATATGACGGGTCCCAGACCGACGGGAGTGTCCGCCGGGGCCTGGGCCGCCGTGGCCAGGCCGAGACTCCGGAAGAAGAAGGCGCCTCCCACAGCCGAGCCGGCTTGGACGAAACCTCTTCTGTCCATTTCTCCCATTCCATTCGAGTTTCGGGGTCACAAGCCGGGGATTACGGTCTTGGAGTCGGAAGGCAGCACGTAACGAGCGGGCCCGGTTCGGCCCTTGACGCTTGAGACGTCGAAATTCCGACGGTCGCGTTCACTGATCGCGAAAACCGGCCGGAGAAGCTCGTCCTTGTTCCCAAGGGGAACAAGGACGTCAGTCGAGCCAGAGCGACGCGACTCCGGACAGGTATGACAAGGTCAGTGCCGCTGCGGGAATCTGAATCCATGGAGATTCACCGAGGTGGTAAGCCAGCGGTGCCACGCCGCCGGCGACCCAGATGCTGGTGCACCAAGTGCACGTCACGAGGTATGCGAGCTTGGACTCGTCGCCGAAATGGTCCGCGACCCGGATCCGGAAGCCGGCTGCGAGCGTGTCCTTGACGACGAATCTCGTTATGCGACAGGTGGAACCGAGCGCGAGTATGAATTGCGTGAGGTTCACGGCCCCCCGTTCCAGGTTTTCGCCTTCGGGAATTGCGCGCTCGTGCGTCGATCGCGCCGAGCCCTGGGGCGGCGTCGGCCCGGCGATGGTTGGCGAGGACGGTGCCCCGGTCGGCGCCGGCATCGCTCGGAGTTCAATTCTTCTGCGATGGGTCGGGTAGCGGAAGGGCGCATTCGGGCCCAACGGAGCACCCGCGATGCATTGACGTTTGTAATTTAAGTTCCCGTGAGCGCCGTAGAGCGAGCACCGCGTGCGTTGTTGAGCGCCAGGCCGTGGTCTCGCCGGTGGACGATCCCTTCGGCGCCACGTCCTCGGCGTGCGGGCGCATACCTCGGCGTCCGTCCTGCCGATGTCCACACGGCGCAGCGGCTGTGCGGCACGTTCACGGATTTGCTCCCTCCCTTGCCGGACGACCGCGGTACGCCGTTCCGGGAGGGCCAGGGTGAAACAGGAATTCTGACGCACCGAAGGTGCGCTGTGCCGCTGGTCTGCGGCTCCGTCGCGTCGTCGCTCCCGGGGCGCGCCGCCGCGGCGAGCCGTCGTTCGGCAGAACCCTGTCACTCGTCCAGCAGCCGAGCGGATGCCGATCGTTATCCACCAGCGCAGTCTGAGTCGTGGCTGCTACTCACGAACGCCTAAGGAGACACTTCGTGCGACCCGCGACCACGATCCGCGTTTTCATACCCGTCATGGTGCTGGCGATATCGACGGGGGCGTTTTCCGCCCCGGCGTCCGCCCATGAGAACCCAGTGAAGGAAGGCGGCAAGAAGTCCGCCGTGGCCCCCGTGCCCTGCGGGAACGTGGCAGCCCTGGTCACCGCGGTCAGCAACGCCAACAGCGCCCCGGGAGGCGGGACCGTCGCACTGGCCACGGGGTGCGTGTACACGCTGACTTCAGTGGAGGCGACCGGCACCCACGGTCCCGACGGGCTGCCGATCATCACCGGGAACGTGACCGTCTCCGGCAGCGGAGCGACTGTCAGACGCGATGCCTCGGCGCCGGACTTCCGGATCGCGGAGGTCGCCCCGGGCGGGAAGCTCATGGTCAGCGGGCTCACCATCGCCGGCGGAAAGGCTGTCGACGGCGGCGGCATCCTCGACCTGGGGACGCTCACCATGAGCCGGTCCCCTGTCACCGGCAACACCGCGAGCAGCATCGGCGGCGGCATCGAAGTCGACTCGGGCGGCACGGCGACCCTCTCGGCGACCAATCTGACCGGCAACACGGCGGGGGACGGTGGCGGCATCCACGTCAATACGCCCGCCACGCTCACGTACTCCGGCGGAACGATCTCCGGTAATACCGCGATGTACACGGGCGGCGGTGTGGCGAGCTATGGAACCACGCTGCTGAGCAGCGCCACGATCCAGGGCAATGTCACGACCACCTTCGAGGGCGGCGGTGTCTTCGCCGGAGGCGGCAACCTCACCGTCAACGTCACCCGGACCACGGGAAACACCGCGGGGAGTTACGGCGGCGGTATCGCGAATTTCGGAAGCGCCCTGAGGGTGTCGGCCAGTCCGGTATCGGGAAACACGGCCACGCTGAACGGCGGCGGACTGTTCAGTCATGCCGGCACCACGCAACTGGTCTCGGACAGCGTCACCGGAAACACGGCCAACGGCGGCCAGGGCGGCGGAATCTTCTCCGACGGCGGTACGGTGACGCTCACCGCGACCACGGTTTCCGGAAACCACCCGGACAACTGCGTCCCGGCGCTCGCCGGCTGCACGGGGTGAACCGTGAGGTGACCCCCTGAAGTTCGAAGCGCCCCGCGCCCCTGGCATCTGCCAGGGGCGCGGGGCGTTTCGAACGCAGTCGATCGCGACAGTCGGTGCACTCGGGCCTGTCATCGACGTCGCCGACCAGAGCGAGGCCGCCTGCCGAGGCGATGACACCGGAGGCCGTGTCGCGGTCGTCGTCCCGCGACATGGTCCGCCGGCGGCGGAGCCGATGCTCCGGGGTCGGCGTCGGATTCCAGGGAGGAAAGGGGCGTACTCCGGCGTACAGAGTATAAGGCCGAGGCTTTTTCTTATATTCGCACAAGCTTCCTGAAATACCTTATTGCACCTATCGCGCTTGTCTCTCTTTTGGTTCCCTCGCATCAGGTGAGCGTTTCGGTAGCACCGGGATTCCGGTGCCCGTCCCGTTCCGTGCACGACTCGCCCTCTCGCACCAGACCAAGAGAGGCAACGAGTCCCGTCTCAAGTCGCCACCTCGCTCAGAGGGCCTTCGCCGAAGGCCGTGGCGACCGGGGACCCGCAAGGGTCCGCATTCCCATCCCGCGATGTCACCCCATTTCTCTCTGCGTCTCTGCGCCGACGAGATCCGGTCCGTGGCCGCGGCCCTCATGCTCCCGGCGCACCCCTGCGCAGAGTGACACGAACAAAAGGAGAGACCCATGGCAGCAGTCATCACATCGGTGGTGGACGAGACCAGCGGCACCAACCAGGGCAAGGTCGGCGACATCGTCGACATCAACGGCACAGGGTTAGGCACCACCACCACGGTGAACTTCGGCGGGACCACCGTCACTCCGACGTCGGTCTCGAACATCCTGGTCAAGTTCGTGGTCCCCGCCACCGCCCCGTGCTCCGGCCAGGTCCAGGTCAGTGTGAAGCTCTCGAACGGAACCCTGAGCAACGGGCAGTCGTTCTTCATCATCTCGGCGCCGAGCACCGTGTCGTCGAGTCCGGCGATCCTGCCTCCCGCAGGTGGCCTGCTCACGGTCCTGGGCACCGGCTTCGCGGCCGGAGGCCAGGTCGCCGTGGGCTCTGCCGGCACGGTGGCCTTCGCCGCCGGCGGCAGCAACACCTCGGTCACCGTCACGGCGCCGGCGCACACCCCGACGGGCTGCTCGGACTCCCAGCAGATCACGGTCACCACAGCCGGCGGCACGGGTACAGCGGGCACCTCGTTCGTCACCTACCAGAACCCGCCGACCCTCACGAGCACGGCTCCGACATCGGGCACCGTCGGAGACCCGGTCACGATCAACGGCTCGTGCCTCGACAACCTCGTGTCGGTCACCTACACCGACTCGACGGGGACTCACACCGAGCCGGACCTCACCGCCTCCAGCTCCGGCACCTTCATCCTCAGCACCGTGCCCGGCGGCACGCTGGTCCCGGACCCCGTCAACCCGGGAACCATCACCGTGACCACCTCCGGCGGCACCGCCACCATCCCCTTCACCATCACCTGACAGTTCTGGACGGGTGACTGGCGGCACCACGCACAGCCACCGTCGGCCGCGTCGCATGGAGCGGCCGACGGTGCCCTTCGCGCCCTGGCCAGCAGCCATTGGTCAGGGCGCGGTCGTCCGCACGGCACAAGAAGGAGAAGAAGCATCATGGCACCCTTAGTGACCAGCGTCAGCCCCAGCCAAGGCAATCCGGCAGGAGGCACCGCCGTCACGATCAGCGGTTCCGGTTTCACCGGCGCCATCGCGGTCAGGTTCGGTTCACGTCTCGCCACCAACGTGGCCGTCGTGAGCGACACGCAGATCACGGCCACAACTCCGGCAGGGACCGGCACGGTCGGGGTGACGGTCACGGGGCCGGGGGGAACCAGCACCCAGAACGTGACCTTCACCTACAGCGTTGTGCCGGCTCCGTCGATCACGAGCCTGGTTCCGCCGAGTGGGCCCACGGCGGGTGGCAACAGCGTCCTCATCACCGGTACC
>NZ_JAGXJL010000007.1:0-325904 GCF_019091475.1 Streptomyces sp. GbtcB6 | reverse complement strand
AACCTGGGCGGTACGACGCTGGTTCTCTTCGGTGCGAGTCCCGCCACGATCACCAACGTCACTGCCACGCAGGTCACGGTGACCGCGCCGGCGGGCAGTGGGACGGTGAACGTCACGGTGACCACGCCGGGGGGTGTCAGCAACGCGCTGCCTTACTCCTACACTGCCGTTCCGGCGCCCTCGATCGTCGGTCTCAGTCCTTCCAACGGGCCCACGGCGGGTGGCAACAGCGTCCTCATCACCGGTACCAACCTGGGCGGTACGACGCTGGTTCTCTTCGGTGCGAGTCCCGCCACGATCACCAACGTCACTGCCACGCAGGTCACCGTCACCGCCCCCGCAGGGCCACCGTCCGTGGTGAACGTGACCGTGACCACGCCGGGGGGCACCAGTAACCCACTGCCGTACATCTACGTCGCCGCCCCCGTCGTCATCGACGTGGAGCCGCACTTTGGTCCGGAGTCCGGCGGTACCACCGTCGTCATCACCGGCAGCAACCTGGCCCTCGCCACCGCCGTCGACTTCGGCGCGAACCCCGCCACCAGCTTCACGGTGGTCTCCGACAGTCAGGTGACAGCGATCGCCCCTGCCGGAATCGGCACGGTCGTGGTCACCGTGACCGCACCCGGCGGCACCAGCACCTTGGGCCCCGGCAACCCGTACTACACATACCTGGGCACCCCCACGATCACGGTTCTCATCCCGAACGAGGGCTCGACGTCGGGCGGTGACTCCGTCACCATCAGCGGCTCCAACCTCACCTTCACCGACTCCGTGACCTTCGGAGGAATCCCGGCCGCGTTCGTCGTGGTCTCGGACAGCGTCGTCGTCGCGACGGCACCGGCCCACGCGGCCGGAACGGTCAGCGTCCAAGTCCACACCCCGGCCGGCAACAGCAACGCCGTCCCCTTCACCTACATCTGACCCACACGGTGGGCGGGCAGGGACAACCGACCGAGCGGCGGGCCGCGGCCCCGCACGGCGATCTCTTCGCGGCGACGACGGACGTGAAACGCCGGTCAGTCCTCGGCCGCCTCTGCGCACAGCCTCCTGAGCACCGCCCCGCACCGCCGTGCGTACGCGTGCTGCAGTCCCCGGGTCGCCGCGCCGCCCGCGCGGGCGTACCACTTGGCAGGCTTGCTGAAGGCCGCGACCGTCAGCCAGACCGTGCCGTCCCCCGTGCGGTCGACCACGAAGGCCTCCTCGCCGGATTCGGGGTGGCCGGTGAGGGTGCCGTAGGCCCAGCCGGCGCGGCGGGACTCCTCGGCCGTCCAGACGATGCGGCAGGGGGCCTTGATGAGGCCGGCCAGGGTGACGGTGACGTCGACGCCCGGGGCCGCGCGGTCGGCGGTGGCGTCGATGCCCACGCCGAGGGCGCGGTGGAGTTCCCAGGTGAGGACTGCCTCGGCGGCCCGGTGGAAGACTTCCTGGCCCTCGCCTATGCGCGTGCGCACGTGCAGGGGGTGGAAGCCCGGTGGGCAGGCGGCGAGGTTCTCGCGAGTGGCGCCGACCGCCTCGTACGTGAAGGACATGGGAGAGAGCGTAGGGCGGGCCCCCGGGACGCCTTCTCCCCGGGGGCCCGCCTGTGCTGCTGGGGGCGGGGTCAGCTGACGTTGACCGCCGTCCAGGCCGCCGCCACCGCGTTGTACTCGGTGGAGCCGGAGCCGTACAGCGCGGCCGCCGCGGACAGCGTGCCGGTGCGGGCCGACTTGTAGTTGGTGGTCGACGTGAAGTACGTCGTCAGCGCCTTGTACCAGATCTGCAGCGCCTTGTCCCGGCCGATGCCGGTGACCGTGGAGCCGCTGTAGGTCGGGGAGTTGTAGGACACCCCGTTGATCGTCTTCGCGCCGCTGCCCTCGGACAGCAGGTAGAAGAAGTGGTTGGCGACGCCCGACGAGTAGTGCACGTCGAGGTTGCCGACCGAGGAGGACCAGTAGTTGGCGGAGCCGCCGTCCTTGCTGGGCTGGTCCATGTAGCGCAGCGGGGTGCCGTCGCCGTTGATGTTGATCTTCTCGCCGATGAGGTAGTCACCGGGGTCGGAGGCGTTGTTGGCGTAGAACTCGACACCCGTGCCGAAGATGTCCGAGGTGGCCTCGTTGAGGCCGCCGGACTCGCCGCTGTAGTTGAGGCCGGCGGTGTTGGCGGTGACGCCGTGGCTCATCTCGTGGCCGGCCACGTCGAGCGAGGTCAGCGGGTGGGTGTTGCTGGAGCCGTCGCCGTAGGTCATGCAGAAGCAGCTGTCGTCCCAGAACGCGTTGACGTAGGAGCTGCCGTAGTGGACGCGGGAGTAGGCGCCGACGCCGTTGTTCTTGATGCCGCTGCGGCCGAAGGTGTTCTTGTAGAAGTCCCAGGTCTCCTGGGCGCCGTAGGCGGCGTCCGCGGCGGCGGTCTGGTCGGTGGTGGAGCTGGAGGCCGCGCCGGTGCCCCAGACGTTGTCCGCGTCGGTGAACAGCGTGCCGGTGCCGGACGTGCCGTGCTTGAGGTTGTACGTCTTGTGGCTGCCGCGCGTGGCGTCGGTCAGGCTGTACGTCGAGCCCGACAGGGTGGTGTCGAGGCTGACGGTGCCCGAGTACAGGGTCTTGCCGGTGCCCGTGGCGTTCTCGATGCCCTGGTACTCGAAGAGCTTCTTGCCGGTGGCGGCGTCGGTGATGACGTGCAGCTGGTTGGGGGTGCCGTCGTCCTGGAAGCCGCCGACGATCGTCTCGTAGGCGAGGACGGGGGTGCCCGAGCCGGCCCAGATCACCTTGCGGGCGCCGTCGGCGGCCGACTTGGTGGAGCCCAGCGTCTTGGCGGCGGTGAGGGCCGCCTTCTCCGCCTTGGCGACGGTGAGCTGCGGCTTCAGGGAGGCCACCTTGATGGTCGCCTTGACCGCCTTGGTGACGCCCTCGGTCTTGCCGGCCTTGGAGGTGTGCACGACGATGTCGCCGCCGAGGACGGGCAGGCCCGCGTAGGTGCGCTCGTAGCGCGTGTGGACCGTGCCGTCGACGTCCTTCACGACGTCCTTGACGACCAGCTTCTCCTTGGTGCCGAGGCCTATCTGCTTGGCCGTCTCGGCGACGTTCGCGTCCGCCTTCTGGATCAGGGCGGTGCGGGCGGAGTTGGAGAGCAGCGTGGGGGCGGCGGCCAGCGGCTGCTTGTCGACGGCCGAGGCGTTCGCGGTCATACCGGTGGTGAGGAGGGCGCCGGCGGCGACAGCGGTGGCGATGGCGAGCGTGGTGCGCTTGTGACGCGCGTAGAGGGGGCTCACTCAAGCTCCTTCATGGTGTGGGGAGTCCGGGCGGAGTGGGGTTACCGGCCCGGCTGTGGGGATGTGAAGTTGCTGTGCTGTGCGACGGGTGATGGAAGAGTGACATCAAGGTCGCGTACATGTCAGGACCCTGAAGTGATGTTGGCCGAAAAGCAGGTGTTGGGTGAACGTTGCGGGCATGTAAAACGGGCGCCGCCCGAGGGGAGGATCCCCCCGGACGGCGCCCGGTGCCCGGCTCAGTCACCTGCGGTTACGGGAAGGTAACCTTCCACCCGTTGATCGTGCCGACGTCCTGTGCGGCCTGGTCCTGGACCTTCAACTTCCAGGTGCCATTGGCCGATTCCGACGAGGCGTTCACCGTGTAGGTGTCCGTCACGTTGTCCGCCGAGTCGGACGAGCTGAAGCTCTTCAGGCGGTACGACGTCCCGGACGGACCGACGAGGTCGATCACCAGGTCGCCACGCCACGTGTGGCTGATATTCGGCGTTACCTGCAAGTTGCTCGGCGCGTTGCCGGTCCGGCCGGAGACCGTGATCGACGAGGTGACCGCGGGCCCGTTGTCCGGAATCGACACAGGCGTGTTGCTCTCGTACGAGGTGCCCGTACCGCCACCGCCGCCGCCGGAGCGCGCACCGACGGCCACGGCCGCCCAGGCGTCCTGCACCGCCTTGTACTCGGTGCTGGTGGTGCCGTACAGCTCACCCGCCGCCGCGAGCGTGCCGGTGCGGGCGGCCGCGTAGTTGGTGGTCGAGGTGAACTTGGTGGTGAGCGCCCGGTACCAGATCTGCAGCGCCTTGTCCCGGCCGATGCCGGTGACCGGAAGGCCGTCCGACGTGGGCGAGTTGTAGCTGACGCCGTTGATGACCTTGGCGCCGCTGCCCTCGCTCAGCAGGTAGAAGAAGTGGTTCGCCACGCCGGACGAGTAGTGCACGTCGAGGTTGCCGACGCCGGAGTACCAACTGTCCGCGGAGCCGCCGTCCTTGCTCGGCTTGTCCATGTAGCGCAGCGGGGTGCCGTCGCCGTTGATGTCGATCTTCTCGCCGATGAGGTAGTCGCCGACGTCGGTCGAGTTGGCCGCGTAGAACTCCACGCCGGTGCCGAAGATGTCGGAGGTCGCCTCGTTGAGGCCGCCGGACTCGCCGCTGTAGTTGAGGCCGGCGGTGTTGGCGGTGACGCCGTGGCTCATCTCGTGGCCGGCCACGTCGAGGGCGGTCAGCGGGTCCGCGTTGCCGGAGCCGTCGCCGTAGGTCATGCAGAAGCAGCCGTCGTCCCAGAAGGCGTTCACGTACGAGTTGCCGTAGTGGACGCGGGAGTAGGCGCCGACGCCGTTGTTCTTGATGCCGCTGCGGCCGAAGGTGTTCTTGTAGAAGTCCCAGGTCTCGGCGGCCCCGTAGTGCGCGTCGGCACCCGCGGTGGCGGCGTTCGACGTGGTGCCGTTGCCCCAGGTGTTGCTCGACTGCGAGAACAGCGTGCCGGTGCCCGAGGTGCCGTGGTTCAGGTTGTACGTCTTGTGGCCGCCACGGTCGCCGTCGGTCAGGTTGTACGTCGAACCCGACTGGGTCGTCGACAGCGACACCGTCCCGCTGTACTGGGTGTTGCCGGTGCCGGTGACGTTCTCGATGCCCTGGTACTGGAAGAGCTTCTTGCCGGTGGCGGCGTCGGTGATGACATGCAGCTGGTTGGGCGTGCCGTCGTCCTGGAAGCCGCCGACGATCGTCTCGTAGGCGAGGACGGGGGTGCCGTGGCCGGCCCAGACGACCTTGCGGGCGCCGTCGGCGGCGGACTTGGTGGAGCCCAGCGTCCTGGCGGCCGCGAGGGCCGCCTTCTCGGCGCTCGCCGGGCTCTTGGCCGGGGTGAGGTCGGCGACCTTGAGTGTGGCGTTGTTCGCCTTGATGACCCGCTCGGTGGCGCCCGACTTGGCGGTGTCCACGACCAGGTCGCCGCCGAGCACCGGCAGACCGGCGTAGGTGCGCTCGTAGCGGGTGTGCAGGGTGCCGTCGGCGTCCTTCACGACGTCCTTGACGACCAGCTTCTCCTTGGCGCCGAGGCCTATCGCCCTGGCGGTGGCGGCCCGCTCGCCGCTCGCGTCGCGGAGCAGTTCCGCGCGCTGCGAGGGGGAGAGCTTGACGGCCGCGTGGGCCGGGTTGACCCGGCCGAGCTGCGGGGCGGCCGGGGCGGCGCTGGCGGCGCCCGACTGGACGGCCGCGGCGATCAGGGCGGTGACGCCCGCGAGGGCCACTGCTGCGGTGCGGCGGTACGTGCTGTGGGGGGTGCGTCTGCGAGAGGAACTGCTGCTCAACACTGACTCCTTCTGCGTGGCCGCGGGTCACACGGCCAGGGGAGATCCGGACGGCGGGTGGGCCGGCCGGGCAGAACTGGGCGAAGCGCGGAACCGTGTGCGTGTGCAGAACCGGACTCGACAGCAGCGGCGGGGTGAAGCTGTGGGGTTGCTGTGAGTCGGCCGTGGGAAGAGTGGCAGCAGAAAACGCCACCTGTCAGGACCGCGTCAGAAACTTGGCCGGAAATCGTTCGTTGACCGGATGTTCACGTCCGGTATGCGGACCGTTGCCCGGTGCTGCCGGCGAGGGCGCCCTCGACTACTCCGGCGGATACGTCATCCACCTCGCCGCCGGTACCTCCGGACGCCCTGTGAGGAGGGGACGCCCGGTGCGGAGGGGAGCGGCGCGGGTGCGTCAGGAGGGGTCTCCGTGCCAGGTCGCCCACAGCGCCGCGTACGCCCCGCCCGCCGCCACCAGCTCCTCGTGCGTGCCGAGTTCGGTGAGGAGGCCGTCCTCCATCACCGCCACCCGGTCGGCGTCATGGGCGGTGTGCAGCCGGTGGGCGATGGCGATGACCGTACGGCCTTCGAGTACGGCCGCCAGTGCGCGCTCGGTGTGCCGGGCGGTCGCCGGGTCCAGCAGCGCGGTCGCCTCGTCCAGGATCAGCGTGTGCGGGTCGGCCAGCACCACCCGGGCCAGCGCGAGCTGCTGGGCCCGCGAACCGTCGGTGGCCGTGCCGCCCGTGCCGAGCCGGGTGTCGAGGCCGTCGGGCAGGCCGCGCACCCAGTCGTCGGCGCCGACGGCGGTGAGCGCCGCCCACAGGTCGGCGTCGGCCGCGGCCGGTTCGGCGATCAGCAGGTTGTCCCGGACCGTGCCGAGGAAGACGTGATGCTCCTGGGTGACCAGGACGACCTGGCGGCGCAGCCGCTCCGGCTCCAGCCCCGCGATCGGCACCCCGCCCACGGTCACCGTGCCCGACCCGGGCGCGTCGACACCCGCCAGCAGCCGGCTCAGCGTCGTCTTCCCGGCGCCGGACGGCCCGACCACCGCGAGCCGCTCCCCGGGCCGCACCGTGAGGTCCACCCCGCGCAGCACCTCACCGCCGCGCTCATAGGCGTACCGCACCTCACGCACGTCGATCCGGTCGTCCGCCGGAGCGGGTGCCCCGCCGTCCGCCGCCGCCCGCGGGGCCTGTGCCAGCCCCTCCACCCGTGCGAACGAGGCACCGCTGGACTGCAGTTGCTCCACCCGCATCAGGATCTGGTCCAGCGGCTCCGTGAACTGCCGCAGATACAGCGCCGCCGACACCACCACCCCGACGCCCGCGTGCAGCAGCCCGCCGACCAGCAGCATCCCGGCCACCGGCACCGTGTACGACACCTCGACCGCCGGGAAGAACACCGTCCGCAGCCACAGGGTGTAGAACCGGGCCTTCCGGTTGGTCTCCAGGGCGTCCCGGCTCGCCTTGATCCGCTGCTCCTGGAGCCGGAACGCCTCCACCGTGCGGGCGCCCGTCACCGTCGCCGTGACGATCTCCGCGACGCCGGAGGTGGTGGCCCCCTCGGCGAGATAGCCGTCCCGGGCCCGGCGCAGATACCAGCGCAGCGCGATCCAGATCGGGGTCAGCCCGAGCACCCCGAACGCGGCCAGCACCGGGTCCAGGACGAACACCGCGCCCATCACGAACAGCGCCTGCACCGTGTTGACCAGCAGCTCCGGCCCGGCGTCCCGCAGGGTGGTGCCGACCGTGCTCACGTCGCCCGTGCCGCGCGCGGTCAGGTCGCCGGTGCCGGCCCGCTCCACGACCGACGCGGGCAGCGCCAGCGCCCGGTCCACGAACTCCTCGCGGACCCGGGCCAGGGTCCGCTCGCCGAAGCGGTGGCCGAGGTAGCGGGCGGAGCGGGCGAGCAGCAGCTGGGCGAGGGAGCAGAGCAGGATCCACCGGGCGAGGTGGTCCACGGCGTCCACCCCGCGGCCGGCCCGTACCTCGTCCACGATCCGGCCGACCAGCCAGGGGCCGACGAGGCCGGTGGCGGCGGCCGCCGCGTTCAGCAGCAGGGCGGCGGCGAAGGCCCCGCGGTCCGCCGCCACCAGGCGGAGGGTGGCCCGGCGTACGTCGGCGCGGTCGGCGACCGGGAGTTGACTCGTCGTCACCTGACGACCTCCTCTTCTTCCGTGTCCCTGGCCACGAGGGCGCGGTATCCGGGTTCGTACTCCAGCAGCCCCTCGTGGGTGCCGGTCGCGGAGACCTTGCCGTCGACCAGGAAGATCACCTCGTCGGCGTGGGCCAGCACCAGGGGGGAGGTGGTGGTGAGGAGGGTGGTGCGGCCGTCGCGTGCGGAGCGGAGGCGCTCCGCTACGAGGGCCTCGGTGTGGGCGTCGAGGGCGGAGGTGGGCTCCACGGCGAGGAGGACCTCGGGGTCGGCGAGGAGGGCGCGGGCGAGGCGGACGCGTTGGCGTTGGCCGCCGGAGAGGTTGCGGGCCTGGGCGTCGATCTGGGAGTCGAGGCCGTGGGGGAGGGCCTGGACGATGTCGCTGGCTGCGGCTGCGTGGAGGGCTTGGGTTGTTTGCGCGTCAGGGGGTGCGGCGGGAGGTGCGTCGGCGGGTGCGGGTGCGTGGGGGTTGCCCGCGCAGTTCCCCGCGCCCCTATGGGGCGCGTTGTGGCCGCCCGTTTGATACAGCCCCGCGCCCCTTAGGGAGTTGCGGAGAGTGTCGGCGAAAAAGTGGGCATCGTTGTCGGCCACCAGGATGCGGGTGCGTACCTCCGGGAGGGGTACGGCGTCCAGTCGTACCCCTCCCCACGTCACGTCCGAGCGGGTGTATCGGCCCAGGCGGTCCACGACCGATCCTGCCTCCGTCGGGGCGGCGCTCACCAGGGCCGTCAGGCGGCCGGGCCGGACCCGTACCCCCGACTCCGGGTCGTGCAGGACGGCCGGGCCGGCCGGGGGCTGCTGCGTGCCCTCGTCCGGGGTCGGCTCGTGGCGCAGGAGGCGTACGACCCTGCGGGCGGCCACCACGCCCCGGCTCAGTTGGTAGCCCATGTCGAGGAAGAAGGCCACCGGGCCGACCAGGACCGCTACATAGCCGTACACCGACACCAGCTGGCCCACCGTGATGTCGCCGTGGGCGGCCATCCGGGCCGCGATCCAGGTGACCACCGCCAGGAACACCGTCGGCAGCCCCATGCCCAGCGCCTGGACCCAGCTGGCCACCGCGCCCACCCGGTAGCCCTGGGCGCGCAGGTGCTGGGAGTCGCGGCGGAAGGCGTCCGCGAACAGGCCCTTGCCGCCGAGGCCGTTGAGGACGCGGAGGCCGCCCGCGAGGTCGCCGATGCGGGCCGTGAGCACGCTCTGGCGCTCCCGGTACTCGGTCTCCCTGCCCTGCAGCCGCCGGGCCAGCGGGCCAGCGAGGAGGGCCACCACCGGCACTCCGAGCAGCACCACGCCGGTCAGCAGGGGCGAGATCGTCATGAGGAGGCCGGCCACCACCGCGTACACGACGACCGCGCCCACCCCGGGCCCGACGACGGTCAGCGCCTGGGCGATGGTGTGCACGTCGCCGACGCCGATCGTGACGACCTCCCCGGCGTCGGCCCGGCGCGGCAGTTCGGCGCCGAGCCGCACCGTGTGCCCGACGAGCACCTTGATCGTGCGGAAGTACGCGTCCATCCGCACCCGGGTCATCGTGCGGTGGCGCATGATGCTGACCCAGGCGTTGACCGCCCCGAGGACGAAGATCGCCGCCGACCAGCCGGCCAGCACCGCCATATGGCCCGGCACCAGGCCGTCGTCCACGGCCCGGGCCATCATGTACGGCGTCCCGGCCATCAGCGTCAGCCAGACACTGCCCAGCAGCGCCCCGGCGAGCGAGCGGCCCGGCTGGCAGGCCACCAGCCACCACAGATAGGACCAGCCGCCTCGCGTGTCGGGCGTGCCCGGATCCTCGTACGCGTCGATCACCCTGCGACCCCTGTTCTCCCGGCCTGGTCGGCTAGGCCAGACTGTCCCGCCATGCCCGGTGCAGATCCGCGAACCGGCCCGTACCGGCGATGAGTTCGGCCGGGCGGCCGTCCTCGACGATGCGGCCGTGCTCCATCACCAGCACCCGGTCGGCGATCTCCACGGTGGACAGCCGGTGTGCGATCACCACCGCCGTACGGCCCTTGAGCACGGTCGACATCGCGCGCTGCACGGCACGTTCGCCGGGGATGTCCAGGGAGCTGGTCGCCTCGTCGAGGATCAGCACCGCCGGGTCGGCGAGCAAGGCGCGTGCGAACGCGACCAGTTGGCGCTGCCCCGCCGAAATGCGCCCGCCGCGCTTGCGGACGTCCGTGTCGTAGCCGTCGGGCAGCGCGGCGATGAACTCGTGGGCGCCGATCGCCTTGGCCGCCTGCTCGATCTCCTCACGGGTGGCGTCCGGCCGGCCGATGGCGATGTTCTCGGCGACCGTGCCGGAGAACAGGAACGCCTCCTGGGTGACCATCACGACCCCGCGCCGCAGTTCGGGCACGGTCAGTTCGCGCAGGTCCACACCGTCGAGGAGGACCCGGCCGTCGGACGGGTCGTAGAAGCGGGCGAGCAGTTTGGCGAGCGTCGACTTGCCGGCGCCGGTGGAGCCGACGACCGCGACCGTCTGCCCGGCCGGGAGGCCGAGGTCGAAGGTGGGCAGCACCTCGCCGCCGGTGCGGTAGGCGAAGCGGACACCGTCGAAGACGACCTCGCGGCCGGGGAGTTCGGTCGGGAGCGGGGGCAGTTCCCTGGGGACCGAGGGCTCCGGCACGGACGGGGTCTGGGCCAGCAGGCCCGCGATCTTCTCCAGCGAGGCGGACGCCGACTGGTACGAGTTGAGGAACATGCCGAGGCGGTCGATCGGGTCGTACAGCCGCCGCAGGTAGAGGACGGCCGCGGCGAGGACACCCAGCTCCAGCGAGCCGGACGCCACCCGGTAGGCGCCCCACAGCACGATCACCGCGACCGAGGTGTTGGCGACCAGCCGGGAACCGACCACGTACCGCGCCATCTCGAGGAGCGCGTCGCCGTTCGTCCGCTCGTGGCGGTGGTTCAGTACGGCGAACTCGGCGTCGTTGGCGGCCTCCCGGCGGAACGCGCGCACCGGGCGGATGCCGTTCATCGTCTCCACGAACTTCACGATGACCGCCGCGATCGCCGTGGACCGCGCCTTGTACACCCGTACCGCGCGCCGCTGGTACAGCCGCACGAGCAGGTACAGCGGTACGAAGCTCGCCACAGCTACCGCACCGAGGCCCGGGTCCAGCCAGAGCAGCATCGCCGAGATGTAGAGGAAGGAGAGGATGACCGTGACCAGCTCCTGGAGGCCCTCGGCCAGGAGTTCGCGGAGCGACTCGACGTCCGTGGTGGAGCGGGAGATGAGGCGGCCGGACGTGTAGCGCTCGTGGAAGTCGAGGCTCAGTGCCTGCGCGTGGCGGAAGATGCGGCCGCGCAGGTCGAGGAGGACGTCCTGGTTGACGCGCGCGGACGCCCGGACGAACGCGTACTGGAGGCCGCCGGAGAGCAGCGCGCTCAGGCCGTAGCCGACCGCCACCGCGATCAGCGGGCCGTGGTCGTGGCGGCGGAACGCCGGTACGGCCGTGTCGATGGCGTACGCCACCAGCAGCGGGCCCGCCTGGACCGCCGCCTGCTGGAGCAGCAGCAGAAGCGTGGTGACGGCGACCCGGCCCCTCATGGGGGCGAGGAGCGAGCGCAGCAGGGTGGCCGTGGCGCCGGGCGGGGTGGGCAGGACGTCCCGGTCGAAGGGGTCGCCGGCGGCCGGTTCGGTCGAGTCGGTGGCTTCGGCCGGATCCCGGCGGGGGCGTTCGTCGTCCTCGTCCGGGGCGGGGAGGGAGGTGGCGGCGGTCATCGGCGGTGATCCTCCCCGGACATCAGGTGGGCGTACTCGGCGTTGGTGCGCAGCAGTTCGTGGTGGGTGCCGACGGCGGTGACCCGGCCGCCGGAGAGCAGGGCGACGCGGTCGGCGAGCAGGACGGTGGAGGGGCGGTGGGCGACGATCAGCGCGGTGGTGTCGGCGAGCACGTCGCGCAGGGCGGCCTCGACGGCGGCCTCCGTGTGCACGTCCAGGGCGGAGAGCGGGTCGTCCAGGACGAGGAAGCGGGGCCGGCCGACGACCGCCCGCGCGAGCGCGAGGCGCTGGCGCTGGCCGCCGGAGAGGCTGAGGCCCTGCTCGCCGACCTGGGTGCGGGTGCCCTGGGGGAGGGCGTGTGCGAAGTCGGCCTGTGCGACGGCGAGGGCACGGGCCAGCTCGGGCTCGCCGGCGCCGTCCTCGGCTCCCATGAGCACGTTCTCGCCGACGGAGGCGGAGAAGAGGGTGGGTTCCTCGAAGGCCATGGCCACGAGGGAGCGGAGTTCCTCGCGGGGCATCGCGGTGATGTCCCGGCCGTCCAGGGTGATCCGGCCCGAGGTGGCCTCGTGCAGGCGGGGGATGAGGGCGGTGAGGGTGGTCTTGCCGCTGCCGGTGGCGCCGACGAGGGCCATGGACTCGCCGGGGCGGATGTGGAGGTCGATGCGGGTGAGGGTGGGGGCGGAATCGGGGGCGGCGTCGGGGTAGCGGAACTGCACGTTCTCGAAGCGGATCCCGTCGGGTGCCGATGAGGTGGGTCCGTCGTCGGGTGCGGGCCGGTGGGGGCTGGTCGCGCCCGCGCGGCGGAGCCGCATATTGTCTCGCCCCGCGCCCCTTTGGGGCGCTGCGCTGAGGCGCCCCGTAAGGGGCGCGGGGAACTGCGCGGCCAGCCCCCACGCACCCGCAGCCGAAGACGAATCGGCGTCTTCCGTCAACGCGTCCCGCGCTTCGAAGAAGCGTTCTGTCGCCGTCGCCGCCTCCTGGCTCATCGCCAGCAGGAAGCCGATCGACTCCACCGGCCATCTCAGTGCCAGTGCCGTGGACAGGAACGCCACCAGCGTGCCCGCGCTGAGGTCGCCCTCCGCGACCTGTACCGAGCCCCAGAAGAGGGCCGCTCCGATGGCCACTTCGGGCAGCGTCACGATGACGCCCCAGATCATCGCCAGCATCCGCGCCTTGCGCAGCTCCGTGCCCCGCAGGGTCCGTACCAGGTCGCGGAAGGCGCGGGCCTGGCTGCGGTGGCGGCCGAAGCCCTTGATGATGCGGATGCCGAGCACGCTCTCCTCGACCACCGTCGTGAGGTCGCCGACCTGGTCCTGGGCGAGCCGGGCCACGTCCGCGTACCGGTTCTCGAAGATCACGCACGTCCAGACCACGGGGATCGTGGGGCCGAGGATGACCAGGCCCAGCGTCCAGTCCTGCGCCAGCATGATCAGCACGCCGACGAGGATCGTCACCCCGTTGACCAGCAGGAAGGTCAGCGGGAAGGCGAGGAACATCCGGAGCAGCATCAGGTCGGTGGTGGCCCGGGAGAGCAGCTGGCCGGAGGCCCAGCGGTCGTGGAAGGCGACCGGCAGGCGCTGGAGATGGCCGTACAGGTCCGCGCGCATCCCCGCCTCGACACGCGAGAGAGGTCTGGCGACCAGCCAGCGGCGCAGGCCGAAGAGCAGTGCTTCCGCGATGCCGAGCAGCAGCAGGTACAGCGCACCGAGCCAGACCCCGGCCGGGTCGCGGTCGGCCACCGGGCCGTCCACCATCCACTTGAGGACGAGGGGGATCACGAGCCCCGTACAGGAGGCGACGATCGCCACGAGCGCGGCGACGGACAGCCGTACCCGCACCGGCCGTACGTACGGCCACAGGCGCAGCAGGGTGCGGACGGCGGAGCGTTCCTTGGTGGTTGCACGTGTCGGAGGCATCAGGGGCGAGCCTACGGATCGGCACTGACAACGCCCACCGAGTTTTGGCCGGACCGGAATCCGCCGCTGGACCTACGACCAGCGCGTTCGAGGGGTCGTACAGGTGGATTCGCGGCATCGGCCGATCGGTTGATGCCGGTTCCAGCGGGGCGGGCGATGTGGCGGACCAGGCCCGGACGGGACCCTCGGAGCATGCCAACCGTCATCGAAGTCACAGACCTGCGGAAGTCGTACGGCGGCCGGGCCGTCGTCGACGGGGTGAGTCTCGCCGTCGAGGAGGGCGAGATCTTCGGGATCCTCGGGCCGAACGGGGCCGGCAAGACCACCACCGTGGAGTGCGTGGAGGGGCTGCGGGTGCCCGACGGGGGAAGGGCGCGGGTCACCGGGCTCGATCCCGTCGCCGACCACGAGAGGGTCGCCCGCGTCCTAGGCGCCCAGCTCCAGGAGAGCGAGCTGCAGGCCAAGCTCACCGTCCGCGAGGCCCTTGAGCTGTACGCCTCCTTCTATACGAGCCCGCTCGACTGGGCGCCGCTCGCCGAGCGCCTCGGGCTCACCGGCAAGCTCGCCACCCGGTTCGGCAAGCTGTCGGGCGGGCAGAAGCAACGCCTGTTCATCGCGCTGGCGTTGATCGGGAACCCGCGGGTCGTCGTCCTCGACGAGCTGACCACCGGGCTCGACCCGCGGGCCCGGCGCGACACCTGGAAGCTGATCGAGGACGTCCGGGACCGCGGGGTCACCGTCCTGCTCGTCACCCACTTCATGGAGGAGGCGCAGCGGCTCTGCGACCGGATCGCGGTGATCGACAAGGGACGGGTGGCCGCCCTCGACACCCCGGCCGGGCTGATCCGCCGCAGCGCCGGCGCCACCGTCATCAGCTTCACCCCGTCCGCCCCCCTGGACGACCACGACCTCGCCGCCCTCCCGGCCCTCGCCTCCGTCGAGCGCAAGGACGGCCGGATCACGCTCTCCGGCACCGACGAGACCGTCAACGCCGTCATCACCCTGCTCGCCCGGCACCGCATCACCGCCCACCAGCTCCGGGTCGTGGACGCGACCCTCGACGACGCGTTCCTCGACCTGACCAAGGAGGAAGCAGCATGAACACCGCCGTCCTGCGCACCGAGTTCCGGCTGTTCCGCCGCGAACCGGGCGCCGTCTTCTGGGTCTTCCTGTTCCCGACGCTGCTGCTGGTGATCCTCGGCTCGATCCCCTCCTTCCGGGACGCCGACAAGTCCCTGGGCGGGCTGCGGCCGATCGACGCCTACGTGCCCATCGCCGTACTGATCGCCCTGATCATGTCCGGGGTGCAGATCCTGCCCCAGGCGCTCACCGGCTACCGGGAGCGGGGCATCCTGCGCCGGATGCGGCTCACCCCCGTACAGCCCTCCGCGCTGCTGTCCGCTCAGATGGTGGTGCAGGGCACGGTCGCGCTGGGCTCGGCGCTGCTCGCGCTCCTGGTCGGCCGGCTCGCCTTCGACGTACGACTGCCGAAGCAGCCGGGCGGATACCTGCTGGCGCTGCTGCTCGCGGCCGCGGCCGCCCTCGCCCTGGGCTCCGTCGTCTCGGCGCTGTCCCGCACCACGAAGATCGCGGGCGCGATCGGCTCGGCGGTGTTCTTCCCGATGATGTTCTGTGCGGGCGTGTGGATCCCGGTGCGGGAGATGCCGCACGCCATGGCCCGGGTGGTGCAGCTGACCCCGTTCGGCGCGGCGGCCCGCGCCCTGGACCGGGCGGCCGCCGGACAGTGGCCCGGCTGGGAGCACCTGGGCGTGCTCGCCCTCTGGACGGTCCTGCTGACGGCGGGTGCCGCCCGCTGGTTCCGCTGGGAGTAGGCGGCCGGCCGGGCAGACTGGGGACATGACCGTGGAGGACAGCCAGATCGAACGGCGCTGGGAGCAACTGCACACCTGGGGGCCGTACGGGTTCCTCGGCATCAGCATCGTCCTCGGGGTCGTCTCCGCCGACCCCCACACCGCCCAGGCCGAGTGGTTCACCGCCTGGTCCCTGGTCGGCGCCGCGGTCGTACTCCAACTGTGGTGGCACGCCACCGGGTTCCGCCGCCCCGACCGCGGCCGTACGCCCTCCCCGGCCGGGACGGCGTACTACGTGGTCCGCTGGGCCCTCGCCTTCGTGCTCACCTGGCTCAGTCCGTTCTTCGCGTTCTACGCGGCCACCGGCTACATGGACGCCGACGAGCTGCTGCCGCGCCGGTGGCGGCGGCTCGGGCTGCTGGCGAGCGCGGTCACCGTGGCCGGTGCGCAGACGGGCGGGATGCCGTTGCGAAACGTGCTCCAGTGGCTCCTCTTCGCCGTGCTGCTGGCCGCCAACTCCGCACTCCAGGTGGGGATCGCCCATCTCAACGACCAGGAGAAACAGCGGACCCGCGAGCGCACCGAGACGATCGCCGCCCTGCGCCAGGCCCTGGACGAGAACGCGGCCCTGCACGCTCAGCTCCTCCTCCAGGCCCGGGAGGCCGGGGTGGCCGACGAGCGGCGCCGCCTCGCCGCCGAGATCCACGACACCATCGCCCAGGGGCTGGCCGGGATCATCGCCCAGCTCCAGGTCGTCATCAACACCCCCGATCCGGAGGTGGCCGAGGAGCATGTGGGCCGCGCCCTGGCCCTGGCCCGGCACAGCCTGGGGGAGGCCCGCCGCTCGGTGCACAACCTGGCGCCGGTCGCCCTGGAGCACGACGGGCTGCCCGAGGCGCTCCGGAAGACGGTCGCCGAATGGGGCGAACGGACGGACACACGCGCCGATTTCACCCTCACCGGCACCGCCGAGCAACTGCACGAGGAGGTCGCGGCCACCCTCCTGCGCATCGTCCAGGAGGCCCTCTCCAACGCCGCCCGGCACGCGCACGCCTCCCGGGTCGGCGTCACCCTCTCCTACCTGGGCGAGGAGGTCATCCTCGACATCCGCGACGACGGCACCGGCTTCGACCTGCTCACCGTGCCCGCCCGCAGCCGGGCCGGCGGCTTCGGCCTGGACGGCATGCGGGCCCGCGCCGAACGCATCGCCGGCTCCCTGACCGTGGAGTCCGAACCGGGGCTCGGCACCGCCCTGTCGGCGCGCGTACCGTTGGTCCGCCATGACAACTGAGCCCCCGATCACGCTGCTGATCGTCGACGACCACCCCGTCGTCCGCGACGGCCTGCGCGGCATGTTCGAGTCCGCCGCCGGCTTCACGGTCCTCGGCGAGGCGCCGAACGGCGCCGAAGCCGTCACGCTCGCCGGCGCCCTCGACCCGGACGTGATCCTGATGGACCTGCGGATGCCGGGCGGCGGCGGGGTCGACGCCATCCGCGAACTGACCCGGCGGGGCGCCCGCGCCCAGGTCCTGGTCCTCACCACGTACGACACCGACTCCGACACCCTCCCCGCGATCGAGGCGGGCGCGACCGGCTACCTGCTCAAGGACGCCCCGCGCGAGGAGCTCTTCACCGCCGTCCGCGCCGCCGCCCAGGGCCGCACCGTCCTCTCCCCGGCCGTCGCCTCCCGCCTGGTCTCCGCCGTCCGCGCACCCACCGCCCCCGCCAACGAGCCCCTCTCCACCCGCGAACGCGAAGTCCTGGCCCTCGTCGCCCGGGGCACCTCCAACCGCGAGATCGCCCGCGAACTCTTCATCAGCGAGGCCACGGTGAAGACCCACCTCACCCACCTGTACACCAAGCTGGGCGTCAACGACCGTGCGGCGGCGGTCGCGACGGCGTACCAGCGGGGGATTCTGGGCTAGCACGGTGCTTCTCAGGCGGTCGTACAGGAATGAGGTCGGATGATTTCCCTTGCCCATTTGACAGATCTCGCGCGGCGATTCGAGGGTGATCTTTCCTTACCCGTCGAACCACTTCGAGTGGGGGATCGAGAAATCGACGTCGACACCACCCCCGCCATCATGGGATGCATCAACCTCTCTCAGGACTCCACCTATCGAGAGAGCGTCGCGACCTCGACCGAGTCCGCCGTCAGGAGAGGTCGCATCCTCGCGGCACAAGGCGCCGATATCGTCGACATCGGCGCCGAGTCGAGCAATCCCCGCACTGGGCAGGTCTCCGTGCAGGAACAGGTGGCCGCCCTGGTGCCGGTCGTGAAGGGGCTCGCCTCGGAAGGTATCGCCGTATCGATCGAGACCTACGAGCCTGCCGTTGCCCGGTCGTGCCTGGACGCGGGGGCGCTCCTGATCAATTACTCCGGCGGGCTGGCATCGGACGGTGAGATATTCCCCATGCTGGCCGACCATGAAGCGACAGTTGTCCTGTGCCACGTAGAGGGGAAGAACTCCCGGGACGTGCGCGCCAAGGGCATCGACCAAGATCCCATCCCCAGGATGCTCGACTACTTCGAGAGGCGTGTGGATCACGCTCGCTCGGCCGGGGTCGATCGAATCGTCATCGACCCCGGGATCGGCTTCTCTCACGACAGACACATATCCGCTGATGCCCGTGTTCACTATCAGAGCCGTGCCCTCTTGAACACGTTCCGGCTTCGACGGATAGGTCTTCCCATCTGCCATGCCTTGCCGCATGCCTTCAGTCTCTTCGAGGACGAGTTCCGCACCGCCGAAGGCTTCTTCACGGTTTTGGCGCATCTAGGGGGAACGGGTGTCTACCGTACTCACGAAGTTCCTCGGATAAGGGCGGTACTGGCTGCCCTCCGAGCACTCGGCCCTCAATCCTTCGCTCCCAGAGCCTAACCAGGGTAGGGCAGGAGCCCGGCGGCGATCCTCTCCCAGGACGCCTTCAGCTCCGTCGGCAACTCCGGTTTGTCGGGGGTGGGATCGGCCTGTTCGCCGGCTTCTGTCACCCGGTCACCTTGAGCAACAGCACCGCCCGCCCCGGGACCGTGATCACCGTCCCCGCCTCGTGTACCACCCCCGGCTCCGTGCCCTGCTCCTCCAGTGAGGTGTCCACGAGCACCTCGTAGCGTTCCGCCCATGGCGGCCCCGGCAGCAGGAACTCCGCCGGGCGGTCGCCGGCGTGGAGGACGGTCAGGAAGCTGTCGTCCAGGACCGGGGCGCCGCGTTCGTCGCGGCCGGGGATGTCCCGGCCGGAGAGGTACATGCCGAGGGTGGCGGCCGGCGCGTACCAGTCGCCCGCGGTCATCTCCTCACCGTGGGCCGTGAACCAGGCCAGGTCGCGCAGGCCGTCCGCCGAGTGCGCGCGGCCGGAGAAGAAGGCGCGGCGGCGCAGCACCGGGTGGCGGTGGCGGAGCCGGATGAGGCGGGAGGTGAGGTCGAACAGCGGCCGCCAGGCGGGGTCGTCCAGCAGGCTCCAGTCCAGCCAGCTGATCTCGTTGTCCTGGCAGTAGGCGTTGTTGTTGCCGCGCTGGGTGCGGCCCAGTTCGTCGCCCGCGACCAGCATCGGGACACCCGTCGAGAGGAGAAGAGTGGTGAGGAGGTTCCGCAACTGGCGTCGGCGCAGGGCCCGTACGCCCTCGTCGTCCGTCTCGCCCTCCGCGCCGCAGTTCCAGGAGCGGTTGTCGCCGGAGCCGTCCCGGTTGTTCTCGCCGTTGGCCTCGTTGTGCTTGTGCTGGTACGACACCAGGTCGCGCAGGGTGTAACCGTCGTGCGCGGTGATGAAGTTGACGGAGGCGTAGGGGCGGCGGCCGCCCCAGGCGTAGAGGTCGCTGGAGCCGGAGAGGCGGTAGCCGAGGTCGCGCACGTCCGGCAGGGCGCCGCGCCAGAAGTCGCGGACGGCGTCGCGGTAGCGGTCGTTCCACTCGGTCCACAGGGGTGGGAAGGCGCCGACCTGGTAGCCGCCGGAGCCCACGTCCCACGGCTCGGCGATCAGCTTCACCCGGCGCAGCACCGGGTCCTGGGCGATCACGGCGAGGAAGGGGGAGAGCATGTCGACGTCGTGCATCGAGCGGGCCAGCGCGGCCGCGAGGTCGAAGCGGAAGCCGTCCACGCCCATTTCCGTGACCCAGTAGCGGAGTGAGTCGGTGATGAGACGCAGTACGTGCGGGCGCACCACGTGCAGGGTGTTGCCGCAGCCGGTGTAGTCGGCGAAGCGCCGGGCGTCGTGGTCCTGGAGGCGGTAGTAGCCCCGGTTGTCGATGCCCTTCAGGGAGAGCGTCGGGCCCAGCTCGCCGGCCTCCGCCGTGTGGTTGTAGACCACGTCGAGGATGACCTCTATCCCGGCCGCGTGCAGTGCCCGCACCATCCGCTTGAACTCGCCGACCTGCTGTCCCGTCGTCCCGGCGGCGGCGTAGGCCGCGTGCGGGGCGAAGTAGCCGATGGAGTTGTAGCCCCAGTAGTTCCTGAGGCCGCGCCTCAGCAGGTGGTCCTCGTGGGCGAACTGGTGGACGGGGAGCAGTTCCACGGCCGTCACGCCCAGGTTGACGAGGTGGTCGACGGCGGCCGGGTGGGCCAGTCCGGCATAGGTGCCGCGCAGCTCCTCCGGTATCCCCGGGTGCAGTCTGGTGAAGCCGCGCACGTGCAGCTCGTAGATGACGGAGTCCGCCCACGGCGTCTTCGGGCGGTGGTCGTCGGACCAGTCGTCGTCATCGTGGACGACGACGCCCTTCGGGACGTACGGCGCCGAGTCGCGGTCGTCGCGGACGGTGTCGGCGACCTGCTGGTCCGGCCAGTCCCGCACATGCCCGTACACCTCGGGCGGCAGCGCGAACTCGCCGTCCACCGCCCGCGCGTACGGGTCCAGGAGCAGCTTCGCCGGGTTCCAGCGGGCGCCGGTCCAGGGGTCCCAGCGGCCGTCGACCCGGTAGCCGTACCGCTGTCCCGGCAGCACACCGGGGACGAACCCGTGCCAGATCTCGTGCGTGAGTTCGGTCAGCGGGATGCGGGTCTCCCGCCCCTGCTCGTCGAAGAGGCACAGCCGGACCGCCTCCGCCCCGGCCGCCCACAGCGCGAAGTTGGTGCCCGCCACCCCGTCCGGGCCCACCCGGAACCGGGCTCCGAGCGGTGTCGACGCCCCCGGCCACGCCGACGGGACGGGAAGCGGCGTCCCGTTCACCGCCGGGGCGTCCACCGTGGGGCCGTCCGCCCTCGGGGCCCGCGCCCGTGCCCCCTGCTGCTCGGCTGCGCTCGTCACCTGTCGGCCCCTTATTCGTGTCCCGCGGCTCGCCGACCACCGGGGCGCACCCACCCGCGTCCGAGCGGCCGACGGCGCCCGGACTCCCGGTCCCGGGCACGGTCGGCGGCTCGCTACGGACGTGCCCGCGACGGCTCTCGCGGGCACGGCGGCTCCCCAGCTCGTCGTCCTTCCCTCTGTTCTGCCCAGTGCCGGCGTCGCACTCACGTTTCCCCGGGGCATGCACGCTCGTTGAGCCGCACGTGAGGCATCCACAAGGGCGCGCACGGCGCGCGGGGGCCGCGTTGGCGGCGGTACTGACATGGGCGGGACTGCTCGCGGGAGCCGCCGGCTGCTCCTCGGACGACACGGGCGGGCTCGGCCTCGACCACGTCCTCGGAGGCAAACCGCCGGCCCCCGAGGACGTCATCCGCATCTCCCCGGACGACGGCACCAAGGCCGTACGGCCCGGCGACCGGCTGACGGTACGGGTGCCCCACGGCCACCTGGAGTCCGTCAGCGTCGTCAGGTCCCAGGACGCCCAGGACTCCCCGGTCCCCGGGCACATCGGCCCGGACGGCACGACCTGGCGGCCCGACGATCCGAAACTCGCGCTGGCCGCCAAGTACACGGTCGACGCGGTCGCCCTGGACGGCGAGGGCCACCGCTCCGCCCGGCACACCACCTTCACCACGCTCGTCCCCGACGAACGCTTCATCGGATACGTCACCCCGGAGAACCGGGCCACCGTCGGCACCGGCATGATCGTCTCCCTCGCCTTCAGCCGCGAGATCGAGGACCGCGCCGCCGTCGAACGCGCCGTCCAGGTCACCGCCAAGCCCGCGGTCGAGATCCGCCCGCACTGGTTCGGCAAGAACCGCCTCGACTTCCGCCCCGAGCACTACTGGCAGCCCGGCACGGTCGTCACCGTCGGCCTCGGGCTCCGCGACGTCGAGGGCGCCCGCGGTGTCTACGGCCTCCAGTACAAGACGTTCACCTTCACCGTCGGCCGCAGCCAGGTCTCCCTCGTGGACGCGGCCGCCCACACCATGCAGGTCCGCCGGGACGGCGCACTGCTCGCCACCGTGCCGATCACCGCGGGGGCGCCCGAGCACACCACCTACAACGGGAAGATGGTGGTGATGGAGATGCACGACGTGACCCGCATGAACAGCCGCACGGTCGGCTTCGGCGGCGAGTACGACATCCCCGACGTCCCGCACGCCCTCAAACTCACCGACTCCGGCACCTTCCTGCACGGCAACTACTGGGCACCGGACGCCCCCGGCCACGTCAACGTCAGCCACGGCTGCGTGGGTCTGCGCGACGTGAAGGGCGGCAGCTCGGACACGCCCGCGGGCTGGTTCTACGACCGCAGCCTGATCGGGGACGTGGTCGAAGTCGTCAACAGCAAGGATAAAACGGTCTCTCCGGACAACGGCCTCGGAGGGTGGAACATGGGGTGGAAGGAGTGGAAGGCGGGCAGCGCGGTCAAGTAACCAGGTGGGGGGCGGGTCGGTGGGGGCGAGAAGTTGCGACGCAACGGTGACATTCGCCCAACACCAAGCTCAAAACCCTGCGGTTACTATGCGCCAGATGCGCGCGCCTGACGCGCCGGGGTGGGCCTGACCTGGCCCTGGGAGGGGAGAACCACTTTGAACGAGCGGCCGATATCGGGGGCGTCGGTTCGGGGGACGCGGCGGAAGCAGGGGATGGCGGTCGTCGCCGGAGTCCTGCTCATGGCCGTCACCGCCTGCGGTGGCGGCTCCTCCTCCGGCAAGGGGACGGACGAGGGCAACGCCAAGGCCAAGGACTCCACCACCCAGGCCAGCAAGCAGTCCGTGGCCACCGTCAGCATCAGCCCCAAGTCCGGTGCGACCGGCGTGGACACCAGCGGTGCGCTGAAGGTCACCGCGGCCAAGGGCAAGCTGACCGACGTCGAGGTCAAGGACGCCAAGGGCAAGGAGATAGCCGGGGCGATCGCGGCGGGCGGCGCCAGCTGGACGCCCTCGACGCACCTCGCCAACTCCACGAAGTACACGGTGCACGCGGTCGCGAAGGACGCCGACGGCCGCGAGTCGGCGGAGGACTCCAGCTTCACGACGCTGACCCCGAAGAACACGTTCATCGGCTACTTCACGCCGGAGGACGGTTCCACGGTCGGCGTCGGCATGCCGTTCTCCGTCCACTTCACCCGGGGCATCACCGACCCGGCCGCGGTCGAGAAGGCGATCACGATCAAGACCGAGCCGGCGGTCGACGTCGAGGGCCACTGGTTCGGCAACGACCGCCTCGACTTCCGCCCCGAGAACTACTGGAAGTCCGGCACGAAGGTCTCCGTCTCCCTCAACCTCAACGGCGTCGAGGGCCGTGACGGGGTGTACGGCGAGCAGGCCAAGACCGTGAAGTTCACGATCGGCCGCAACCAGGTGTCGATCGTCGACGCCAAGAAGCACACGATGAAGGTCATGCAGGACGGCAAGGTCGTGAAGACCCTCGCGGTCACGACCGGCAAGCCGGGCTACGACACGTGGAACGGCCAGATGGTCATCAGCGAGAAGCTGCGCGTGACGCGTATGAACGGCGAGACGGTCGGCTACGGCGGCGAGTACGACATCAAGGACGTGCCGGACGCGATGCGGCTGACCACGTCGGGGACGTTCATCCACGGCAACTACTGGGGCGGCGACGCGTTCGGCAACTACAACGCGAGCCACGGGTGCGTGGGGCTTCGCGACATCCGGGGTGGGGGTGACCGTGCGCTGCCTGCTGCCTGGTTCTTCGATCACTCGATCGTCGGGGACGTGGTGACGGTGAAGCACTCCAATGACCAGACGGTTTCGCCTGACAACGGGCTCAACGGGTGGAACATGTCTTGGAAGGAATGGACCAAGTAGTTCGTCGCTGCGGGTGCGTGGGGGCTGGTCGCGCCCCCGCGGCGGCAGCCGCAAATCGATACAGCCCCGCGCCCCTATCGGGGCGCTGATGAACCGGCGTTAACCTGCTGGGCATGACTGTGACCCTCGAAGTCTCTGAAGGCGTGGGCACTCTGCGCCTGGACCGTCCGCCGATGAACGCGCTGGACGTCGCCACCCAGGACCGGATCAAGGAGCTGGCGGGAGAGGCCGGCCGTCGCGAAGACGTTCGTGCCGTCGTCATCTATGGCGGCGAGAAGGTCTTCGCGGCGGGAGCCGACATCAAGGAAATGCAGAACATGGACCATGCCGCCATGGTTCTGCGCTCCCGTGACCTCCAGGACTCCTTCAGCGCCGTCGCCCGGATTCCCAAGCCGGTCGTCGCCGCCGTCACCGGCTATGCGCTCGGTGGCGGTTGCGAGCTCGCCCTCTGTGCGGACTACCGCATCGCCGCCGACAACGCCAAGCTCGGGCAGCCCGAGATCCTGCTCGGGCTCATCCCGGGGGCCGGCGGCACCCAGCGGCTGCCCCGTCTGGTCGGTCCGTCCAAGGCCAAGGACCTGATCTTCACGGGCCGTATGGTCAAGGCGGACGAGGCGCTCGCCATCGGCCTCGTCGACCGCGTCGTGCCCGCCGCCGACGTCTACACCGAGGCGCACGCGTGGGCGGCGAAGCTGGCGCAGGGGCCGGCGATCGCGCTGCGGGCCGCCAAGGAGGCGATCGACACCGGCGTCGAGACCGACCTGGAGACGGGGCTCGCCGTCGAACGGAACTGGTTCGCCGGGCTGTTCGCCACCGAGGACCGGGAGCGCGGGATGCGGAGCTTCGTGGAGGAGGGGCCGGGCAAGGCCAAGTTCCTGTGATCTTCGCCCTGCTGTGAATGCCTCCGAACCACTTGCAATTGACGCGGTGTCTGATTCCAGGTCCCCCGATGGGGCGGATTATGGGAGCCTTAAGGCAGCCCTAAGTCCGCCTTGTCGAGGGGGTCTGGCGATTGCCCGGAGATGGGACGTCTTCGCAGGTCGGACCGGCTGTTGAGACTTCCGTAATGCCTTCGGCATATGCCGGTCGCCCGGCATCGGGCGGAAGTTTCCCGGGGGCGTATTCCTCGGGAACGGCCCCGGAGGGCGCCCTGGGCGGCCATGATGGGGGCATGGCGGGGCTGGAGGGCATCGAACAGCCGCGGGGACACAGCCGTGCGGCCGCGGCGCGCTGGTCGCCTGCGGTCGAGGACGAGCGGGCACTCAAGGCGATCGAACTGTTCGGCAATCCCACGGACGCGGAGGTTCCGCTGCCGTCCCGCCCCGAGTCCGCGGCCACCGCCCGCCGGCTCGCGCAGGTCGTCGTTCTCCGTCAGTGGCGGCTCAGCCCCAAGATGACGGAGGACGCGGTTTTACTCGTCTCGGAACTGGTGGGCAACGCCGTACGGCACACGGGTGCCCGGGTGTTCGGCCTGCGGATGCGCCGCCGCCCCGGGTGGATCCGGGTCGAGGTGCGCGATCCGTCGCGCGGGCTGCCCTGTCTGATGCCGGTTCAGGAGACGGACATCAGCGGCCGCGGCCTGTTCCTCGTGGACAAACTGTCGGACCGGTGGGGCGTGGACCTGCTGCCCCGGGGCAAGACGACGTGGTTCGAGATGCGGGTAGCTGACCGATAGGGGCCAGCGAAACGCGCCCCTTCAGGGGCGCGGGGCTGTATCGATTTGCGGCTGCCGCCGCGTGGGCGCGACCAGCCCCCACCGGCCCGCGGCCGCAAATACAACCCTTATCGGGTCAATAGCCAACTTTCTTACCTATGCACCCTTAAATAGTGCAGGTGACCCCCACCAACCGACGCGACCTCCTCCGTGCGAGCGCCGCCTTCACCGCCGGAGGCGCGCTCACCACCGGTTGCGGCAACACCGGTACGGCCACTGCAGCACAGCCCGCCACCACCCCCGCCCCCACGTCACCGTCGGCTTCCCCCGACCGGCTGCCCTTCCAGGTCACCCACGGCCCCCGCACCCGCGCGTCCGTCGCCCTCACCTTCCACGGCCAGGGCGACCCCGCCCTCGCCACCCGGCTCCTCACCACCGCCGAGCAGCACGGCGCCCACCTCACGGTCCTGGCCGTCGGCAGCTGGCTGGACGCGTACCCCGCCATGGCCCGCCGCATCCTCGACGGCGGCCATGACCTGGGCAACCACACCCAGCGGCACATCTCCATCAACGCCATGGCGGAGGCGGACGCCCGCAAGGAGATCACCGACTGCGCGGCGCGGCTCAAGCGGCTCACCGGATCGATCGGGAGCTGGTTCCGCCCCTCCAGGGCGCCGACCGCCTCGCCGCTCGTCGCCCGGCTCGCGGCCGAAGCCGGCTACCCGCACGTGCTGTCGTACGACGTCGACTCGCTCGACTACACCCGGCCCGGTGCGCCGGCCATCACCCGCAAGGTGCTCGCGGAGGTCACGGGCGGCTCGGTGGTGAGCATGCACTTCGGGTATCCGGACACGGTCGCCGCCCTCCCCGCCGTCCTCCAAGAACTCCACCGCCGTGGACTGCGCGCGGTCACCACCACGGAGCTGCTCAGCTGATGCGAACCACGAACTCCGCCCGTCTGCTGTCCGCCGGTGCCTTCTTCGCCGCCCTGGCGCTGCTGCCCGCGTGCAGCGGCGGATCCGAGAGCCCGGCGACACCGGCCGCCACCACCGCGGCCGTGCAGCCGCCGGCGAAGAAGGCGGAGCCGGTCGCCGTCGGGCTGCCGGGCATGCCCCCGGTCCTCGATCCGAAGGACGTGTACGCCGCCGACCGCCCCGGCAACCTCTCACCCGTGGTCAAGGGCTTCCCGTCCCTGGTCTACGTCCCGAACACCAACTCCGACACGGTCTCGGTCATCGACCCGAAGACGTACAAGGTGATCGGGACCATCCGGGTCGGCCGGCAGCCGCAGCACGTCGTGCCGTCCTGGGACCTGAAGACCCTGTGGGTCAACAACGACCTGGGCAACAGCCTCACCCCCATCGACCCGCGGACCGGCCGGGCCGGCAAGCCGGTCGCCGTGCACGACCCGTACAACCTGTACTTCACGCCCAACGGCAGGTACGCGATCGTGATGGCGTCCAACGACCGCCAGCTGGTCTTCCGGGACGCGCACACCATGAAGACCGTCAAGGCCGTCCCGGTCGGCTGCTACGGCGTCAACCACGCCGACTTCTCCCTCGACGGCCGGTACTTCATCGTCTCCTGCGAGTTCAGCGGCGAACTGCTCAAGGTGGACACGGAGAAGATGAAGGTGCTCCGCCACGAGAAACTGCCGTTCCACGGCGCCATGCCGCAGGACGTCAAGGTCTCGCCGGACGGCAAGCGGTTCTACATCGCCGACATGATGGCCGACGGGCTGTGGATCCTGAACGGCGACACCTTCGCCAAGCCGGCCTTCCTGCACACCGGCAAGGGCGCCCACGGGCTGTACGTCAGCCGGGACTCGCGCGTGATGTACATCTCCAACCGGGGCGAGGGCACCATCTCCGTCTTCGACTTCGCCCGGAACCGGCTGACGGCGAAGTGGCGGCTGCCGGGCGGCGGCAGCCCCGACATGGGCGGGGTGTCGGCGGACGGCAAGGTGCTGTGGCTGTCCGGCCGGTACAACTCCGAGGTGTACGCCATCGACACGGGCACCGGCACCGAACTGGCCCGCATCCGCGTCGGCAGCGGCCCGCACGGCCTCGCCGTCTACCCGCAGCCGGGCCGGTACTCGCTCGGCCACACCGGCATCTTCCGCTGACCGCGAGCCGGTCGGACACGCCGCCGATCGAGTGACGATCCCCGGCACGCCGTCATCGAACCGACATCGTGCTGCCCATGATCACCACTCGTCTGCGGCGGCGTGCCGCTGCCGCCGTCCTGTCCCTCGCCGCCGTCCTCGCGACCACGGCAGCCGTACCGTCGACGGCGGCGCCCGCCGTCTCCGCGAAGGCCGCCGCGCCCGCCTGCCCCCAGTTCGAGGACAAGATCAAGGCGGCCGCCGACCGCCGCGTCGACGTCGACCGCATCACCCCGACCCCCGTCTGGCGCACCACCTGCGGCACCCTCTACCGCAGCGACAGCCGGGCGCCCTCGGTCATCTTCGCGGAGGGCTTCCTGCCCAAGGACGTGGTGAACGGGCAGTACGACGTGGCGCAGTACGTCCTGGTCAACCAGCCGTCGCCGTACGTCTCCACGACCTACGACCACGACCTGTACAAGACCTGGTACAAGTCCGGCTACAACTACTACATCGACGCGCCCGGCGGCGTCGACGTCAACAAGACCATCGGTGACACCCACAAGTGGGCCGACCAGGTCGAGGTCGCCTTCCCCGGCGGGATCCTGCGGCAGTACGTCATCGGGGTCTGCCCCGTCGACAAGAAGACCAAGACCGAGATCATGGACGACTGCCAGGACAACCCGAACTACGTGCCCTGGCACTGAGGTTCAGGCCTTGAGGAGCAGCGCCTCGGCGCCGACCGGCACATAGCCGGCCGCCTGGAACGCCCGCATGCTGCGGGCGTTCCCCGGGGCGACCTGCGCCCACAGGGGCTCCGTGGTGAGGTGCCGGGCGGCGGTCACCAGGGCCCTGCCCAGCCCCCGCTGCCGTACCCCCTCGTCCACCTCCGCGGAGACCTCGAGGCGCCCCGCGACCCCCCGGCCCAGGGTCACCACCCCGCCCTCCACGGCCCAGGCGCGCACCTCGTCCCGGCGGGCCCGGGCGTAGGCGACCCGGGAGTGGTCGGGGCCGGTGAGCTCGGTCAGGGCGAGCTCCGGGCGGCCGGGCAGCGGGCCGGTCACCAGCAGCGCGTCGATCGTCTCCTGTTCACGGCCCGTGCGGTCCATCAGCGCGGTCAGGAAACGCGAGTTCATCGTCGCGGCCAGCGGGTCGCTGGGGGTCGCGCGCAGGGTGTCGTACACCCACTCCGGGTCCTCGTCGACGAAGACGACCGAGTGGGCGGTGAAGGAGAGGACCCCGGCGTCCCGCGGGGACGGCTGCGGTACGACCGTCGTGCGGCCGTCGGGCGGCGGGAAGACACCCTGGGCCGCCGCGTCCAGAATGTCCCGCAGGGTCTCTGTCACCGTGCTCCTCGACTCCTGGAGGACTCCTTGAGTCTCCACCCACTGGAAGGCCCACACTCACACACATGATCGACGACGGCACCGGACTTTTCACCATCGGCGAGCTGGCGAAGGCCACCGGGCTGACCGTGCGCACCATCCGCTACTGGTCCGACGAGGGTGTGCTCACCCCGGTGACCCGGTCGCCGGGCGGCTACCGGCTGTACGACGCCGAGTCGTTCGCCCGCCTGGAGCTGATCCGCACCCTGCGCGAGCTGGGGCTCGGCCTCGGGCATGTGCGGGCGGTGCTCTCCGGCGAGCAGACCGTGGCCGAGGTCGCGGCCGCGCATGTGGCGGCGCTGGACGCGCAGATCCGCTCGCTGAAGGTGACCCGTGCGGTGCTGTCGACGGTGGCGCGACGCGGTTCGAGTGCGGAGGAGATGACCCTGATGAACAAGCTGGCACGGCTGTCGGCAGCCGAACGGAAACGGATCATGGAGGAGTTCGTGGCGGAGCTGTTCCACGGGCTCGACGCCGTGGACCCGGCCATCGAGGAGCGGATGCGCTCCATCGCGGTGGACCTGCCGGAGGAGCCCACCCCCGAGCAGGTGGACGCCTGGGTGGAGCTGGCGGAGATGGTCCAGGACCCGGAGTTCCGGGCGGAGATGCGGAAGGTCTTCGAGTTCAACGTGTCGGACCAGGACCGCAGTGCCGTCCGCGGGCGGTCCACGTGGTTTCCCATGCGGCTGGTGCAGCTGGGTGCGGAGGCCCGCGAGCGCGGTATCGCCCCCGAGTCGCCGGAGGCGGAGGCGATCGTGCGGGAGGTGCTGGGGGGCGGCGACCTGACCGTCGTACTCGAACGTATGGAGGCGGCTTCCAACGACCGGCTCGCCCGGTACCGGGAGTTGCTGTCCACGCTGAAGGGCGGGAGCCCCGCGGCCGCACACCGTGAGGAGTTCGCCTGGGTGGTCGCCGCACTGCGTGCTCGCGCGGCCGGTTAATCTGACCTCCGTCAACAGGCAGTAAAGCGTACGAAGGGGCGGATCCGGTGGCGGACATCGAGGAAGCACGCAAGCAGTTCGAGCGGATCGATACGGACGGTGACGGCGTCATCACCGCGGCCGAGTTCAAGACCGCCCTGGCGCAGGGGGGCGACTGGAACGTGACCGACACGGTCGCGGAGGCCATCATCAAGACCCGGGACCTCAACGGTGACAAGGTCCTGTCGTTCGACGAGTTCTGGGCCTACCTGAGCAAGTAGGCGCCAGGAGCGCAGGGGGCCCGCCGGACCGCGGGCCCCCTTTCTCGTGCCCGGAGCGCCCTCACACCCCGGTTTCGACGCGGACGGCGCGCAGGACGACGCTCATCGCACCGCCGCCCGGTTCACCGCGCACAGCACCGCGCCCACCGAGGCGGCGAGCGGGGAGGGATCCTCCGCCGCGCCCCAGGCGGTCGCCGGACCGTTCGCCTGGCTCACCCGGCACTCGGCGAAGGCGTACGGCCCGCTGCCGGTGACGGTCAGGATCCGTGTCGGGTGTCCGGCGCCGGTCAGCGCGTCGGCGAACGCGGTGAGCGGGCCGGGGCCGGTGCCCTCGTGGTCGCCGGTGCGGTCGGCCGTGCGCAGGGTGCAGACGAAGCGGTGCCGGCCCGGCGCCTCCTCGTGCACCGACCAGGAGTCCAGCCGGACCTCGCCGCCGGCGCCTTCGGACAGGTAGGCGGCGCGGAAGAGGTCGTACAGCTCCTTCGGCGTGGCCTCCCGGCCGCTCGCGTCCGTCACCTCCTGGACGAGGCGCGCGAACTCGGGGCGCATCCCCTCCGGCAGGTCGATGCCGTGGTGGGTGCGCAGCAGGTACGCCGAACCGCCCTTCCCCGACTGGGAGTTGACGCGGATCACGGCTTCGTAGGAGCGGCCGAGGTCCGCCGGGTCGACCGGCAGGTAGGGGACGGACCAGGGTGCCTGGGAGCCGGGCACCCCCAACTCCTCGGCCCGGCGGGCGTGTTCCTCGAATCCCTTGCTGATCGCGTCCTGGTGGGTGCCGGAGAACGCGGTGTGGACGAGCTCGCCGGCGTAGGGGTGGCGCGGGTGCACGGGGAGCCGGTTGCAGGCCTCGACCGTCTCCCGGACCGTGTCGATGTCGCCGAAGTCGACCATGGGGTCGACCCCCTGGGCGAACAGGTTGAGGGCGAGGGTGACCAGGTCGACGTTGCCGGTGCGCTCGCCGTTGCCGAACAGGCAGCCCTCCACTCGCTGGGCGCCGGCCAGCACGGCGAGTTCGGCGCAGGCGACGCCGGTGCCGCGGTCGTTGTGCGGGTGCACGGAGAGGATCACCGAGTCGCGGCGGGCGAGGTGGCGGTGAGCGTACTCGATCTGGTCGGCGTAGACGTTCGGGGTGGCGATCTCGACGGTCGCCGGGAGGTTGTGAGTGACCGGGCGGTCCGGGCATGCGTCCCACAACTCGGTGAGCCCGTCGCAGAGTTCGAGGACGAAGTCGGGCTCGGTGAGGTTGTAGGTCTCCGGGGAGAACTGGAAGCGGACGCCGGGCGTGTCCCCGGCCCGGCGGGCCATGTGCGCGGCCGCCTCGCGCACCGTCCGCCACACCTCGGCGCGGTCGCGGCGCAGCACCACCTCCCGCCACACGGGCGAGGTGGCGATGTAGAGGTGGACGACGGCCCGGGGCATCCCCTCGATCGCCTCGAAGGTCCGGTCGATCAGATCGTGCCGGGCCGGGGTGAAGACCACCGGGGTCACGTCGTCGGGCACCGCCCCGCCGGCCGCCAGGTGCCGTACGAAGTCGAAGTCGGTCCGGCTCGCGGACGGGTAGCCGACCTCGATCTCCTTGAAGCCCAGCCGGACCAGCAGATCGAAGAGGCGGCGCTTGCGCGGGGTGTCCATCGGTTCGGCGAGCGCCTGGTTGCCGTCCCGCAGGTCGACCGGCACCCACAGCGGGGCGCGCTCGATCCGGGCGGCGGGCCAGCCCCGCTCGGCCACCGGCACGTCCACGCGTTCGTGGAAGGGACGGTAGCGGTGGTACGGCATGGGGCTGGGGCGTTGCGGGTTCCACAGGAGGGTCATCGGTGCCGGGGCCTCTCGGGGGTGCGTCGGTCGGACGGTGACCGGCAGCACGGCGCCCCGCGGCGGGGTGCCGGTCGCGTCAGGCCCCGCCGCGGCAGCCGAGAAGAAGACCGCGGAACGTCATGGCCGGTACGCTAGCGAGTCCTCAGGTCCTCAGACAAGTGAGAATTCCTGTGAGAGCGTCCTGGTCCGCAGAGGCAATGTCCGCAGCAGCAATGTCCGCAGCAGCAATGTCCGTAGATGAATGGGTGACACCGCATGGCCCTCGGTCCCGTCCGTCCGAGCCCCCTGGTCGAACAGGCCGCCGCCCGGCTGCGTGAGCAGATCACCGGCGGCGCCTGGCCCGTCGGCACCCGGCTGCCCGGCGAGACGACCCTGGCGAAGGAGCTGGGCGTGGGCCGCTCCACCGTCCGCGAGGCGCTGCGCGCGCTCGCCGGGGCCGGGCTTGTGCGGCCCCGGCAGGGCTCGGGCGTCTTCGTCATCGCGACCGAGGCCGCCGAGGACTGGCCGACGAGGCTGCGCCGGGCCGCGGTGACCGACGTGTACGAGGTCCGGACGGCGGTCGAGGTGCACGCGGCCCGGCTGGCCGCGGAGCGCCGTACGGCCGAGGACGTGGCGGCGATCGAGGCGGCGCTGGCGGGCCGCCGGGCGGCGGGGGGCGCGGACGACGCGGCCTTCGTCGACGCCGACATCGCCTTCCACGCCACCGTGGTCGCCGCCGCGCACAACCCCGTGCTCACCGATCTGTTCGCCGAGTTCAGGCCGGTGCTCCGGGCCGGACTGATCGAGCTGCTGACGCTGACCGGCCTGCGCACCGCCGACCCGGACACCGGCGACGCGGCCCACGAGGCGCTGGCACGCGCGGTGTCCGAGGGCGACGCGGACACCGCGGCGGAGGTGCTACGGGTGGAGCTGGCGGATCCGTTCGGGGGCTGAGCGCTCCGCTGGAATCGCCGCGATGCGCCGTCTGCCGTCCGCGGCGCCGTCGTGGCTGGTCGCGCCCACGCGGCGGTGGCCGCACAGGCGATACGGCCCCGCGCCCCTCCGGGGCGCTGCCGAGCGGCAGCGGACTTCACCCGACCTGGTCGGTCGGCGCCGTTCGAGGGCCGGGAAAGGGCCTCACCCGGTTGGCTCAACGGCGGAATAGGTCACGCACGGCCGAGGTTGCTGGCACACAGCGGCATGTGCATGCAAGTGCATGAACTCTCGAAAGGCGTGTCATGAAGATCGGCATCATCGGCGCGGGCAACATCGGCGGCAATCTCACCCGGCGGCTGACCGCCCTCGGGCACGACGTGTCCGTGGCGAACTCGCGGGGCCCCGAGACGCTCGCCGAACTGGCCGGGGAGACGGGGGCGACGGCGGTACGGGCCGAGGAGGCGGCGCGCGGCGCGGAGGTCGTGGTCGTCACGGTCCCGGTGAAGGCGGTCCCCGGCCTGCCGTCCGGCCTCCTGGACGGCGCCGCGGAGAACGTCGCCGTGATCGACACCGGCAACTACTACCCGCGGGAGCGGGACGGCCGGATCGCCGGTATCGAGGACGAGGGCATCACGGAGAGCCGCTGGACCGAGCGGAAGATCGGCCACCCCGTGATCAAGGCCTTCAACGGCACCTTCGCCCAGGACATCCTGGACCGCCACCTCCCCGCCGGGGACCCCGACCGCCAGGCCGTCCCGGTCTCCGGCGACGACGAGGCGGCCAAGCGGGTCGTCCGCGCCCTGATCGACGAACTCGGCTTCGACACGGTCGACAACGGCGGCATCGACGACTCCTGGCGCCAGCAGCCGGGCACCCCGGTCTACGGCCTGCGGGCGGATGCCGAGGGAGTCCGGAAGGCCCTGGCGGAGGCGTCCCCGGAGCGTCCGGAGGGCTTCCGCGGCTGACGCCACGCCCGGATCGAGTCGCGGGCCCGGGCCGCCCTGATCCGCCGGAGGGAGGGGTTCAGTCCTCCTTCGACGCCCAGGCCTTGAGGGCGGCCTTGTCGGCGAAGTCCGCGACGTCCTTGTCGTGCGGGTCGCTGGTGTACTGGTGGAAACGCCAGTCGGCCTCGATGCGGGGGTGGCCGGCGCTGACGTAGTCGGCGATCCAGAGGCCGTCGCCGGCGTACGAGGTGGTGTCGATGCTCAGCCAGAAATTCCGGTTGGCGTAGAGCACGACCCGGTGGCTGGGCCGCAGTTCCTTCACCTTGCGGATGAAGGAGTCCTTCTCGGCGTTGCTCGCGTGGGTGCCGTCGCCGGTGGTCTCCCAGTCGACGGCGAGGATCTCGCCCGCCTTCTCGGGGGCGTGCCGGACGAAGTACTCGGCCTGGGCGGTGAGGTTGCCGGGCCAGAGGAAGTGGTAGAAGCCGACGACCAGTCCGGCGTCGCGTCCGGTCTTGGTCTGGGCGGCGAGTTTGGGGTTCACGTACGAGTGCCCCTCCGTCGCCTTGATGAAGACGAAGGAGAGGCCGTCCGTGTCGTAGGCGGAGGACTGGTACGCGCTCACGTCGATTCCGTGCAGCATGTGGGGGGCTCCCTGGGTGCCAGTGGGGTGACACGAGTTGCAACTGCGTATGTCGTATTCCCCGCCGCGCCGTGAGGGATCCGCGTGGGCGCGTGAATTGTCAGCTCCGGGCCGCCACCCCGCTGAGCACGGCCGCCGACTTCGTCGACCAGTCGGAGGTGATGATGCTGGCATGGTCGGCGGCGAGCAGCGCCAGCCGGGCCGCGACCTCGGCGTCGGTCGGAGCGGTCGAGGAGATCGCCGGTGAGACGTTGTAGGCGTCCGTCATGATCAGGATGTAGTGGTTCGCGGAGTAGAACGACGTGTCGTAGCCGTTGTTCACGTACGTTGCCGCGTCCCCGTCGAAGAACACGAACCAGGGCTGGATCGAGGCGTCGTACCTGCTGGTCCGGGGATCCCCGTTCGCGGCGCCAAGTACGGCCGGGAAGGCCTGGGCCTGGGAGATGTTCCCGGCCGCGTACAGGTCCCGCAGGTGGTCCCCGTACTCCTGGTCCGTCCAGTAGTGGTCGAACGGGTTGGCCTGCTCCACCGTGCCGGGGATCAGTTCGAAGATGAACTTGCCCTTGAGCTGGTCACGGGTGGGCCAGGCGTTGGCCTTCGCGGCGGCGTCGAGCGTGGAGTACGACGAGCCGAGCAGGTCGGCCGGCTTGTAGACGCTGCTGCCCAGCTTCTGCGACACCAGCGTGTCGAACGCGGTGGGCCCGAGGCCGATGGTCTGGTTGAACCCGACCTTCATCTCGACCTTGACGACGATGGGCGCGTGGTCCGGGTGCAGTTGCTCCCAGGCCGCCATGTTGTCGAGGCAGCTGCCGAGGTCCTGGCTGGTGGCCTGGCTGTACAGCTGGCTGGGGGTGTTGGCGTGTTCGCAGTTGTTGTCGTCGCCCCACGGGTTGCTGTGGCTGACCCGCCACCGCTTGCTGATGCTGTCGACGTACACGTCCAGCTCCAGCAGCGAGGCCCCGGAGTCCAGGGCCTGCGCCCAGTAGGTGTACTTGCCCTTGTCGTACGCGTTGTGCGTGCCGATGCTGGTGCTCTCGGAGAACTTCGCCGCGTTCAGGCCCGTGTCCGCGTGCGCGGCGGAGCCCGCCATCACGAACAGGGCCCCGGCACCCACGACCGCCGCCAGTCGTCTCAGTATGCGCATGACCCAACTCCCTTGGGTTGATGGTGAGTTGGCGGCAGCGTAGAAGCAATCGGTTACTGATCGGTAGCCCCTGGGGGAACATCCGCCTCCGGAACCCGCTCAGGACTCAGGAGGCCGCACGTACGCTGGGCGCATGCCGAGGCCGGAGGAGGCGCTGGTGGCGATGGGGCCGGTGGCGGGGCGGCGGCCCGAGGGCCTGTTCGTGGGGCTGTGCACCCTGGACGTCATCCAGCTGGTGGACCATGTACCGGGGCCGGACGAGAAGCTGACGGCCCGTGACCAGCTGGCCGCCGCGGGCGGTCCGGCCACCGGCGCGGCCGTGGCCTTCGGCCGTCTGGGCGGCCTGCCCCGGCTGCTCACGGGCCTCGGCTCCCATCCGCTGGCACTGGGCGTCCGGGCGGACCTCGACGCGCTCGGCGTACGCATCCGGGACCTGGCCGCCGGGCGTATGGACCCGCCCGCGGTGTCCTCGGTCCTGGTGACCGCGTCGACCGGAGAGCGTGCGGTCGCCTCGACCAACGCGACCGGGCACCGGCTGCGGGTCCCGGCCGACCTGGAGGAGCTGGTGGTGTCGTGCGACATCGCCGAGTTCGACGGGCATCACATGGACCTGGCCGTCGAGGTGGCGCACCTCGCCCGCTCGGCCGGCCGCCGCACCGTCCTCGACGCGGGCAGCTGGAAGGACGGCACGGAGAAGCTGCTGGCGTCGACCGACGTCGCCGTGTGCTCGGCGGACTTCCACCCGCCCGGTACCGCCACGCCCGCCGAGATCCTGGAGTTCCTCCAGGACCACGGGGTGACCTGGGCGGCGGTCACCGGTGGCGGGGCGCCGATCCTGTGGGCGGGCCCCGACGGCGGTGGCCTCGTCGGCGTTCCCGAGACCCGCGTGGTGGACACGCTGGGCGCGGGTGACGTCCTGCACGGTGCCCTCGCCTATCACCTGAGCGGGCACGACCGCATCGACGGGCCGGTCTTCGCGAAAGCCCTGGCGCGGGCCGCGGCGGTGGCCTCCCGCGCGTGCGCCTCGTTCGGCACGCGCGCGTGGCTGACCGCGGACTGACCGGCGACCGCCGGCGAACGCACAGGCCGGCGCCGGTCCGCTCACTCGGCACTCGATGATGTTCACCGCCGGCCCTTGGCGTCGGCGCCCGCATCCGCAAGGCCGCCCGAACCCGCGGACAACTCCCCGACGAGGCCGCCGTCGTCAGGTGTGTCCGCGAACGCGTTCCGGACTGCCCCCGAGGGACGCCTCGTCCCCGAGGGTCGCCTCGTCCCGGGGAACGGCTGACCACTCGACAGTCGGGACCGGCGGTCAGGTCGGCGCCCCCGCTGACCGGCCGGCCCGCTCGGCGGGCGCCTCGGCCCGGCCGCCGGACCGGTCCACCCGGCGAGCACACACCTCCCCCCAGGCCTCCGCCAGCCGCTTGCACCCCTCCGACAGTGACTCCTCGTCCGCGACGTACGGAACCCGGATGTGGTTGTCCAGCGTCCCGTCCTCCCCGAACCGCCCGCCCGAGTAGATCCGCACCCCCCGCCGCCCGGCCGCCTGGGCCAGCGCCGGCCCGAGCCGGGCGCCCAGGTCGACCCAGAGCGACAACCCGCCGCCCGGCGTTGTGAAGCGCCAGTCCGGGAAGTGCTCCCGGAGCAGGTCCACCAGTACCTGGCGGCGTTTGACCAGCAGTTCCCGGCGCTCGTCAAGGAGCTCGTCGTTCGACTCCAGCACCCGCAGCCCGATGCTGGGTCCGACCGCGACTCGGCGTACCGGGCCCTGCTCGACGGCGAGTTGGACTTCCTCGACGCACTGCCCCTGGCCGGCGTGGCCGACGGCAGCTGCGCGCGGGACCTCGACGGCCGCGTCACCGGCCGTCACGGGCTGGAGCTGAACGCCCTCGCCTTCCCCACCTACCTGCCCGGCTACGACGATCCCGACCTGCGCAAGGCGGTCTCGCTGGCCATCGACCGCGCCCACGTGATCGAGCGGGCCCTCGGCGGCAACCAGCGCCCCGCCGACGGCTTCCCGGTGCCGGGCGTCCCCGGCCACGTTCCCGGCCAGGCCGCCCCGTACTGCGCCTACGACCCGGAGGCGGCCCGTGCCCACCTGGCCCGCTCCGGCTTCACCGGCGCTGTGGAGTTCCACTCGCCGGTCAGCGCCAGGGGCTGGCTGGGCGCGATCGCCGAGAGCGTGACGCGGGCCCTCGGGCTGGAGTGCCGTGTCGTCCTCTACGACAGGGTCCGCGACTACGCCGAGGCGGTGGAAGGGCGGAAGGTCACCGGCGTCTTCCGCTCCGACTGGGCCCCCGACTACCCGGCCCTGGAGAACTTCCTGCGCCCGCTCTTCCACAGCCGCAGTCCGTTCAACGACAGCGGCTATCACAACCCCGGCTTCGACGCCCTCCTGTCGAAAGCCGACGCGGCCCCCGACCCCGCGACGGCAACCGCCCGCTACCAGGCCGCCGAACGCCTCCTCACCGACGACATGCCCCACATCCCCCTCTGGCAGGAATGGGCCACGGCCGGACACTCACCCCGTCTCACCGACGTCGTCATGAACTACAACGCGGAACTCGACCTGCGGACGGTGACCGTCAGCACTCGCCGTGGCCGTGGCCGTGGTCGTGGCCGTAGGGGTGGCCGTGGGCAGGTTGGTGGGTGAGGCCGGGGGCGAACGGTGTGGTGGCGGCACCTCGGGGGCACGGGACGGGGCGCGGGACGGGGCGTGGGTCGGGGGCGCGGTCGTCGCCGGGTGCGAGCTGCCGCTGTTCCCGTTCGCTGAGGAGTCGCGGAGATTGCCCGTCGCCTCGACCGCGGCGCCGCACAGGAGCAGCGCCACGGCCAGGGCGGTCAGTCCGACGGAGGCGCGCAGTGACCGGGACGCCGTGGAACGCGAGTCGACGACCGTCATCAGTCCACGTACTCCTGCGCGACCTGGATGTACTCGAAGCCCTCGACGTCGGTGGCGATCTGCATCTGACCGGTCTTCGACGAGGCGATCAGGGTGTTGAGCAGTCCGGTGATCGCCGCGCTCAGCGCCGACTCGGTGTCCGAACCGTCGGCGATGAACAGCGCCTTGGTCGCGACCTGTTCCAGCACGTCGCGTTTCGCACCGCCGAAGCCGTAGGCGATCACGTGCGGGTGGCGCGGCCAGTCCCCGTCCACCAGCTCGCGGAAGGAGTTCTGCCAGTTCGCGTCGGTCGGACCGCCGTCGGTGAGGAAGAAGACCGTCGGCCGCAGCACGCTGAAGTTCTGCAGCCTCAGGTTGTCGACATCCTGTTCGATGCACTTCCGTACCTGGTCGAAGGCCTTGCCGTACTCCGTGCGCCCGCCGCAGATCACCTCGGGCATGACCGGCACCTGCTCCATGTCCGACATCGGGATCACCACGTGCACGTCGGTGGAGAAGGCGATCACGCAGACCCGGGCGAACTCCGAGACGCGGGGATTCGTCGCCAGGCTGTAGTGCAGACGGGAGAGGGTCGCGTTGAGCACTGCCTCGTGGTCCTTCATCGACGTGGACGCGTCGATCACCACGTAGGTGGGCAGACAGAGTGACATTTTGCACCTCGGAACTAGTGGTTGGCGGCGATGACGAAGAGCAGGATCACGGCTATGACGAGCACGACGACCCACCCGTCGTGTGAGGGGGCCTCGGGTGTGTTCCCGCCGGGCTTCTCTACTTCCTCGGGGGGCTTCGGTTCGTGTGTCTCCACGGCCGTAGCGGTGCCGGCGGGGGGCAGCGGGGGCAGTTCGGTGCGCGTCGGACGGGGCACGGTCCTGAGATAGGGCCCGCCGTTCAGCGCCTGGTTCAGCTGAGCGGCCGAGGGCCGTCGCTCGCGGTCGGTCGCGAACAGCATGTCGAGCAGTACTTCGGAGACAGCGGGCTGGTTCTCCCAGGGGGACGCGGCGACGGTGTGGAAGGCGCGCGCGTCACGTTGGCCCGTCATGCATTTGGCGACGAGCAGTCCGATCCGGTAGCGGTCGGTGTACTCGTCCGCGTCGGTGCCGGGTGGCGTGAGCGGGTCGGCCCAGTTCGGCTGGTGGATGTCAGGCATCTTCTTCGGCTGACAGCCGTCGACGTCGATGAGGTAGACAGAACGTTGATCCGGGCTCCAGAAGGCGTTGGAGAACGACCAGTCCGAGTAGACCAGGCCCAGGCTCTCCAGGGCCGCGGCGAGCTCCGTGAGTCGGCGACAGGCGGCCAGCCTGCCCGCAAGGCCGGGGGGCGGCAGTCCGACGCCCAGGTTCGACTCGTCGGACTTCGCCAGCCAGTCGATCTCCACGAAGCGGCGCTCGCCGAACCTGCCGCGCCGCAGCTCGGAACGGTACTGCTCGGGTGCCATCGGGATCACGCAGCCGACAGCCGGGTTGCCGGGCGCGTGGATCCGGGCCGCGGGCCAGCAGGTCCCGGCGTACAGGACCGCACGATCCGTCTCCGGCAGCGTGCCCGGAGCCGAGATCAGCTGGTCGAGACGGTGGGCGTCCTCCGGGTGCTGGTCCGGCCGGTAGAGCTTGGCCAGCCAGCCCGGATGGTTCTCCAGCGGCTTCACGGCGATGGCCTGGCCGTTGTGTTCGGAGATCGGCTGGGCCATCGGTCCGAGATCGCTGACGCTCACGGTCCGTGGCAGCACCCAGCCCCGCGGGTCGGCCGCCGGGCCGTCGCCGTCGCCGGCATGGTCATCGGCGCCGTCGATGAGACGCGGTTCTGTCATGTCCGGTCACCGTTCCAGATCACTACGGCGGTGCGGTCGTCAAGGCACTGCGGTGCGTCGAAGCCGACGTCGGCGGTGAACCGCGTGGCCGGGACCGGAGAGCGCCAGGCGTTCGCGAAGTACTCGTTGACGTTGCCCGCCGGGTCCGCCCACGCGTCGCCGATCCCGTCCGTGACCAGGGCGAGGGCGGCGCCGGGAGCCAGCGTGACGTAGTGGTCCCTGGCCAGTTGCGGCGTGTCCGGCAGTCGCCCGGCGACCTCGTTCGAGACCACCGCGGCCGCGCGGTCCTTGGCATCGCCGGCGGAGATCCGCCACAGCGGGACGCGCGGATCGAGTGTCCAGGCCGAACTGTCGCCGAGCCACGAGACCCAGGCCTCCGCGACGCCGTTCGCGTCCGGCTCGGCGAGTACCGCGGTGATCAGCACGGTGGCCACGTGCGAGGTGCCGACGCCGCGTCCGGCCGCGTGCGCGGCGACCGATTCGGCGATCCGCCCGTACAGCTCCTTGGCATCGAGCCCGCCGAAGCCCGCCGTCTCGATCTGCTCGCGCAGCAGGGTGACGGCCTGGCTGGAGGCCGTGGTGGCCCCGGCGTCGGACCAGGCCGCGCTGGACAGGCCGTCGGCCACGGCCACGATCGCGTACCGGCTGTCCCGGCTCCGCCCGATCCGGTAGGAGTCCTGCCGTGGCTCGGCGGGCCGGGCGCAGCGGTGGCCGGGCCCGATGACGGAGGCCGCGCGGATGGCGAAGGCACCGACCGTGGCCTCGTCGGCGGCGATCCCGTTCTGTGCCGTGCGTTCCGGCAGCAGCCAGGGGTAGCCCTGGGCACGGGCGCCGTCGCCGAAGCGCGGAACGCTCAGGTCGGTCGGCCGCTCGCGCAGGAACGGCTGGGGCCGCGGGGACTGGTGCTGCGGCGCCGCCGGGCCGGTGACGTAGCGGCAGATCGGAACCGTCGTACGGGGCTGGGGTTCCTGTTCGAGCCGATCACGCTGCCGGGCGAGCGTCGCGGCGGACTCGGAGCCCAGCGCGGCCGCCGCGCCGACGACACCCACTGCCGCGAGGGCGAACACGTCCACGAGCAGGCCGTATCGCCGATGCTCCGTGCCGACCTCGATGAAGGCCCCGATGACGACGGCCACCAGCAGCACCGCCCGCACCCGTCCGTCCATGAGGTCGTCCCGCCGGCTGTCGCCCCGGCTCACGGCCGTTCCCCGGAATCGCGGGAATTCGGCCCGGAGGCAAAGTGCTGATTACCGTGCTGCACCGCGAATACCTCGCCTGAATCGGTGGCGGAATTGACCTGGATCGCGATGTCCGGCCTTTCTGGGATTCGCAGCGAAGCCAGGGCCGTGACGTCCTGGGCGAGATCCGGGTTCCGGTCGAGCAGCTGGGACAGGGCCTCGGTCCAGTAGTCCACCGCCCGGGCGTCGACCGCTCCCCTCGTGGCGGTCGACTGCCGGTCCAGCGCGGCGGACAGCTCGCTGCGGCGACTGCTGTGAGCCCGTGCGACGACGCCGCTCATCAGCCTCTTCGCCTCCAGCCAGAGATCCGTGCCCATTGCGGAGACCAGAGCGGTGGCGCCGCTCGCGGCCAGCTCGGTGAGTTCCTCGTTCATCGGCGGGTGTCAACCTCGGTCGTTGTGGCGGATGTGCTGGACGCCCCGGTGGACGGCGAAGACCGTGCCGTTTCCCATGGCCTGGACGAGCTGCTCCGGGTTCCGCGGCCCGGGTTCCGCGGGCCGCTCGCCGGAGCCGGAGTCCCGGCCGGGATCGACGCGTGGCCCGACGGGGCTGCCGGGGTACCAGAGCCAGGCCCGCGCGGCGTACTCCTTGACCCGGACGTCGGCCGCGGTGAAGGCGTCGGCTTCGAGCCCCTCGTAGCCGTGCCCGACCGTCTCCTCGTAGAAGTGGTGCGAAAGGATCGCGGCCACCGGGGTGCCGCTGGTACCGGCCAGGGTCGCGTGCCGCAGCGGGGCCGAGTCGAGCAGCCGGGCCAGCGCCTCGAAGGGGCTGCCGGAGACGGTGAGCTCCGGATCGAACAGGATCTCTCCCGCGTGCACTGCGACCCGCACCCGCAGCCCAGTGTCCGGGTCGGCGTGCCGGTTGTGCTCGCGGATCCGTGAACTCAGCTCCGGGAGCAGCGGGAACAGCAGCCTGGCCTTGGGCAACGCGGCCGGGGCGACGAGCCGGCAGCCGTCGCCGGTGTCGACGTACCCGAAGTCCCGCAAGTCCAGATCCGCGCTGTCGAGGGCGCCCGACAGCGCGGACCGCAGAACACTGCGGATCTCGTGCAGCCGTTGCTGGCCGCGGCCCGCGGAGCCCGCGATGTCGCAAGTCAGCAGGGCTCGGTATTCATACCTCGGATTCACAATCCCTCCGCGATCACGACGAGGTCCGGCAATTCGAAGATCGATTTGCTGTCGCCCGCTTATCCGGTGTCGACAAGATGATTGACGAGACCGTAGAGGAGGGGTCCTCGGGTAGAACGGCTACTAATACGGCTTGTGCGGTTTCGGCCGAACGAGGAGAGAGGTGTGGCCGATGAACAACACACGGGTTCGCGGGGCCGTGGCCTACTGGCCGCCGGCCGGGCTGCTCGGCCAGGTCACCGAGGCCGACCGCGCGATCCTGCTGGGACTCGGCCACCGCGTGGTCTACCCGGCCGGTCAGATCACCATCCGCGAGGCCGACACCTCGGACTTCGCGCTGCTCCTGCTCGGCGGCACGGTGAAGGTCACCGCGCACGCGCAGGACGGCCGCGAGGCGCTGCTGGCCGTGCGGATGGCCGGTGACCTGGTCGGGGAGTTCGCCGGGATCGACGGTCAGCCGCGCATCGGCACCGTGACCGCCTGCGGCAGGGTCCTGGCCCGCTACATACTGCGCTCCGAACTACTGGCGTGCACGAACCAGCACCCCGCGATAGGACTCGCACTCAGCGCGAGCGTGGTGGCCAAGCTGCGCACGGCGACCGGCCGGATCGTCGACTTCACCGGTTGCGACGTGCTCGGGCGGCTGGCCAGGATCCTGCACCACCTGGCCGTCACCTACGGGCGTCCCGGCCGCAACGAAGCCCAACTCCCGCTGTCGCAGCCGGAGATGGCCACCCTGGTCGGCGCGGCCGAGTCGTCGATCCACAAGGCCCTGCGGGCACTGCGGGAGTCGGGCGCGGTCGTGACCGGCTACCGCAGGATCACGATCACCGACTTGGACCACCTCGCCCGGATCGCCGTCGCGGCCGGGCCCGCCGGATCGCCGGCGATCTCGCCGAACACGTAATAGCGCCGGGTTCGCACGACGGGTCGGCGCCAGCATGACCCAGTGCCGGGACCCGAGCATGGGAGAGGACGGGGGAGACAGATGCCAGAGAACAACGGTGCTCCGGACGCCGCTGGGGGGATCCGGGCCGGCGACGTGTCCGGAGCGATGGTCGTAGGCAACGGGAACACCGTGAGCAACGTGCGGTTCACCGCCGAGTACGGTGCGAGCGTCACCGTGTACTCGGGGCCACTGCCCCATCCGGTCAAGCGCCGGCCGATCTCCCAGCTGCCGCGGTCCGCCGCCGAGCCGCTGATCGGGCGAGAGCGGGATGTGCACGTACTGCAAGAGGCGATCGCCACACGCCAGTTGGTGCAGGTCTGGGGCGCGTCCGGGGTCGGCAAGAGTGCGTTGCTGCGCCTCCTCGCGTGCACGATGGCGCACGGGCCCGACGGCGCGGCCTACATCGAGGCCGGCGGACGTACGGCCGACGACATCGCGCAGGCGATATTCGACATCAGCTTCGACGCACCGAACTACAAGCCGTCGCCGGAGGTGCTGAAGGAGCATCTGAAGACCCTGCGGCTGCGGATCTACCTGGACGACGCGGGACTCGGCGAGAAGGACCTGCGCCGGCTCTTCGACATGGCCGGGCAGTCCACGTTCGTCTTCACCGCGCAGCGGCGGTCCGCGGTCGACGATGTGCACGCGATCCAGCTCGAAGGGCTGACGGCCCCGGCGGCGGTGGAACTGGTGGCGGCGCTGCTGCCGCGCGAGCTGCGGCCCGACGAGGCGCCGATCGTGGACGCGCTGTGCGACGCGGTGGACGGCAACCCGCTCCGGCTGCGGCGCATCGCCCTGTCGGCCGCGACCGGCAAGGGCCTGCCGGGCATCGCCGATCTCCCCGAACTCCTTCCCGCGCTGCTGAACAGGCTCCGGCCGCAGGAGCGCGACCTGCTGTACCTGCTCGGCTCGCTGCCGGGTGCAGAGTTGGCCGCCCGGCATCTCAATGATCTGCTGGGCCTGCCGGACACCGACGCGCTCGCCGGCGGTCTGGTGCGACACGGCCTGCTGCTCGCCTCGGAGACCGGCTACAGCTGTCCGCCGGACGTCGCCGAGTGCGTGCTGAACATGCGGAAGACGGTGTTTCCCGCCGATCGGCTCTGCCGGGCGCTCACCGCGTGGGTCGAGGCCAGGGACACCACTCCGGACGACGTCGCGGCACACTTCCAGGCCCTGGACGTCGCGGTGCTGCGGGCGGAGAAGAGCGGACACGCGCAGCTCGGCGCGGCGCTGGCCCGTGCCGCCTCGCCGAAACTGGCGCTGTCCCGGCAGTTCGACGCGTGGGGCAGCCTGCTCGGTGTCGGCTGGGCAGCGGCGAAGAGCGCGGGAGACGAGCAGGGTGAGGAGTTCTTCCTGCGCGAGGCCCGCACCCGCCGCAGGGCGCTCGGGCGGGCCGCGCAGACGACGGCCCTGGTGCTCGAGGCGGAGGTGCTGTGGCGGGAACTCACGGCTCTGCACGCGCACTCGGCGGCCCACCAGGTCACCAACGCGGCGTCGGCCACCGCCCCGCCGATCACCACACCGCCGGTCCACCCGGTCACCCCGACGCACGGCGCGGTCCACACGCAGGCCATCACCCACTCGACCGCCTCCACGTCCACCGCTTCTGCTCCCGCGCACACAGCCTTGCCCGCCCACGCGGCGAGACCGGTGGTCGACCTGTCCCATGCCTCCGCTGCCTCCGCGCAGCCGCACGCCGCCGCTCACGCGGCCGGCGTCCACTCAGCCGTACCGGCGCCCCCGCGGATCGACTTCTCGGCGGCGCACTCTTCCGTCACCCCGCCGACGCACGCCGTGAGCACCACGACGACCACGGCGAGCGCAGGCCACACGGGGGTCGCCGGCGCCGGTGCGGTAGGTGTCAAGACCGGGATATCGGGACTGGCCCTCGCCTGCACGCTGGGCCTCGCGGCCGTGCTGGGCGTGGGTGCCATGGTCTACGCGAACGATCAGACGAACGCGTCTCCCGCCGTCGCGTCGAGCCCCATCAGTACGCCGGGCCCGGACGACAGCACTTCGCCCACGCCCACCGTCGATCCCGTGTGCGCGACCGTGATCCCCGACCTGACGTCGGAGATCCAGCAGTTCAACACCGATGCCGCCATCGCGTCCGATGCGGTCGACTCGTACAACAGCGATATGAACGCCTACAACTCGGGCGAGACGTCCACCGCTCCCGACGACAGCACGTTGCTCTCCTACGTCAGCACCGTCATCAGCGACCTGAACTCCGTCGAGTCCACGTTGCAGGGGGCCGTCTCGCAAGCCCAGGACAGCTCCGTGGTATCGGACCTCGACGACATGCTGACCGCCACCCAGCAGATCGCGAGCCTGTATCAGTCGTACGAGAACGATCCGCGAGGTTCCGCGGTCGACACGTCGAGTCAGTCCTCGTCGATGAACTCGGCCGCGGACAGCCTGCAGACCGACTGCGGCGCCTGACCTCCCCCGAGACCGACCAGAAGAAAGGCAGGCCATGCCCAAGGAATCCGCACACGGAGACATCCACACCGGGGACGTCTCCGGCACCTTCGTCGTAGGCGACAACAACCGCGTGACGAACACGACGCGTCACCCTGAACGGCCGCAGCCGCAGCAGCAGATCTCGGCGGAGGACCAGGCAGCCGTCTTCGCGGTCCAGGACGGCACCATGCACGTCACGTACAACGCCGCAGCCGAGCGTGAGGCGGAAGCGGAACGCTGAGAAACGCCGCGTGCCCCGGCCGACGATCGGCCGGGGCACGCACCCTGCGATCCGCTCAGTCCTTGCCGGCCAGCAACTCCAGATCCTGAGCACTCAGCGTCGCCGTCTTCAGCAGTTCCCTGATCAGGTTGACGCTGAGTGTCGAGCCGACAGGCTCGCCGACCTCGTCGCGCAGCAGTCCGCGCACGCCCCGGCGGTGCAGCCGTTCGCGCACGTCCTCGACCGTGTTCGCGACCGACTTGTAGGTCCAGGACTTGGTCGCGTAAGGGGACGCGTTGACCAGACGGGCGGTGTCCTCCCAGGCCAGCGGGAGCGGGAAGGCGTCGTGTCCCTCCAGGTAGCGCCGGGCGAGCGCGGTGAGCACCAGCCGCTCCTGCGGAGAGAGCTCGTAGACCGTCTCGGGATCCACGGTCTCCGCACCGCTGGTGGAACGGGGGTGCCGGTCGTCCTCGTCCACGACGCGTACCTCCACCAGGTGGGAACGCCGCTTTGACGAGTTGATCACCAGCGGGGTGTACCCGGACTCGATGAGCCGCTTGTGGCCGGTGAGCATCAGCACGCCGTCGGGCAGTTCGACCGGCAGGTTGCCGGTGTTGAGCAGCCACCAGTCGCCGTCCGTGCCCGTGCAGGTGAACACGCCGTGCCGACGGCTGACGGTCGGGTCGTCGACACCGACCGGCACATGCACGTCCTCGCGGTCGCGCCCGAACAGCAGCGTGTACCTGCGCGGCGGCACCGCATAACCGCCCTCCGGACCCAGGACGAAGATCGTCCCCGGCGGCGCCGAGGGCACTCTGTCGGAGGGGCTGCCCGGCGGCAGCATCTGGGGTGGGAAGTTTCCGTACGCCATATCGCATACCTCCGGCTCGGATCGCGTCAGTGTAGGAGCGCACCCCGAGGACCGGTCCTCCCGTACCTGGGGCATGGCCGCTGTCAACTCGCATTGCAGGGGCCTGACTTGTTGGATAGCCTGCCCGCCGTGAGCGCGAGCGGCCGGGGAACTGCTGATGGTGGATAGCACGATCGCCGAAGCGCTCGGCCCGGACGATCCGCAGGAGATCGGCAGCTTCACCATCATCGGCCTGCTCGGCGTCGGCGGCATGGGCGAGGTCTACCTCGGGGCGTCCGACAAGGGCTACGCCGCCGTCAAGCGCGTCCGGTCACGGCTGGTCTCCAGCGAGCGCTTCGAACGCGAGGTCGGCATCCTCTACCGGGTGCCGGCCGGGGTCGGGCCGCGGGTGCTGGCGAGCGACGGTACGGCGGAACGTCCCTGGTTCGCCACCGAGTACGTACCCGGACTCACCGTGGACGAGGCGGTCCGGCTGCGCGGTCCGCTGCCCGCCGAGGCGCTGTGGCTGCTGCTGGCCGAGGCGGCCGCCCAGCTGTCGGCCGTGCACGCGTGCGGGATCGCGCACCGCGACGTCAAGCCCGGCAACGTCATGCTGGTGCGGGACGGCGTGAAACTCATCGACTTCGGCATCGCGCGCGCCGCGGACCAGGCGAGGCTCACCAAGAGCGGTGGCAGCTACGGAACGCAGGGATTCTCGGCACCGGAACAGCAGGCCGGGGACGAGGACGTGGGCGCGCCCGCGGACGTCTACTCGCTCGGGGCACTCCTGCTCTTCGCGGCCTCGGGGCGCACGCCCGGCGTCGTCCCCGACGTCGAGCCGCTGCGCGCCGTGGACGCCGGCCTCGCCGCCGTCGTCGAGTCCTGTCTCGCGACCGGCCCCGGAGCCCGCCCCACCGCCGGCGAGATGGCGGAGGCGGCCCGCGCGCACCTGCCCGTTCCGCCGCCCTCCTGGCCTTCCGAGGTCATGTCCCGCATCGCCTCGCGGCGTGCCTTCGCCGCGACGCCGGTCGGCAAGCTGGAGACCGTCCCGCCGCCGGACCTGGCTGCGGATCCGGCGCCCGGGACCGCGCCCCCGTCCGCCGCGTCACCTCGCCCCGCACGCAAACGCCTGCTCCTGCTCTCGACCGCCGCGGTGATCGCCCTCGGCGCCGTCGCGGCGTTCGTACTCACCCCGTCCGATGCCCCGCGGCACGGCACTGCGCAACCGTCCGGCAACGCGTCGGCCACCGTCGAGTCCGCGGCCGGGACGGCACACACCTCCTCCGCGAGCCCAAGCCGTTCGGCCTCGCCCACCGCCACGTCCTCGCGCCCGACCCCGGACGTACCGGCCGGCACGCACACGACCGTCCCACCGAGCGCGGCCGGCACGAGTTCGCCCTCCGGCACCGTCGCGACCGCCGCGTCCTCCGCACCCCCCGAACACCTCACCTCGTCGTCGATCAGCGGAGTCAACGGCAGCGACGACCCGGCACAGGTCAAGGGCTCCGAGGCGGACACCTCCTGGTTCGGCAACGACGCCGCCTGCTCCGCCTGGCTGGACGACAACGGCTCCGGAGAGCTCGCCGGCGTGCTCAACACCTCCCTGAACCAGAGCTGCGGCGCCGAGCTCTACCGCAGCGACGGCATCGCGTACACGTTCCAGGCCCGCTGGGGCGCCGCCAAGACGAGTTTCATCTCGGACGTCGGCCACACGATGTGGATCTGCGTCTGGAACGCGAGCGACCGGTCCGACGAGCAGTGCTCCGCCCGTTTCGGCATGAACGGACACACCCCCGTCAAGCAGTGAAGCAGAGGGCACAACCCGCGGGTCCCCCCGAGTCGGGCAGGGCCCGTCCCCTCAGCGACTTCAGCCCCTTGGGTCACTTGCGTATCCGGTAGCGGCGATTCGGCCATGTTCCGCGGCCCGGGAAGCGTGCTGGACGGCGGTCGGCGAGACGCGACCCCCGAATTCACGCGGCTGGGGATCCGACTCAAACACGCGTGTTCGAGTCGGGCCGTCGGGTCGTTGTCCCGGTCATCATCAGTCATCTCCAACGCGGTTCAAATACCGCGCTGTTGGCGGTATCCGGGACGCTCGCGCCCCGGCATGCCTCTGTCGTCCCGTCGTGTCGTCGCTCGGCCAACCATCGGAGGAATCATGAATCCCGTCCCTGTACCCCTGCTCGCTCATCCGGTTGCCGCGCGCCCCGAGGCCGTCCGGGCAGCCCATCGGGACCACGCGGTGGCCGCGACCGGCAGCACCCCGGCGTACGCCCTGGATACGCCACGCCTGACACCGAGGTGGGGGGCATGACCGAACAGCAATCACCACCGGCACCCGTCATGGCCTGGGCAGAACGAACCCTGGGCCCGCTCGCCGTGCTGCGCGGCGCCGCGGCCGACCCGTCGCTCGCACATACGTGGCACGTCGTACGCACCGGTGACGGTGCCCGTCACCACGTCAAGATCGCCCTGAACCCGGGCGCCTTCACCCGGGAGACCTTCGCCCACCGGCACGCCGTGCCGGCCCTCGGCCCCGGTGCGGCTCCACGCCTGCTGGCCACCTCCGCCGCGCACCTGGCTCTGATCGTGACGGCCCTGCCCGGCACGCCACTCGACCGGCTGCGGCTGAGGGAGGCCACGCTCAGGACGGTCCACTGGCGGGCCGGCTCCCTGCTCGCCCGGCTGCACCAGGCCGGAAGGCACACCGGCACCGCGCACCACGATGCGCCGACGGACCTGACCCGTCTCGCCGACGAGGCGGCCCGTCACCTCGACACGGTCAGCGACCGCCTGTCGACTGACGAACAGAAGCTGGTCCTGGCCCTCGCCGACCGGCTGCGCTTCGTCGGCCGGCTGCCCCTCGGCTACATCCACGGTGGCCCTCTCGGCTCAAGTCTCCTCCGGTCCGCCGACGCGCAACTGGCCCTGCGCGACTTCGAGTCGGCACGGTTCGCCCCCGTCGTCCTCGACTTCGTCCACCTCGCCTGCGGGCCCTGGATCGCCCAGCCACCCCTGCGCACGGCATTCTTCGCCGGCTACGGCCGCACCCTCGGCCCCGACGAACGGCTTGCACTGAGCTGTCTGACGGCCCTCACCGCCGCACGCCGGCTGGCAGCAGCGCACGCCCTCGGCGACCAGGTCGCGGTGGACACCTGCGAGGCCGTACTCGACCGGGTGAACGACGAGGTGAGCGTGTGACGCCCGTACCCCCGCTCGGCTTCACAGACGATCAGGGCCGCTGCCCGGACCGTGCGCGAGGAGGGAGCCGGTGAGCGTCATGTCCCGGCCGGAGCAGGCGAGCGGCGCGGTGGGGGCCGGCCGGGTGCCGCCCCCACCGCCCGCCCAACTGCACTACGGCGGCAAGTACAGCAAGAACCCGCTGGAAGAGACGGGCTTCGCGCAGTTGGTCCGGCGGCTGCCGTCGGTGCTGGCGCGGACCGCGCGGATGGCGTGGGCGATCGACCGCGTCGCCGTGCTGCTGCTGGCCGGCTGTCAGCTGGCCATCGGTGTCGGCTCCGCCGTCCAGCTGACGGCGACCGCGCACGCGATGCGTGCGGTCTTCGGCACCGGGGCGGTCGCGGGCCGGCTCCACCACGCGCTGCCCGCCCTGGTGGTGATCGCGCTGGCCGCGATCACCGGGCGGACGGCGAGTGCGCTGTCCTCGTACGCGGACGGGCGGATCACGCCCCGGCTGACGACGGAGGCGGACAGTGCCCTGGTGGCGGCGGTGTGCGGGATCGAGGCCGCCGCCCGTGCCGAGGACGGCTGCGCCGACCGGCAGGAGGCCGCGGAGATGGGGGTGGTCCGCAGCCACGTCATGATCCAGGACGCCAACCGGCTCACCGCCGCCGTCATCCGCCTGGTCACCGCGAGCGGAGTGCTGACCGTACTGCACCCGCTGCTGCTGCCCCTGCTGCTGCTCGCCGTCGTCCCTGCCGGTGCCGGCGCGGTCCTCCAGGCCCGGGTCACCTACGAAACCCACTACGCCAACGTCGGCGACCGCAACGTGAGGACCAATCTGCGAGGCTGGGCCACCTCGGCCAAGTTCACCGACGAGATCCGGGCCAACACGATGACCGGCTACCTGACCTTCTGGTACCGGGCCATCTCGGAGCGGATCGACGCGCGCACCCTCGCCGCCGCGCCCAGGATGCTGAAGATCAACCTGGCGAGTTCGGCGATCAGCGGAGCCTTTCTCGTGGCCACCTGGGCTGCGCTGGCCTGGCTCGTGTCCACGGGAAGGATCGAGCCGGCGATCGCCGGGACCGCGGTCGTCGCTGTGCAGACCACGCTCGGCGCCCTGTCCCAGCTGGTCATCTACGGCGCGGCGATGTTCCACACGTCGCTCTACCTCGCCGATTCGGACTCCTTCCTCGACTATGCCGCCCAACACGCTCCGAAACGAGGCCCGTCGGCGGTCGGCGGGCAGCTGGAGGACCTCACCGTCACGGAGGCCGTCTACCGCTATCCCGGCAAGGAGAAGCCGGCCGTGGACGGTGTCTCGCTGACGGTGCGCCGGGGCGAGGTCCTCGCCCTGGTGGGGGAGAACGGCTCAGGGAAGTCGACCCTGGTGAGGCTGCTCGCCGGAATCTTCCTGGCCGACAAGGGCACGGTCCGCTGGAACGGCGAGAGCGTCACCGACCTGGACCCCGACAGTCTGTGGAGGGTGTCCGGGCTGGTGCCGCAGCACTTTGCGCAGTGGCCGCTGTCCGTGCGGGACAACGTCACCCTTGGCCAGCCCCGGGAGGAAGACGACCACCTGGTGCGGGAGGCGCTGGAGGCGGTAGGTCTCACCGAGGCGGTCCAGGACCTTCCGGCCGGTCTGGACACGCTGCTCGCCCGTGAGCTGTGGGGCGGCAGCGAACTGTCCGGCGGGCAGTGGCAGCGCCTGGCGTGCGCCCGGGCGCTGTACCGGCGGGCGGGGCTGCTGTTCCTGGACGAGCCGACCTCGGAGATGGACGCCCGCGGCGAGTACACCATCCTCCGGCAGATCAAGGCCCACACCAGCGACTGCATCACCGTCCTGGTGACCCACCAGCTGGTCAACACCAAGATCGCCGACCGGATCCTCGTCATGAAGGACGGCCGGATCGCCGAACAGGGCACCTACGACGAACTCGCCGCCGGAAACGGTCTGTTCGCGGAACTCCTGGCCCTGTCCACCAGCCGCTGACACCCAAGGAGGGGGCCACGCCGGCTCCGCCGGACGCGGCCCCCTCCCCCCGTCCCTCGCTCCTGTACACATGGAGGGTTCTCATGGTCGAGCCGCCCCGGCGCATCACTGTGGATGCGCTTCCGGCGCACCCCGACGGCTGCTGTCCGCTGCACCTGCGGGATACGGACAAGCCCCTCCACAACTCGGGGCGATGGTCGCTGCCGGACGGCCGTCAAGTCCCCGGGGAAAGCCCGGACGAGGCGATCGTCCGCGAACTGCAGGAACTGACCGGCCTGCGCATTCCTGACCTGGTGCCCTTCGCCTTCCGGGCGCGAGAGTGGTCGGGTGAGCCGCGCGTCATGGAACCGGACAAGTGCGGCGGCCGGGAGTGGGGGCCCGTCGAAGCTCTCCCAGAGCCCACCGTCGCGTACACCCGCGCCGCGATCGACGGCATCCGCCACGGCCGTCCCTGCGCCGAGACGGGCTGGACCTGACATGCCTTCCCGCGCCGTTTTTGGAGAGAACGCCATGTTCGAAACCACACCACATGCCGCCGCCGAGGCCATGGCGCCGACCCCGGGCGCCACTTGGGACGCGGAGGCGTCCAAAGCGCGGGCGGCGATGGTGGCCCGCCTGGTCGAGTCCGGCGACCTGTCGCCCGGCCCGGTGGCCGACGCTCTGCTCATGCTGCCCCGACAGCGGCTGATGCCGCAGGCGTACGTACGGCGCAGCGCCCCCGACGAGACACCGCCCCGCTGGGACCTGCTGGACTGGTCGCACCCTGAGCACCGGCCCGAACTGCTGGGCGTGCTGCACAGCGGCGACGGCGTCGCCGTCCAGCACGACGGAGAACCCCTCCTCAACCGCCGTGCCGGCGGCCGCTCGGGCGGCGCGATGACCGCCATGTCCAGCGTCATGGGAATGACCGCCCGCCTTCTCGACGAGCTGGACCTGCGCCCGGGGCAGCGTGTGCTGGACGTCGGCACGGGCGCCGGCGTGACCTGCGCCGTCGCCTGCCTCGTCGCCGGGGACGCGGACGTGGTCAGCATCGACTGCGACGACCGTGTCACCGAAGGCGCCGCCGCGCACCTGGCAGCTCTCGGCCTGCGGCCGACGGTGGTCACCGGAGACGGCGAGCGGGGCCGGCCCGAGCGGGCGCCGTACGACCGTGTGCTGGTCTCCTTCGCCGTGCCGCGCGTCCCGGTGGCGCCCGTCGAACAGCTCGCACCACAGGGGGTGCTGCTGGCCACGGTCGGCACCAGTTCGCCGTCGTGGCCGGGACTTGCCGTGATCACGAAGACCGACGCGGGCGTGGTCCAGGCCGAGCTGAGGGCGGCGGAGTCCGGGCACCGTGCAGGATGGGGCCGGGACCGCCTCTCCCTGTCCGCGGCATTCCGCGAACAGATCAGCGCCGGGGGCGGAGTGGCCACCCGCGGTCACCGCCCGCCGCCCGAAGCCGAAGCGCGCGGGATGTGGCTGGCACTCGACCACCTGCACCCCGGCCTGGTCCGCGCCTTCGGCGCCCCTGGCCTGCAGATCGGCTCTCCGGCCTGCGGGTCCTGGGTCCGCGTCAGCCTCGAAGGCGACGGCACCTGCACCGTCACCTCGTCCGGACCGCGCGCCATCTGGGAGGAGATCGAGGAAACCGCCGCCCGCTGGCAGGCTGCCGGCGAACCCGCCCTCTACCGGCTGGAGTTCGCCTCCGACGGGACGCAGTGGGCGAGCGCCGGACACGGCGGCAACCGGCTGTCATGGCAGCTCACCGACCACCGCCCGGACAGGACGAGGGACGCCCGATGAGCCGATCCACCCCCAGAACCCCGACGACGGGAGCCGACCGCGCGGGCGGTGAGCTCCCTTCCGGGCAGGCGGCTGAACAGGACAAGGCAAGGAGCCTTCCGGTGGCCTTCACCACGCCCGACGAGTGGGATGCCCACTACGCAGACGGCAAGACCTTCCGGCACCTCGGCGCCGTCGAGTGTCGGCTGCCGGCCGAACACGTTCCGGCCCCCGACCAGGGCCTCGCTCTGGACGTGGGCTGCGGCCTGGGCGAACTCGCCGGCCACCTCGCCGACACCGGCTACACGGTCGACGCCGTCGACTTCGCCCCCGCCGCCCTCAACCACGCCCCCACGACCCCGGCGGTCACCTACCTGGTCCACGACATCGAACGCGACGGCACCGACGGTCTGCCCCACCGGGCGTACGACCTGATCACCATCCGCCTCGTCTGGGCCTTCGTCCGCGACCGCACCCGCGTGATGAACCGGCTGCGCGAACGGCTGCGCCCCGACGGCACCCTCGTCGTCATCACCCCCACCACCGCGAACGTGCCCGACGACCGGCGCGACATCGCCCTCGACGAGGACGAACTCGGCCTGCTGTGCAAGGGATGGCGCCTCGCTGAACGTCACGATGCCGACGGGCTCGCGTTCATCGTCCTGCGCGACCCCGTCCCCGGCACTGCAAGGACCTCAGCCTGCACGAGTACTCGGACGGCGCTGACGCGAGCCTGGTCGGTTGGGTGAGGGCACATCCCTGCTGAGCGTGGGGTGGCTCGCTGAGGGGTACGAGTTCCCGCTGGGCGACGTCTCCGAGGCGGTGCCTTGTCGGCGGCGCCAGGCGGGGCAGGAGGTCTGGCGGCGCTCGCCGAGGTCGGTGATGGCGGCCGAGGATGTCGATGTCGCGGGTCATTCGACGTGCGCCGAACTGGGCGAGTAGCAGGCCACCCTTGAGGACGAAGTGCTCCCGGCCCAGGGGCGAGGAGGCCAGGCGGTAGACGAACCGTTCGAGGACGTACTCGACCATGACCTCGTCCGTGGACCGGCTGTTGCGGCGGGCCAGGTTGCGCAGGTCGTTGTAGACGCGGCCGGCGGTGGTGTCGCGGGTGGGGTTGGCCATCAGGCGAGCACTGCCTCTACGGCGGGGCGGACGACGGAGAGAGCGTCCAACTCGTGTGCGATGTGCTGTAGTTCGCCAACCCGCCGCGTCCGTTCCGGCGCAGGTGGCGGCCGAGCGCGGACAGGGCGAGGGTCTCGCCGAGGCGGCTGCGGTGGCGCATCGCGTCGACGACGCTGCGGGCTGCGTTGTACATGGGGATGGTCTCTCGCGGGGTTGCTTCGAACCGTTCGATACCGAGGTCGAAGGTCTTCGCGGCGTACTGCGCCATCACGGTCGGCGGGTAGGAAATCGTCGGTCGGCGTGTACCGCGCGGAACGGCGATGTGTACTGCTGCGGGGATGTCGTCGATCAGCTCATGCAGGGCCGGGGCGGATTCACCGCACACGACGGCGCGAGGGGCCCGTCCGCACACGGCCGGCAGATCCGCGTGCGCCGTCTCCGGGGCGTCTGCCCGCCGGTACACCCCACGGGACAGTTCGTCTATCTCCGCTTCCATGACCAAGCGCGTACATCCAGTGGTGGGCGAGCGGCGTATCCGGCGTTGATCATGTGTTGCGAACCCGCAGGTCAAGAGGCCTTTCTATGGGGACTTCCCGGAGACTTCCGCCGTGCAAGCAGGAAAGACCCCCTACAGCGCCGAAAGAGACGAACGCACAGGTCAGGGCCCCTTTCCCTAGCACTCGATGATGTTCACCGCGAGCCCCCCGCGCGCCGTCTCCTTGTACTTGACGGACAAGCGGGCGCCGGACGTGACAAGCCCCTTGACCTGCTGGTTTGCTGGGATTTTCTTGATCCAACCGGCCAGTGGGGACTTCTCGGGGATTTTCGGCTGGTGGCGGTCCTCCAGCCATGCGTCCATGGCGGCGAGGCCGCGCCGGCCCGCGCCGGGCATGAAGTGGGCGTAGTGGTCGAGGGTGACCTTCGATGTCGAGTGTCCGAGCCACTTGGAGAGGCTGACGATCGACTCGCCGGCCTCCAGCTGCACGCTTGCGTAGGTGTGCCGGAGTACGTGGAACATGTCCTCGCGCGGGGCGGCGTAGAGGGGGACGCGGCGAATGCGGCCTCCGTCACGCCGTACTGAAGCGGACGTAGGTGCCGAACGTCTCTTCCTCCAGCAACCGCCGGAGGCTGCGCTGAGCGGGCACCGGCAAGGCCTCGCGCTCCAGGGCCCGCTGTAGTTCGCTGCGGACCATGTCGAGCTGGCGCCGGCGGGCCCCGCCAGCGACCAGGTCGTCGAGGAGCCTGTCCAGCGCCGTGATCGAGGAGAACTCCGTCTGCGACACGGGCCGATTGTCGCGTACCTCCGGCATGCCTCGCCGCGGACGGGAGGGGTTTCTGGACTTTCTGGACCCCCCTACGCGCGGGCGCGCGGGACATCCCGGCGGTCGCCACGCCGGAGACGGCGCCATGGGCAGCGACGGGGCCCGGCGCCCAAGCCCAGGCTCCCGACACATTGCTGCCGCCCGGCAATTCGTCGGCGGCATTGTCCGGTCGAAAGTCTCCCGGAAAAAAAGTTCACGGATCCGTGTGGGGTTTCCACTTCGTCGTGCCCTAGGAGCGCAGCATTATGAACTTCCAGTACGAGGATAGTTGCATGTCAATCATGAAATCGGTGTACGACGGGGAGCCTGTCGACGGCGAACCCGCCGAGGAGCACGGCTCGGAGGCCGAGTCGGAGGCGGTCACCCGTGACCGCGTGCTCTACGCCGGGCTGCGCACGGTCGGCTTCGCCGGCCCCCTCTACGACGTCTGGGCCGGACAGATGTGGACCTACGCCATCCGGATCCTCACCGGCTGGCTGCGCAGCGGCGAGATCTCGGAACAGTGCGCCCGCCGCCGTATCCGCATCTCCATCAACTCCGTGGAGCTGGAGATCTTCGAGCGCAACGAGGAGGTGCGCTCGACCCTCGCGATCGAGACGGTCATGTCGGCCGGCCCCGACTTCCGGAAAGCGGCCCTGTGCGAGGGCGGCTGGGACCCGGACAAGGGCGCCTGCATCTTCACCTACTTCGTGGGGCGGTGCCTGTTCGCCTTCCGCGACGTCTTCAAGAAGTGGTCCAGGCAGCGCAAGCGGCGCCTGGCCGAGGTCGCCGAGGGGCTGGGCGGCCTGGTGGAGACGCCCGCCCGGGGCGCCGGGGCCGACCCGTTCCGGCGGATCGCTTTCAAGGACACGCTGGAGCGGATCCTGGCCGAGGCGACCCCGGTCGCCGTCGCGATCTGTCTGCTGGCGTACACGGAGCCGGATCTGACCTACAAGCAGATCGGCGTGCGGCTGGGCGGGATGACGTCCCGGGCCGTCGAGGGACAGCTCCACCGGCTGAAGGCCACCGCCCACCGGCTGGCCCGGGAAGGGAAGATCGACTACCCGGGACCGTGGGGGGCCGGTCGGTGAACACCGGAATGCGCACTGCGTTGTCGGGCGCCGGAGGTCTTGGCGGCGTCCTGGTCAGCCACCTTGCCGGAGCTCCGTGGTGGGCGATCATCGGGTGCATAGTGCTGCTGCTGGTCGTCGTCGGCGTGCAGAGCGTGTTTCCCCAGGACTCCGCCGACCGTCTGGCCTGGTGGAAGGACCGGCGCCGATACCAGGCCCGGCGGGACCGCCCGCCGGCCGCGCTGCCCCCGCAGACGACCAGGGAGTCGGCCCCGCCCGCGGCCGACCCGGGACGCGCACGCGGGCGCAGATGACCCGGGCGCCCTGGACCGCGGACCGAACCCGCCGTCGTCCACGCCGAGTTCGGCACGGCCCCGCCGTCATGAGCGTGACGTCGCGACCACCCCCTCGTTGGTCGTGCGAGGCCCTGCGGGAACGGCGACCCGCCTCGCCGCCCCGGGGACGTACGGGCCGTGCAGGGTCCGACCCACCTCGGGCACTGCACGGCCCGGAGCGCCGAGACCCGTACCTTCCCCCCGTGGGTGCGGGTCTCGCGCATGAGCCGGCGCCCGCACCACCGGAGGCCCAGCATGTTCTGCACCCGTCTCACCCGCGCCCGGCGGCCGTGCCGCCACGAGATCGCGGACTGGCCGGCGTACGACGGCATGCCCGTCCCGGTGGCAGCCTGCTGGACGCATCTCACCGGCGATGAGCGCGAGAAGTGCAAGGCCGCCCGCGCCCGCCGGAACGCGGAGATCCGCGAACGGTTCGAGAAGATGCGCGCCGAGCTCCTGGCTCGGGGCGAGACCGCGCCCGAGCAGGAACTCCGGGAGGCGAGGCCCTGCACCGGGGAGTGCATCACCCTGGCCGATCAGTGGGACCGGGAGAACCCCGGACGGTCCTACGACCACAGCGACAGCGCCATCGTCTGCTGCGCCTGCTGCGACGAGCACGTCTGCATCCTCTGCACAGCGCGGGACCACTGCGTCGGTACCCCGTGCACCAGCCCGAGCGCCCTCCCGGACGACGACTTCGGCCCGGCCGAGGATGAAGTCGACCTCGGACCGAACCCCCGCGGCTACCTCAACACCCTGGTCGGCCAGCTCGCCCGCGTCACCGGCCAGCCGCACGCCACGGTCAACGTACGGATCAACCAGGAGATCGGCGTCTACAGCCGTGTGGGGGCCGACGACGTGCTGATCCGCCGCGCCGTCGTCGTAGCCCGCGACTGGCTCGCGGCAGAGGAACAAGGGGGCCCGGTCACCCAGCAGAACGCCCGTCCGCGGCTGGCCCAGTGACCGGCGACTGACAGTGGCTTCGTAGCCCGGAGCGCCGCCGAGTCCCGCACCTTCCTCGGGTTCAGGTCTCGCGGCTATTCCGGCTGGCCTTCTGGTTCGAGTTCGGGGCGGGCGTATCGCAGTTCAGGGGTCTCGCTCATGGCCTCGGATTCTGGCAGCGCGCCCGCCGCCGGTATCGGTTTCTGCTCCTGCGAGGCCGTGCCGAGGGTGGCCCGGGGCTGCTGCGGTCTCACCTCGCGTCAGGACGGGGCTAGGTACCACGTCGGAGGCAGGGTGAGTCCGGTGGGAAAGGGGGACGCGCTCGGCGGAACCAGGCCAGTGGGCGCCACACCGTCCGCGCCCGTGAAGTCGACCGTGCCACCGGGGAACCACGCGTCGCGGAAGTCGACCGTCCCAGCGGAGAACTGCGCGCGGATGAAGTTGACCGTGCCGCCGGCGAACCGTGCGCCGGGGAATTCGACCGTACCGCCGGAGAAGAGTGCGCCGGTGAAGTCGACCGTACCGCCGGAGAACGGCGTGTTGCTGAAGGCGACCGTGCTGCCGAGGAAATGCGCGCTGGTGAACATGATCGTGCCGTCGGAGAACCGTGCGCCGTGGAAGGAGACCCTGCCCTCGGAGAACTCTGCGTCACGGAAGTTGATCCTGGCGCCGGAGAACTCCGCGTTAGTGAAGGTGACCCTGCTGCCGCAGAACTGCGCGCGGGCCAAGTCGACTCTGCCGTCGGAGAACTGCGCGCGGGCGAAGGTGATCGTGCCGTCGGAGAACCGTGCGCTGTCGAAGGTGACCCTGCTGCCCCAGAAGAACTGGGTGCCGGTGAAGGTGACCCTGCTGCCGCAGAAGTGCGCGCCGTTGAAGGTGACCCTGCTGCCCCAGAAGAACTGGGCGTCAGCGAAGGTGACCTTGCTGCCGCAGAACTGGGCGCCGTCGAAGGTGACCCTGCTGCCGCGGAACTGCGCGCCGGAGAAGTCTCCGCCGTCGAACGTGACCTCGGTCAGGTCGAAGTCGTGGCCCTGCCAGGAGTGCGGGTGTTCGGAGGGAAGGCGGAGGTGGTCGCGGATGAGGCGGATGATGGTGTGCCGGACCTCCCGCAGGGCTCGGTAGGCGTGCCGGGCCTCCGCATCGTCCGCCGGAAGGTCGGGCTCGGCGGTGTAAGGCAAGCGGAGGTAGGCGCACAGCACGTCGATGCACGTCTGGCGCAGGGCCTGGGTGGGGGCGTCGTCGGCGAGGCCGGCCAGGGCGTGCACCCCGCCGAGACGCACGGCGGGGGACGCGTCGCCGAGCTGGGCGACAGCGGTGGTGAAGCGTTCGGTGTGCAGGCGAGCGTCCTCGCGCAGGGCGCCGTCCTCGTCGACGCGCTGGCGCCGGTAGGCCACCACCAGGGCGACCAGAGCGCCGGACCCGGCGACCACCCCGAAGGACAGCTTCACCAGGTCGAAGAGTGTCGTGGAGTCAAGGCGGTGCTCGGGCTTGAGCCCCCGGGCGCCAAGCAGGTCCCATCCGGTGTAGAACACCGCGGCGGCCACCAGGACGGCCGTGGCGAAGGTCAGGGCGAGAACGGTGCCGACCGGCCACAGGCGCAGGCCGCGCCGTTCCGTCCGGCGCCGGGGCAGATGTGCGGTCACATCCCCTTGAGACACTCCCGCTCCCTGCGCCGGTTGCGGCCCGTTCCTCTCGGAACCGTCGCGGGTCCGTCCGTCATGGTTCCCCGATAAGTGAACGGAGACCGACAGTCATCAAGGCGGGCAGCACAGTATTGATCATCTACCTAGGTAGACATTCCTCTGTCGACCTAGGTAGATTGGCGGTATGCCAGATCCAAAGATGACGCCACACACCCAGACAGTGCTGCGCGCCCTACTTGGCCGGGGCGCCGATGGTGAGCGCCGAGCAGTGATCCAGGCCGAGGGGCTTTACGGGCTGGAGTTGTCAACGCTGACCGGCCTGCCAAACGGGACCCTCTTCCCCCTCCTGGAGCGTCTGCGCCAGGCGGGTTGGGTGGAGCGTTACTGGGAGGCCGACGAACTCGCCGAGGCCGAGGGACGGCCGCGCCGTCGCTTCTTCCGCCTTACCGATAGGGGCGCCGAGCGCGCTCCGTATGCCCTCGCGGCAGCCACCGCCGCGACTCCCGGCCGTGCAAGTACGGCGCATCCCGGATACGCCGGGGGTGCGATGTGAAGATTTTTGAGGCGATTCCTCCCGTATCGATTCTGCATACAGCAGCCATCGAGTTGGCGCAGCACGAGACGGCTCAGCGTCTTCTACCGGAACGCTTGATCGAGCTTCGACCTCAGGTCAGGCCGAGCCGGGGACAGTATCGGGTAGACCTTTACGAGGCCGAGGCAGCCGACCCTGCGTTCAGCTGGACATTCGAATCAGGGCTCGTGGAGTCCTACGCCCAGGTGATCATGGACGGACACCAGAGGGACAACCCCGCCCTCGGGGCTGCCTTACTCCGCCTCCTGGCTCTGCTTCTGCCTGGAGGCGAACAGGCCGACTGGTTGGAGGAACAGCAGGGCTACTTGGCTGACCTGCCAACCCGCCGAGCCCGCTGGGGATGGATCGTTAGGCAACTTCTCGCCATGCCGAAGTACGCCTACACGGTGCGCAGCGAGCAAGAGAGGGAGGCGGCATGACGACCTCACCGCCGGCACCGGGCCCCCAGAACGAGCCACTGTTGACCCAGCGCGCGGTCCTCGTCCTGCTGACGGCCGGTTTCATGGGCCTTGTCGTCGGCGGGCTCACGTACCTCAGTACGAGCGACGTCGCCAGCGCCGTTCTCGCGGGGCTGGCCTGCACGGGCGCCAGCACCATTGCTCTGCACCAGTTGATCGGCTGATAGGCCGGGACCTTGGAGTGCAGGGCCCATCCGCCCTGCTTGGCGATGACGATCTGGTCGTGGCCCTTCAGCCGGGAGGACGTGGCGAGGCCGCGGCGTGGCCTCACTCCCCAGCCGTGATGGTGGATCAGGAGTCCTCGTGGGCGAGGACGCCGGCGATGTCGGCGCCGACGCTGTAGCCGGGGCTGTCGTCGAGGAGTTCCTTGCGCCGGTTGTAGCGCTGAGTGGTGCGGGAGTCCTTGTGGTCGGCCCAGCGTTGGATCTTGTCGGGGCGGGCATCCGGCTTGGCCAGGGCGTGGGTGATGGCGTCGCCCTTGGTGCCGTGCGGTCCGCGCGGGGGCAGTCCGGCGTTCTTGGCCAGGGACTGGAGCAGCCGCCACACGGCTGGCTCGTCGAGCTGGCCGCCGCTGGCCGTGCAGAACAGCCACCCCTCCGTGCGGCCGTCGAGGTAGTCCTGCAGCGCGTCCCAGGCGACCGGCGGTATCGGCTTCTTCTTCCGGCCGCCGCCCTTCATCTTCTCCAGGAGCAGCACACGGTGCCCCTTGTCGTACCCGAGGTCCGAGATACGGGCGTTGAGCAGAGAGTCGATGCGCAGACAGCAGGTATAGAGGAGGAGCAGCAGCGCGTACGCGCGCTTGCGGTACGCGGCAACCCTGTGGTGGTCCCGCGCGGTGACCAGGAGGGTGACCCACTCCTCCTCGGTGTAGCCGACGGTCGGCGAGTAGTCCGGATCGAGGTACGGCCGGGCAACCGCGTCGAACGGGTTCTTCACCGGCTCGTCGCTGACCACGTCCAGGTACGTGAAGAAAGAGGAGGCGGCCGACAGCGCGTTCGCGCGTGACGCGTCGCTGTACGGCTTCCCTGCCCGGACCATCTCGCCGCGTCGGCCGCCTTTGACCCGTACCCACGTCGGGGTCGTCTCCAAGTACAGCCGGAAGGTGTCGGCGAGCGCGAACTTCACCGCCATGGGGTACTCGCCGTGCTCCCGGGCGAACTCCTCGAAGATCTTGAAGCCCCGGGCGTACGACTTCTGCGTATTCGCCGAGCGCTGGTGGGCGATCCAGGAGGCCGCGAGGGTTGGCAACAGGTCGCCCTCGCCGTACAGGCAGACGAGGAAGTCGTACAGCTTCCGCGCGTGTTCCGGCCACAGGTCGCGCGGGTCGCGTCGCAGGGTGACAAGCGTCGCCCGCGGGGAACGCTCCAGCGCCGTGGTCATGCGACGTCCTCCGGCGAGACCTGGTTCCAGCAGTCCGGGCAGAGAGTGGTGTCCGAGCCGTCGACGTCCGCCTCGATCGGCCACGGGCGGCTGCAGCCGGAGCAGTTCGCGAGGTCCCGTGCTTCGTGGCGGGCGGCGCAGCCGAAGCAGTACAGGGTGTCGGACAGCCTGGGGCCGTCCACGAAGTTCACCCCCTCTACGAAGGTGGTGGTGTCGCACTGGGGGCACGGATATGCCCGAGCCAACTGGCCGTCAGAGCAGACCAGATAGTCGAAGACCAGCAACTCGGCCGAGTCCCAGGATGCGGTGCAGAAGCGGCAGTCGCCGCTCTGGGGGGCGACGACGAGAGTCATCTGCTCGCAGGTGGGGCACATGATGGTCTGGCTCTCCAGCCCGGCCAGCTCGCCGCGCAGCCGGTTGAGGCGCCGCGTCACGTAGGAGCTGATGTTCTTCACACCGGCGTCCACGGGGATCATGTCCTGCATCGCTCTCTCCCGCTCCGGTCCTTGGAGCAGGGGCAGGAGCTCCGTATCCAGGAAGCGCATGAGGAAGTCGAGCACTCGGCCGGCGCGGGCCTCGACCGCGCCGGCGTTGTGCGTCAGGCCGTAGTGCTGCAGGGCGTTGCGATCCTTCGTCAGGTCTTTCAGCGCTTCGACCTCCTTGCGGTCGATGGTGATCCCCGCGATGTCACGCAGGCGCTCAACCGCGGCGTCGGTCCCGCAGCTCTCGAAGTCCCCGCTCTCGAAGTTCTTCCTGGTCGCCCGGCCGGGGTCCTTGAAGATCAGGCTCCAGTGCTCGCGCAGCAGGCGGGCCTTCAGCAGTACCTCGACCGCGGCCTGCAGGTGCAGCACGGCGTACTTGAGGTCCCGGGGCCCGACGTCTGATTCGTTCTCGTCCAGGTGCTCGACGACGCTGGCGAGGTAGTCGATGCCGTTGCGGACCGGCGGGAAGTCCAGCTGCGGCGGTCCGGACGGACGCCCCGGCGGGACGTAGCGGCGCCCGCTCGCCGGGGGTGCACTCTGCGGCGGTGTGTCGCTCGATTCACCCGTGCGGGCGGGGTCCTGATCCTCCGTCAACATACGCACAGGATAACCGTAATTATCCTGTACCTTCCTTCGGCCGCCCGGACGGTCAATCCGGCTGACCTTGCTGCCCAAAGTCAGGGCTGCATGCCCGTGGCGAGGCCCACCCCTGAAGGCGGGCACTGCCGTGGGTCAGGGGTTGGCTTGGCGGATCCGCTTACCCACCAAACGCACGCCCTTCGCTCCACGGTTGCAGAGACAGGCGTTGATGCCGAGCGGCCCGTGAGGGGTCTGCGGGAACCCGCTGGCCGGGCTCTACGGCTCCCGCCGTGTCGGCCCTGAAGCAGGCCGTTGCCCAGCCGTGAACTACGACGTTCGCTGGGGAGTCCCTGGGGACTTTCCGGGGACTTTCATGCCTGTCCCGGGGAGTTTCTGGGGACTTTTCGCCGCGTAAGTAGGGAAGGCCCCGACAGCGCCGAAAGACATGAACGCGCTGGTCAGGGCCCATTCCCCTAGCACTCGATGATGTTCACCGCGAGCCCGCCCCGGGCCGTCTCCTTGTATTTCACGCTCATGTCGGCGCCCGTGTCCTTCATGGTCTTGATGACCTTGTCCAGGGACACCTTGTGGGAGCCGTCGCCGCGCATGGCCATGCGGGCCGCGGTGACCGCCTTGACCGCGGCCATGCCGTTGCGCTCGATGCACGGGATCTGGACCAGACCGCCGACCGGGTCGCAGGTGAGGCCGAGGTTGTGCTCCATGCCGATCTCGGCCGCGTTCTCGACCTGTTCCGGGGAGCCGCCGAGGACCTCGGCGAGGGCGCCCGCCGCCATCGAGCAGGCCGAGCCGACCTCGCCCTGGCAGCCGACCTCGGCGCCGGAGATGGACGCGTTCTCCTTGAAGAGCATGCCGATCGCGCCGGCGGCGAGGAGGAAGCGGACGACCCCGTCCTCGTCGGCGCCGGGGACGAAGTTGATGTAGTAGTGCAGGACGGCGGGGATGATGCCGGCCGCGCCGTTCGTGGGCGCGGTCACCACCCGGCCGCCGGCCGCGTTCTCCTCGTTCACGGCCATCGCGTAGAGCGTGATCCACTCCATCGCGTGCGCCAACGGGTCGCCCTCGGCGCGCAGTTGGCGCGCGGTCACGGCGGCCCTCCGCTTCACCCGGAGCCCGCCCGGCAGGATGCCCTCACGGGACATGCCGCGGGACACGCACGCCTGCATCACCCGCCAGATGTCCAGCAGGCCCGCGCGGATCTCGTCCTCGGTGCGCCAGGCCCGCTCGTTCTCCAGCATCAGCGCGGAGATCGAAAGACCCGTCTCCTGCGTCAGGCGGAGCAGCTCGTCGCCGGTGCGGAAGGGGTACTTCAGGACGGTGTCGTCCAGCTTGATGCGGTCCGCGCCGACCGCCTCCTCGTCGACCACGAACCCGCCGCCGACCGAGTAGTACGTCTTGGCGAGGAGTTCCGCCCCGGACGCGTCGTACGCCCAGACGGTCATGCCGTTCGCGTGGTATGGGAGTGTCTTGCGGCGGTGGAGTTTCAGGTCGTTGTCGAAGGAGAACGCGATCTCGTGCTCGCCGAGGAGGGACAGGCGCTTCGTGGCCTTGATCGCCTCGATACGGTCGTCCGCCGTCTCCACGTCCACCGTGCGTGGCGAGGCGCCCTCCAGGCCGAGCAGCACCGCCTTCGGGGTGCCGTGGCCGTGGCCGGTCGCGCCGAGGGAGCCGTACAGCTCGCAGCGTATCGAGGCGACGGACTCCAGCAGCCCCTCGTTGCGCAGCCGGCGGGCGAACATACGGGCCGCGCGCATCGGGCCGACGGTGTGGGAGCTCGACGGGCCGATGCCGATCGAGAACAGGTCGAAGACCGAGATGGCCACGGGAACTCCTCCAAAGAGGGTGGGGGCACACGTCGTCGGGCGCCCCCACCAGGGAACTACTTGTTCAGACCGGGGTAAAGCGGGTGCTTGTCGGTCAGGGCCTCGACCCGGGCCTTCAGGGCCGCCGCGTCGTAGGACGGCTTCAGGGTCTCCGCGATCACGTCCGCGACCTCGGCGAAGTCCTCGGCCGTGAAGCCGCGGGTGGCCAGCGCCGGGGTGCCGATCCGCAGACCCGAGGTGACCATCGGCGGCCGCGGGTCGTTGGGGACGGCGTTGCGGTTGACCGTGATGCCGACCTCGTGGAGGCGGTCCTCGGCCTGCTGGCCGTCCAGCTCGGACGCGCGCAGGTCGACGAGGATCAGGTGGACGTCCGTACCGCCGGAGAGGACGTTCACGCCGGCCTCGCGGGCGTCGGCGGCGGTGAGCCGCTCCGCCAGGATGCGCGCACCCTCCACCGTACGACGCTGGCGCTCCTTGAAGTCCTCCGAGGCGGCGACCTTGAAGGAGACCGCCTTCGCCGCGATCACGTGCTCCAGGGGACCGCCCTGGAAGCCCGGGAAGACGGACGAGTTCAGCTTCTTCGCGAAGTCCTTGCGGGCCAGGATGATGCCGCCGCGCGGGCCGCCCAGCGTCTTGTGGGTCGTGGAGGTGACCACGTCGGCGTACGGCACCGGGTTCTCGTGCAGACCCGCGGCCACCAGGCCGGCGAAGTGGGCCATGTCGACCCACAGGTACGCCTCGACCTCGTCGGCGATCCGCCGGAACTCCGCGAAGTCCAGCTGGCGCGGGTACGCCGACCAGCCCGCGATGATCACCTTCGGCCGGTGCTCCTTGGCGAGCCGCTCCACCTCGGCCATGTCGACCAGGCCGGAGTCGTCGACGTGGTAGGCCACGACGTTGAACTGCTTGCCGGAGAAGTTCAGCCGCATGCCGTGGGTCAGGTGCCCGCCGTGGGCGAGGTCCAGACCCAGGATGGTGTCGCCGGGCTGGGCCAGCGCGAAGAGGGCCGCCTGGTTGGCGGAGGCACCGGAGTGCGGCTGCACGTTGGCGTACTCGGCGCCGAACAGCTCCTTCACCCGGTCGATGGCGATCTGCTCGGTGACGTCGACGTGCTCGCAGCCGCCGTAGTAGCGGCGGCCCGGGTAGCCCTCGGCGTACTTGTTGGTGAGGACCGAGCCCTGTGCCTCCATGACCGCGAGCGGAGCGAAGTTCTCCGAGGCGATCATCTCCAGGGTGGACTGCTGGCGCGCCAGCTCGGCGTCGACCGCGGCGGCTACCTCCGGGTCGAGCTCGTGCAGGGGCGTGTTCAGAACGGACATCTGTTTCTACGACTCCTAGGCCGGGGTCTGCGGCGGCTCTCAGCCGGCGGTGAAGGCGGTGTACTCGTCGGCGGAGAGCAGGTCGCCCGGCTCGTCCGCGACGCGCACCTTGAACAGCCAGCCGCCCTCGAAGGGGGCCGAGTTCACCAGCGAGGGGTCCTCGACGACGTCCTCGTTGACCGCGGTGATCTCACCGGTGACCGGCGCGTACAGGTCGGACACCGACTTGGTCGACTCCAGCTCGCCGCAGGACTCGCCCGCGGTCACCGTGTCGCCGACCGCCGGGAGCTGGACGAAGACGACGTCACCGAGCGCGTTGGCCGCGTGCTCCGTGATACCGACCGTCGCCACGCCGTCCTCGGCGGCCGTCAGCCACTCGTGCTCCTTGCTGTAACGCAGCTGCTGGGGGTTGCTCATGGCCTGAATTCTCCTGTACGCGAGGGAGTGCTGATGAAGGGGGGAAGGCTGGAGACGTGCGTGACCAGCGGCGATGTGCGCAGGGTCACGCCCAGTGGCTACTTCTGGCGCTTGTAGAACGGCAGCGGCACGACCTCGTGCGGCTCGTGGCTGCCCCGGATGTCCACGCCGACGCCCGCCGTGCCCGGCGCCGAGTGCGCCGCGTCGACGTACGCCATGGCGATCGGCCGGCCCAGCGTGGGGGAGGGGGCACCGGAGGTGACCTCGCCGATCACCTCGCCGCCGGCGACCACCGGGAATCCGGCGCGCGGTACCCGGCGGCCCTCGGCGACCAGGCCGACGAGGACGCGCGGCGGGTTCTGCTCCGCACGGGCGGCGGCCTCGGCGAGCGCCTCGCGCCCCACGAAGTCGCCCTCCTTCTCGAACTTGACCACCCGGCCGAGCCCGGCGTCGAAGGGGGTCAGCTCCGTGGTCAGCTCGTGCCCGTACAGCGGCATGCCCGCCTCCAGGCGCAGGGTGTCCCGGCAGGACAGCCCGCAGGGCACCAGGCCCACCGGGGAACCCGCCTCGGTCAGCGCCTGCCACAGCTCCACCGCGTGCTCCGGCTTCACGAACAGCTCGAAGCCGTCCTCGCCGGTGTAGCCGGTGCGCGCGATCAGCGCCGGGACGCCGGCGACGGTGCCGGGCAGGCCGGCGTAGTACTTCAGCCCGTCCAGGTCCGCGTCGGTGAGCGACTTGAGGATCCCGGGCGACTCCGGGCCCTGCACGGCGATCAGCGCGTACGCGTCGCGGTCGTCGCGGACCTCGGCGTCGAACCCGGCGGAACGCTCCACGAGCGCGTCGAGGACGACCTGGGCGTTGGAGGCGTTGGCGACGACCATGTACTCGGTCTCCGCCAGCCGGTAGACGATCAGGTCGTCCAGGATGCCGCCGTCGGCCCGGCAGATCATGGTGTAGCGGGCGCGGCCCACGCCGACGGAGGCGATGTTCCCCACCAGGGCGTGGTTCAGCAGGTCGGCCGCGCGCGGGCCGGTCACGGTGATCTCGCCCATGTGGGAGAGGTCGAAGAGCCCGGCCCTGGTCCGTACCGCGACATGCTCGTCGCGCTCGGAGCCGTAGCGCAGGGGCATGTCCCAGCCGGCGAAGTCGGTCATGGTCGCGCCGAGCGAGCGGTGCAGGGCATCGAGCGCGGTGCGGCGGGGTGCGGCGGAATCGGTACTGCTCATCGGTCGGTCGTCTCCCAGAGGTCCCGAGGGCATGACAGGCGAGGGCTGTCCTCCCCATCTGTCATCGGAACCTGAGAGGTTCGCCGTGACCACGGACGTGATCACGGTTTGCACCTTGGGTGGAGCCACTGACACAGCGGCCCGCTTTTCAGATGTGCCTCGCCCGCGCGGTAACGGGGCCTGAGAGATTCAAGGGAGGGACTTGCTCCTTCGGCGCCCCAGCGAAGACGGCTGGGGACTCTCCCGCGCGGATTCAAGCGGCCGGTATGCAGTTGGCGCGGACATCATTGCACGCCGCCCGGCCGCATGGCAGGCCGGACTTGTCCCTCCCGCCGTCCTCTCTCTTTGTAGCCGGGCTGTTGCCGGACGCGCACGGAACCGCGAGACGCCGTGCATTACCTTCTCTTTGCGTTAACTGGGGAGAACCTTTCCTGAACCCCCAGGGAGGACGGTCACGGTGACAAGGACCACGGCATACGCGACGACGACGGGCATCGCCCTGCCCCAGCAGCCGACGGCCCCGGCCCGCGAGCGGTGCGGCGAGCGACCCGTACCGGTCGTCCGCGATCTGCGCGACCGCGCCGGGCGCAGCCCGCACGGCCTGCTCTTCGGCCCCCGTGACCTGGTGGTGGTCACCGGGCTGCCCGGCAGCGGCAAGTCCACCCTGATGCACCGCACCGTCCAGGGCATCCGCATCGACTCCCAGGACACCCGCGACCGCTGGGACGCCCGCCTGGCCCGCCTTCTGCCCTACGCCGTGTACCGCCCGCTGGTCCGCCTCGCCCACTTCGCCGGGCTGCGCCGGGCCCTCGACACCGGCGAGGGCGTGGTCGTGCACGACTGCGGTACGCAGGCCTGGGTGCGCGACTGGCTGGCCCGGGAGGCCCGCCGCCGCGGCGGCACCCTGCACCTGCTCCTCCTGGACGTCACCGCCGGCACGGCACTGGACGGCCAGCGCGAGCGCGGCCGGGGCGTCTCCCGGTACGCCTTCGTGCGCCACCGCCGGGCGGCCGGCCGGCTGCTGCGCGCGGTGGAGAAGGGGAAACTGCCCGAGGGTGTCGGCTCGGCGGTGCTCCTGGACCGGGACGCGGCGGACGTACTGCGCCGGATCGCCTTCGCGGACGCCGAATCCACGGGTGGCTTTGTCGGTGCCACCCGCTAGCCTTTCCAGCCTCAGTAGTGGTTCCCAGCAGGCGGTAGGCAGATGGACTTCCCGGCGGACATTCCCGCGGACTTCCCGGCACAGGCGCACCCCCACCCGCACGGCGGGTGGCCCGGCAACGAACTGGAGGAGGTCCTGTCGGCCTCCCTCGGCGTGCCCGCGGCGGCGGGCCGGCTCATCGAGGTACTGGGCCGGAGTTTCCTCTGGATCCCGCTGCCGGAGGGCGGCGGCCCGCACAGCGGCCCGCTGGACCTGCCCACCATGCAGATCGAGGGCCAGGTGTACGTGCCGGTCTTCAGCTCCGAGGAGCAGTTCCGCCTGGTGGCCGGCTCCCATCTGTCGTACACGATCGCCCCGGCCGTCGAGTTCGTCCGCGGCCTGCCCCCGCAGGTCGGCATCGCCGTGAACCCCGGGGGAGTGGTCGGTGTCCCGCTGCCGCCGGAGGCGGTCGCCCAGCTCTGCCGGACCGGCCGCACCGAACTGGACGGCCCCGCCTCGGGCGGCCGGGTCCGCCTCTTCGAACCGGACTGGCAGGACGACCCGATGGACTTCCTGGCCGCGGCGTCGGCCGAGTTCGCCAGGACCGGCGTGGTCGCCACGGCCCGCCGCTGCCTGGCCGCGGTCGAGACGGCGGACCCGGTGATGTTCGTGGGGGTCGAACTCTCCCAGTGGGAAGGCGACTTGCGCGCCCTGCCGCTGGAGGCACTGGGCAAGGCCCTGGGCCAGGCTCCGGTGAAGTGGCCGGTGAACCTGGTCCTCCTGGACGTGGCGGACGACCCGGTGGGCCACTGGATGCGCGAAAACGTGCGCCCCTTCTATCAGTACGGTCACTAGAAACGCCCTGAGGGCAACCGACCCAGGGGCGCGGGGAACTGCGCGACCGGCCACCGACGACCCGCACCCGCCGACGGACAATCGGCGCCACCCCCCTTGGCGCTTAAGCTGTCTCCAAACGCGGGGCACCAGATGAAGGGGCGGTAACACGTGAGCGCCAGCGGCACCGCGGCGACCGGACAGGTCGAGCACATGCTGCGCCAGGTAACCCCCGGGCGTTACGACGCCTACGAGGCACTCCTCCGCGCCCTCGCCACGCCCTCCTCCGGCCAGATCTGGATGCTGCTCTGGCACGGCCAGGCCGGCTCCCCCGACGCCCAGTACGGGAACATGGAGGTCGACGGCCACGGCTACGCCCCCTGTGTGACCTCGGCCCAGGAGCTCTCCGCGAGCGGCTGGAACCGCTCGTACGAAGTGGTCGACGGCATCGACGTGGCCCGCACCCTCTACCCCGACCACTTCGGCCTCTGGCTCAACCCGCACGCCCCGGGCGGCGGCGTCGGCATCCCCTGGCTGGACCTGCGCCGCATCGCCACCGGCCTGGACCGCCAGCCGGCCGGCCCGCTGCGGCTCGCCGAACCGGCCATCGAGGTCCCGCAGTTCTACGCGCTGCTCGCGCAGAACGCCCACCGCACCCCCGCGGTCCGCTCGCTGCGCCGCGCCTGGGTGCAGCCGGCCCTCGGGGCGCCGTATCTCGCGATCGGCCTGGACGTGTACGAGACCTCGCCGCCGGCCGTGGACTCGGTGCGGGCGATGATGCAGCAGTCGATCGGGGCGGTGCCGGACGGGCTGCCGGTGTCGACGGTGGCGATGACCGACGAGTACGACCCGGTCGTGATGTGGATGAGGGCGACGGCACGGCCGTTCTACGACCGCGAGGCGCACGCCCAGGCATCCGCCCAGGCCCCGGCGGCCGGCTATGGCTATCCGGGACCCGGGGCCTACTGAGTGTGCTCTGTCGCCGTTTCCAGGCGGTTGTTCTCCGAAGTCGTGTTACTCGGCGGTCACGTCGGTCACGCCGGCCTCGCCGCTCCAGAGCGGCGCGGCGGTGGGTGATGGCCGGTTGACTCTCCGGTCTGGTCTCCGCGCGTAGATAGGGGTGAACTACCGTGGTTCACGACCTTTGAGGGATTCTGTTCCGTCCGCCCTCTGTGGCCAGCCGTCCGGATACCGGAAACCCCAATCGTCATCACGGTTGCGCATACTTTCTCCATCAGGCCTGGCGCGTGATCACCGGGGCATTGAAGACTCGCCTCTCAGATGCGAAGTCGGTGATCCTGCGAGCCGGTACGCAGTACCGGTCGAAGGGTCTCGTGGGCGGTCGGGCCGTAACCATTGGCGGCCACCGCACAACATGCAAGCGAACCAAGCCGCCCACCGCGGCGGACAAAAGCCGGTCACCACCGGTGAGAGGGGTCAGGTCACTGTGACCGCACCGATCGAGACCACCGAGGCGCAGCCGGAGGCTGTGCTGGAGGGTGCCGGTAAGGGGCAGATCGAGGGTCGTTCCCTCGGGCAGATCGCCTGGTCCCGGTTCAAGAGGGACAGGGTCGCCGTCGCGGGCGGCGTCGTTGTCGTCCTGCTGATCGTCGTCGCGATCCTCGCCCGCCCCATCCAGGCCCTGCTCGGTCTCGACCCCAACGCCTTCCACCAGGAGCTGATCGACGCCAACACCTCGCTGCCGAACGGCGGCTGGGGCGGCATGAGCCTCGATCACCCGCTGGGCGTGGACCCCAAGTTCGGCCGTGACATCGCCACCCGCATCCTCGAAGGCTCCTGGGTGTCGCTGGTGGTGGCCTTCGGCTCGACCATCCTGTCCAACGTGATCGGCGCGATCATGGGTGTCGTCGCCGGTTACTACGGCGGCCGCGTGGACTCGGTCATCAGCCGGCTGATGGACACCTTCCTCGCCTTCCCTCTCCTGCTGTTCGCCATCGCCATCTCCGCCACCCTGCAGGGCGGCGCGTTCGGCCTGAACGGACTGCCGCTGCACCTGAGCGTGCTCATCTTCGTCATCGGCTTCTTCAACTGGCCCTACCTGGGCCGGATCGTGCGCGGCCAGACCCTCGCCCTGCGCGAGCGCGAGTTCGTCGACGCCTCCCGCGGCATGGGTGCCAGGGGCCCGTACATCCTGTTCCGCGAGCTGATGCCCAACCTGGTCGGCCCGATCATCGTCTACTCGACGCTGCTGATCCCGACCAACATCCTCTTCGAGGCGTCCCTCAGCTTCCTCGGCGTCGGCATCCAGCCCCCGCAGGCGTCCTGGGGCGGCATGCTCCGCGAAGCGGTGACGTACTACCAGGTCGATCCCGAGTACATGATCGTGCCCGGCCTTGCAATCTTCGTGACCGTGCTGGCGTTCAACCTGCTCGGTGACGGTCTCCGCGACGCTCTCGACCCACGCAGCCGCTGACGCCTGCTGTCATCGAGAGCCCGAAAAGTTTCCGACAATGGAGGGGAACCCGCCCATCATGCGAAGGTCAGCGCTGGCCGCGATCGCGGCCATCGGCTCCGCCACCCTGCTGGTTGCAGGGTGCAGCAAGGCCGATGACAACAACGGCGGCAACGACGGCGGCGGCAGCTCCGCCGCTGCCAACGCCGCTACCAAGGGTGTCGTCAACGCGTCCGACAAGAAGGGCGGGACGGTCACCTACGAGCTGTCCGACGTCCCGGACTCGTTCGACCCCGGTAACACGTACTACGCGTACATGTACAACTTCAGCCGGCTGTACGCCCGCCCGCTGATGACGTTCGAGCCGGGCCCCGGTTCCAAGGGCAACACCCTGGTCCCGGACCTCGCCGCGAGCAAGGGTGTCCCGAGCGACGGCGGCAAGACCTGGACGTACAAGCTGCGTTCGGGCCTGAAGTACCAGGACGGCACGGCGATCACGTCCAAGGACGTCAAGTACGCCGTCGAGCGCTCCAACTTCGCGCGTGACGTGCTCTCCCTCGGCCCGAACTACTTCCAGCAGTTCCTGGTCGGCGGCGACAAGTACAAGGGCCCCTACAAGGACAAGAGCGCCAAGGGCCTGTCGTCCATCGAGACCCCGGACGACACCACGATCGTCTTCCACCTGAAGCAGGCCTTCCAGGAGTTCGACTACCTGGTCTCGGCCCCGCAGACGGCCCCGGTCCCGCAGGCCAAGGACAACGGCGTCGACTACGTCAAGAACATCGTGTCCTCGGGCTCGTACCAGTTCCAGAGCTACCAGGACGGCAAGCAGGCCGTGCTGGTCCGCAACAAGAACTGGGACGCGAAGACCGACCCGCTGCGCAAGCAGCTGCCGGACAAGATCGTCGTCAACCTGAAGGTCAACGCCGAGACGATCGACAAGGACGTCCAGGCCGGCGACGCGATCGACCTCGGCGGCACGGGTGTCCAGGCCGCCACGCAGGCCCAGGTGCTCACCGACGCCAGCAAGAAGGCCAACACGGACAACACCTACGGTGGCCGTCTGGTCTACATGGCGATCAACACCAAGCTGAAGCCGTTCGACAACGTCGCCTGCCGCAAGGCCGTCGAGTACGCGATCGACAAGGTCTCGGTGCAGACCGCCGAGGGCGGCCCGATCCGCGGTGACGTCGCCACCACGGTGCTGCCTCCGGACATCCCGGGCTACACCAAGTCGGACGTCTACGCCACCACCGGCAACAAGGGTGACGTGACCCAGGCCAAGGCGCAGCTGAAGGCCTGCGGCAAGACGTCGATCAACACCAACATCACGGCCCGCTCGGACCGCCCGCAGGAGATCGACGCCGCCACGGCGATCATCAACTCGCTGAAGAAGGTCGGCATCAACGCCACCCTCAAGCAGTACCCGTCGGGCAAGTACTTCACCGACTACGCGGGTGTCCCGAACTTCGACAACAAGCAGAACGTCGGCCTGATGATGATGCAGTGGGGTGCCGACTGGCCCTCCGGCTACGGCTTCCTGCAGCAGATCCTGAACGGCCAGGCGATCAGCCAGTCCGGTAACACCAACCTGTCGCAGTACGACAACAAGTCGGTCAACACCCTGCTGGCCAAGGCGATCGGTACGCAGGACGACACCGAGCGCAACAGCATCTACACGCAGATCGACAAGCTGACCATGGACGACGCCGCCCTCGTGCCGTTGACCTACTTCAAGGTCCTGCTGGCCCGCCCGACCACCTTCACCAACCTGGTCTCCACGGCGGCCTTCAGCGGCCAGTACGACTACCTCAACATCGGCGTCGCGTCGAAGTAGCAGCCCCGGAAGGCAGGTGAAGGCATTGGTGCCCGCGGGCCGGAAGGCCCGCGGGCACCAGCGCCGATCCCCGTGATCTCGTACATCCTCCGTCGGACGCTCGCAGCGGTGATCCTGCTGCTGGTCGTCTCCGCGGTCACCTTCGCGATCTTCTTCGTGCTCCCACGTCTGGCCGGGCAGACCGCCGACCAGCTGGCGCAGCAGTACATCGGCAAGAGCCCGTCGAAGGCGGACATCGTCGCGGTCAAGCACAACCTCGGTCTGGACCAGCCCGTCTACGTCCAGTACTGGCACTTCATCAAGGGGATCGTCTCCGGCGCCACCTATGATCTGGGCCCCACCACGGTGCACTGCGACGCACCGTGCTTCGGCTACTCCTTCAAGACCCACCAGGCCGTCTGGCCGCAGCTCACCTCCCGGATGCCGGTGACCCTGTCGCTGGCCCTCGGTGCCGCCGTGCTGTGGCTGGTCTCGGGTGTCGCGATCGGCGTGGTCTCCGCGCTGAAGCCGCGCTCCTTCTTCGACCGCACCTTCATGGGTGTGGCCCTCGCCGGTGTCTCGCTGCCCATGTTCTTCACGGGCAACCTGGCGATCCTGCTCTTCACCTACCAGTGGCCGATCTTCGGCCGCACCTACGTCCCGTTGACAGAGAACCCGGCGCAGTGGGCCAACACCCTCATCCCCGCCTGGTGCTCGCTCGCCCTCCTGTATTCGGCCATCTACGCGCGGCTCACCCGCTCGGGCATGCTGGAGACGATGAACGAGGACTACATCCGCACGGCCCGCGCCAAGGGCCTGCGCGAGCGCAACGTCGTCGTCCGGCACGGACTGCGCGCCGCGCTCACCCCGATCATCACCGTCTTCGGCATGGACCTCGGTCTGCTGCTCGGCGGCGCGGTGATCACCGAGACCGTGTTCTCGCTGCACGGCATCGGCCAGTACGCGGTGCAGGCCATCGACGACAACGACCTGCCACCCATCCTGGGTGTGACCCTGCTCGCCGCCTTCTTCGTCGTCATCGCAAATCTCCTGGTGGACATGCTCTACGCGGCCGCCGACCCGCGAGTGAGGCTCTCGTGACCGAACTCTCCAAGACCGGCGCCGCCGTGGGCGAGCCCACGCAGGCCAGTCCGTCCGACGCCTTCCTCGAAGTCCGCGACCTCAAGGTGCACTTCCCGACCGACGACGGCATCGTCAAGTCGGTCGACGGCCTCAGCTTCTCGCTGGAGAAGGGCAAGACCCTCTCCATCGTCGGCGAGTCCGGCTCCGGCAAGTCCGTGACCTCGCTGGCCATCATGGGCCTGCACCGGCTCGGCGCCCGCGGCAAGAACGTGCAGATGTCCGGCGAGATCTGGCTCGGCGGCAAGGAGCTGGTGAACGCGTCCCCGGACGAGGTGCGCCGGCTCCGTGGCCGCGAGATGTCGATGATCTTCCAGGACCCGCTGTCCGCGATGCACCCGTACTACAAGATCGGCGACCAGATCGTCGAGGCGTACCGGGTGCACCACAACGTCAGCAAGAAGGTCGCCCGCGCCCGCGCCATCGAGATGCTCGACCGGGTCGGCATCCCCGAGCCCGCCAAGCGCGTCGACGGCTACCCGCACGAGTTCTCCGGCGGTATGCGCCAGCGCGCCATGATCGCCATGGCCCTGGTCAACAACCCCGAGCTGCTCATCGCGGACGAGCCGACCACCGCCCTCGACGTCACCGTCCAGGCGCAGATCCTCGACCTGATCCGCGACCTCCAGAAGGAGTTCGGCTCCGCGGTCATCCTCATCACCCACGACCTGGGCGTGGTGGCCGAGATCGCCGACGACGTCCTGGTGATGTACGGCGGCCGGTGCGTGGAGCGCGGCCCGGTCGACGAGATCTTCGAGAAGCCGCAGCACCCCTACACCTGGGGTCTGCTGGGTTCGATGCCGCGCATCGACCGGGAGACCTCCGACCGGCTCATCCCGGTCAAGGGTCAGCCGCCGAGCCTCATCAACGTCCCCTCGGGCTGCGCGTTCCACCCGCGCTGCCCGTACGCGGACCTTCCCAAGGGGAATGTCACCCGCACGGTCCGCCCGGAGCTGCAGCAGGTCGACGGCGGTCACTGGTCCGCCTGCCACCTCTCGGCCGAGGACCGTACGCGGATCTGGACCGAAGAGATTGCGCCGAAGCTGTGAGCGACACGAACAAGACCGATGACACCGTCATCCCGCAGCAGGCGTCACCGTCTGGCGATCGTGACGTGCTGCTGAAGGTCGAGGGCCTGGAGAAGCACTTCCCGATCAAGAAGGGCATCCTGCAGCGGCAGGTCGGCGCGGTGAAGGCCGTCGACGGCATCGACTTCGAGGTGCGCAAGGGCGAGACCCTGGGCGTGGTCGGCGAGTCGGGCTGCGGCAAGTCGACCATGGGCCGGGTCATCACCCGGCTTCAGGACCCGACCGGCGGCAAGGTCACCTTCGAGGGGCAGGACATCACGCACCTGTCCACCGCGAAGATGCGTCCGCTGCGCCGCGACATCCAGATGATCTTCCAGGACCCGTACGGCTCCCTGAACCCCCGGCACACCATCGGCTCCATCGTCTCCGCGCCGTTCCGGCTGCAGGGCGTCGAGCCCGAGGGCGGGGTCAAGAAGGAGGTCCAGCGCCTCCTGGAGCTGGTGGGCCTGAGCCCCGAGCACTACAACCGCTACCCGCACGAGTTCTCCGGCGGTCAGCGCCAGCGCATCGGCATCGCCCGTGCGCTCGCCCTGAAGCCGAAGCTGGTGGTGGCCGACGAGCCCGTCTCCGCCCTGGACGTCTCGATCCAGGCGCAGGTCGTCAACCTCATGGACGACCTCCAGGAGGAGCTGGGCCTGACCTACGTCATCATCGCCCACGACCTCTCCGTCGTCCGGCATGTCTCGGACCGGGTCGCGGTGATGTACCTGGGCAAGATCGTCGAACTCGCCGACAGCACCAAGCTGTACGAGTCGCCGATGCACCCGTACACCAAGGCGCTGATGTCGGCGGTGCCGGTCCCGGACCCGAAGCGCCGCGGGCAGAAGAGCGAGCGCATCCTGCTCCGTGGCGACGTGCCGTCGCCGATCGCGCCGCCGTCCGGCTGCCGCTTCCACACCCGGTGCTGGAAGGCGACGGAGATCTGCAGGACGACGGAACCGCCGCTCCTCGAACTCCGCCCGGGTCAGCGGGTGGCCTGTCACCACCCGGAGAACTTCGCCGACCAGGCCCCGCAGGACACGGTCCTGCTGACCGCGGCGAAGGAGGCCTCGGAGCTGGTGGGCGAGGCGGTCCTGGAGGAGTCGGCCGAGCCGGCGAAGCCGGCGGCCGAAGCCACGGAGGCGGAGCCGGAGCCGGAGGCTGAGGCCGCGGAGCCAGAGGCGTCGGCCGAGCCGGAGTCGGACCCGGAGCCGGAGTCGGACGCCCCGGCGGAGGACCCGGAGCCGGAGCAGGACGCCACGGCGGAGGAGCCGGAGGCCGCTGCCGAGTCGCCGGCGGAGCCGTCGGCCGACTCCACAGCCGAGGCACAGAAGTCACAGGAGCCAACCGACAAGTAGCCCATGACACGACTTTGCAAAGTCATGTACATGTCTTAACGGGAGAGCGCAGAGTCGACCGTGTCCGTCCACTGACCGGCACGCTCGAAAGGGACGACTCATGCGCCTCTCCCGTTCGGCACGTCTGGCGGCCGTCGCAACCGCGGCGGCCGCCTCCTTTGTCATCGCGGCCGCTCCCGCCCCCACCCCGGGCGCCGACGGCATCGGCGACCCCTACTTCCCCCAGCTCGGCAACGGCGGCTTCGACGCCCGCCACTACGACCTCGACGTGGCCTACGCCCCGGACACCGGCCGCCTGGACGGCCGCACCACCCTCACCGCCCGGGCCACCCAGAACCTCTCCGCCTTCGACCTCGACCTGCAGAAGCTGGAGGTCACGAAGGTCGAAGTGAACGGCAGACGCGCCCAGTTCACCCGCACCGGCGACGAGATCACCGTCACCCCGAGGGACACGCTGGCCAAGGGCCGCGACTTCACCGTCTCCGTCACCTATGGCGGGATACCCGAGCCCCTCAACGGCCCCATCGTGTTCGGCTCCGACTACGGCTGGATGAAGACCACCGACGGCGTCTTCGTCGCCTGCGAGCCCAACGCCGCCTCCACCTGGTTCCCGTCCAGCGACCACCCCTCCGACAAGGCCACCTATGACATCCGGATCAAGGCGCCCGAGGGCCTGACCGGGGTCTCCAACGGCCGGCTGGTCTCGACGTACGACAAGGGCGGCTCGACGTACGCGCACTGGCGCGAGTCCAAGCCGATGGCGACCTACCTCGCCACCGCCACCATCGGGAAGTTCGACGTGCAGACCGGGAAGACCCCCTCCGGCATCCCGATCTACGTCGCCATCGATCCGGTCCTCGCGAACAGCAACAGCGTCGACGTGTACGCCGTCACCGCCGCCGCCACCGACTACTGGTCGCAGGTCTTCGGGCCGTACCCCTTCGAGGAGACCGGGGCCATCGTCGACGACATGCCGGAGGCCGGGTTCTCGCTGGAGGTGCAGAGCAAGCCGGCCTACTCGGCGGTGCGCAACGAGACGACGATCGTGCACGAGCTGGCCCACCAGTGGTTCGGCGACTCGGTGAGCGTGGCGCAGTGGAAGGACATCTGGCTCAACGAGGGCTTCGCCACCTACGCCCAGTGGCTGTGGGCGGAGCACCAGGGCACCCGCTCCGCGCACGACTCCTTCCTCGCCGGCTACAACGCCCGCGCCGCCGACAACCCCTTCTGGCAGATCACCGTCGCCGACCCGCAGCGCGACACCATGTTCGCCTCGGCCGTCTACCAGCGCGGCGCGATGACCCTGCAGATGCTGCGCGAACGCATCGGCGACACGGCGTTCTTCAAGCTGCTCCCGGCCTGGACGAAGCTGCACCGCTACGGCAACGCCGACACCGCCGACTTCATCCGCCTCGCGGAGAAGGTCAGCGGGCAGCAACTGGACGACCTGTTCCAGACCTGGCTGTTCACCACAGGGAAACCTGCCCTGTAGGCCTGGGTTTGTAAGGTTCACGCACCCTGACAGGACACAATGTCAGGGTGCAACTCCAGCAACTCTTCTCTCCCTCCGTCCAGCACACGCTCGACGTCATCGGCATCTTCGTGTTCGCCATCTCCGGCGCGCTGCTGGCCGTCCGCAAGAACTTCGACGTCTTCGGCATCGGCGTGATGGCCGAGGTGACCGCGCTGGGCGGAGGGATCTTCCGGGACGTGATCATCGGGGCCGTACCCCCGGCCGCCTTCACGGACCTGGGGTACTTCATCACCCCGCTGATCGCCGCCCTGGTGGTGTTCTTCCTCCACCCGCACGTCGAGCGGATCCAGTCGGCGGTCCTGGTCTTCGACGCGGCCGGCCTCGGCCTGTTCGCCGTCAGCGGCACGACGAAGGCGTACTCCTACGGCCTCAACCTCACCGCCTCCGCCGCGCTGGGGCTGGCCACCGCGGTCGGCGGCGGTGTGCTCCGGGACGTGCTCGCCAACGAGGTTCCCTCGCTGCTGCGCTGGGACCGCGACCTGTACGCGGTCCCGGCGATCGTCGGGGCGACGACGGTGGTGCTGTGCATCCGTTACGACGCGCTCAACCCGTTCACCAGCGGCCTCGCGGTCGTCACCGCTTTCGTACTGCGCCTGCTCGCGATGCGCTACCACTGGCGAGCGCCGCGTGCGTGGAACCGGCGCTCGACGGTTCGGGAGGAGTAGTCCCGGCCCGGACGCGGCTCTGGCCCATGTTGACCGTGAGCCACTCGAAGACCGTCGGCACCTGGGGCCGCCACAGCGCCATGTTGTGGCCGCCCGCGCTGCGCGGCAGGAACGCCACGTGCACGGTGGTCGGCGCCTTGGCGATCTGTTCCAGTGCCACACCGGCCTGGTAGCCGTCACCGGACTCGCCGGAGATGTAGAGGGCGATCCGGGGTGGGGCGGCCGCCTTCCGCAGCAGCAGGTAGGGGTTGTTCTGCCGGCGCAGGGCCACGCTCTGCGCCGCGAGCGAGTTGCGTTCGCCGATCGGGTCGTTGTAGCCGGACAGGCTGATGGCGGCCCGGTAGCGGTCCGGATGGGCGACCGCCAGCTTGACCGCGCAGTGCGCGCCCGCCGAGTAGCCGGCCACGGCCCAGTTCGCGGGGGCGGCCGCGGCACGGAAGTTGTCGGTCACCATCTTCGGCACGTCGATGCTGAGCCAGCTGTCCGCGTTGACCGTGCCCGGGATGTTGGCGCAGCCGGTGTCCACGCCGGCCAGCAGGTTGGTGCGCGGCGCGACCAGGATGAAGGGCGCGACCCTGCCGCTCCTCATCAGCGGCTCCAGCTGCTCGGTCACCTTCAGCGAACCGAACCAGGCCTTCGCCGAGCCGGGGTAGCCGGGCAGCAGCTCCACGACCGGGAAGCGGTGGTTGCGGTACTTCGCCTCGTGGTACTGGGGCGGCAGCCAGACGTAGACCTCGGCGTTGACGCCCGAGACCCGGCCCTTGAGCTGGGTGACCTCGACCCCGCCGGCCGCCCGCATGCCCGGTCCGTCGGCTGCCGTGAAGGTCTGCTTCACCCTGGGCAGCCGTTGCAGCGCTATGCCGCCGGTACCGTCCTGGCCGAGGTTCGCGGCCTGCTGGACGTGGTTGCCGGTGCCGAGGAGGTCGGCCCAGTTGTCGTACAGGCTGTTCTCGTTGTTGACCAGCACGAAGATCAGCGTCACCGCCGTGGCCTGCGCGAACAGCAGCATCAGGACCCGGGCCGCGGCGCGCACGGCCTGCGGCCCCCGCATCCTCGACCACAGGACGAGCGGCAGTATGAGGGCGACCACGGACAGGACGATGGTCGTGTAGAGGAACGGAGTCCCGGTGAGGCTCATGTCCCCATAGAGGGGAATCGGGGGCCCCGGGTTACGGACGTGTCCGGACACTTACCTAGAAATTGCCGGAACCTCACTCGGTGGAGGGATCCCTTACCGGTCCGACCGCTGGTGCGTGGATCACAAAAGCTACCGCTTAGTAATCAACTCTTGTACTGTTCAGGCATGCCTGAAGCAGCATCCACGCGGGCCGTGATCGGTGACAGCGAGTTCGACCGCGACACCGCGGTCATCCGGCGCGCTCCCGGGGTCTACGACATCGACCTCTCGGCCGGCTGGACCATCATCAGCGCCGTCAACGGCGGCTACCTGCTTGCCGTGCTCGGCCGGGCGCTCGCGGACACGCTGCCGCACCCGGACCCGTTCACCGTCTCCGCGCACTACCTGACCGCGTCCCAGCCGGGCCCGGCCGTGATCCGCACGGACACCGTCCGTACCGGCCGCACCCTCTCCACCGGCCAGGCCTCGCTCTTCCAGTACGACGACGAGGGCAACGAGGTCGAACGCATCCGCGTCCTCGCCTCCTACGGCGACCTCACCGCCCTCCCCGACGACGTCCGTACGACGGCGACCCCGCCCGCCTTCCCGCCGATGGAGCACTGCTTCGGCCCGGAGGACGGCCCGGCCCCGGTCGACGGCAGCTCCGCCATCACCGAGCGCCTGATGCTCAAGCTGGACCCCGCCACCCTCGGCTGGGCCCTCGGCGCGCCCTCCGGCAAGGGCGAGATGCGCTCCTGGTTCGGCCTCGCGGACGGCCGTGACGCCGACCCGCTCTCCCTCCTGCTGGCGGTGGACGCGCTGCCGCCCACCGCGTTCGAGATCGGCCTCAAGGGCTGGGTCCCCACGGTCGAACTGACCGTCCACGTCCGCCACCGCCCCGCCCCGGGCCCGCTGCGGGTCTCCATCACCACCCGCAACCTGGCCGGCGGCTTCCTGGAGGAGGACGCCGAGGTCTGGGACAGCGCGGACCGGCTGGTGGCCCAGTCCCGCCAGCTGGCCCGGGTCCGCCTCGGCTGAACCCGGCCGGCGCGTCCCGGTTTCGACGGCGGGAACCCCGTTCTGTCACGGGCGTGTACCAGGGAGTAGGCGCCCCCTCGGAGTGAACTGCCAGGTCAGCACCGCTTCTTGGGGAGTGCTTTACCTCCTTGACAGGCGGTGAACAGCGGGGGCCCAAGAATGCCTTAAGCGCCGTTGATTGAGTGCCACTCCTCAGGACTCCCTCATCCTCAATGGAGTTGTCTCTCATGAAGCGTGTACGTCTCGTCCCCGCCGTGGCTCTGCTCGCGCTGTCCCCGCTGCTGCTGACCGCGTGCGGCGGTTCGGGCGACTCGTCGTCGTCCGGCAGCGGCAACTCCGGCCAGCAGAGCTGTCAGCAGCCGACCGGCAACGCTTCGGGCCGGCCGAGCGGCGCCCCGACCGGCAACGCCTCGGGCGCTCCGAGCGGCGCTCCGAGCGGCGCCCCCACCGGTGCTCCGACCGGCAACGCCTCGGGCATGCCCAGCGGCGGCCCCGGCGCCGGCGGCCAGGGCGGCCCCGGCGGCGGCATGGGTGGCTGCGGCGGCGGCCAGGGCGGCCCCGGCGCCGGCGGCGCGGCACCCAGCGGAGCGCCGACCGCCCAGTCGACGAAGAGCTGACCGCACGGCTCGTACGACAGGGGCGGCGCGTCCGGTGAACGGACGCGCCGCCCCTTCGTGTTGCCGGACAGCACTAGTCCAGCCAGTGCTGCCGGCCGAGGCTGATCAGCCGCATCTGGCGGGTGGCGACCTGGGCGACGCGCTGCCGCTCCGCCTCCGAGGGTTCCGGGGACTCCAGGGTCTCCAGGAACAGGGAGGCGGTGATGAGCATCTGGTCCACATAGAGGTGGGCGAGCATCAGCAGGTCGTCCTCGTTCCACCCCTCGGCCTCGGGGTCCTTGGCCAGCTCGGCCCTGACCTCCTCGGCGAACCGGGCGAGCTGGTCCCGGATCGCCTCCCGCACCGGCTGCACCCCGCCGTGCCGCTCCCGGGCGATGAACCGGACGTGCGCCGGGTGCGCGGCCACATGGTCGGCGATCAGCCGCACGGCCCGGGTGATGCGCTCCGCGCCGGCCGTGGCGACCGTCGTACGGACCATCGGGTGCAGGCTGCCGAGCGCCTCGTCGACGAGGGCGACGCCGAGGTCGGCGGTGGAGCGGAAGTGCCGGTAGAAGGCGGTCGGGGCGACACCGACGGCCCGGGTGACCTCGCGCAGTCCCAGGCTGCTCAGGCTCTGCTCCTCCAGCAGGGCGAGCGCCGCGTCCAGGAAGGCCTGGCGGGTCTTCTGCTTCTGGGCCTGTCGGATGCCGAGGGTGTGACTCATGTCATCCAGTTAACAACTGTTCTCCGGAATTGAAAAGCCGAGTGAGTTGCTAGACTCAAAGTCAGTGAACAACTGTTACTACAACCGTTCACCCAAATGTAACGGAGGGGGATCGAACCCATGCTGTTCCTCGTCGCCGCACTCATGCTGCTCGGCGTGGTGCTGGGCACCGTGGCCCACGCACCGCTCGACGTCACCGCAGGACTGGCCGCCGTGATCGTCGTCTGGCTGGCCGTCTTCGCACTCCGCGAGCGCCTCGCCCGCCGCCGCCACACCTCGGCCAACTGACCTTCCGCCCACGCTCACTTGAGGAGCCGAGCATGATGCAACTCACCGCCCCCGCCACCCCCCGCCCCCAGACCCGCACCCGCGACGCCGACGGCATGGCCGTCGCGTCCTTCATCCTGGGCCTCCTGGGCCTCCTGGTCCTCAACCTGTTCCTGGGCCCGATCGCGATCATCCTGGCCCTGGTCTCCCTGTGGCGCGGCACGGCCCGCAAGGGCCGCGCATACCTGGGCCTGACCCTGGGCGTGGCCGACCTCGCGGTCCTGGCGATCGCCATGGCGGCCTCGAACACGATCTCCTGGAGCCTGTAAGCAGGGTCCAGGACAGCGCGCCCCGAGGGGCGCGGGGAACTGCGCGACCAGCCACACCCAACCGGCACCCGCTCACCGGCACAGGCCCCCTACGGCGGCTAGGCGACCCTCACCCCGCCCCACCGTAGAATCGACGTCATCATGGCCTACCTCGACCACGCCGCCACGACCCCGATGCTCCCGGAGGCAGCCGCGGCCCTCACCGCGCAGCTCGGCGTCACCGGCAACGCGTCCTCCCTGCACGCCTCCGGCCGCAAGGCCCGCCGCACGGTCGAGGAATCCAGGGAGACCCTCGCGGAAGCGCTCGGCGCCCGCCCCAGCGAGGTCGTCCTCACCTCCGGCGGCACCGAGGCCGACAACCTCGCGGTCAAGGGCCTCTACTGGTCCCGCCGCGACGCCGACCCGGCCCGCACCCGGATCCTCGCCAGCCCCGTCGAACACCACGCGGTCCTGGACGCCGTCCACTGGCTCGGCGAACACGAGGGCGCCACGGCGGAGTACCTCCCCGTCGACACCTACGGCCGGGTCCACCCCGAGGCGCTGCGCGAGGCGATCGACCGCAACCCCGACGACGTGGCCCTCGCCACCGTCATGTGGGCCAACAACGAGATCGGCACGGTCCTGCCGATCCGCGAACTCGCCGCCGTCGCGAACGAGTTCGGCATCCCGCTGCACTCCGACGCGGTCCAGGCCTTCGGTCAGATCCCGGTGGACTTCGGCTCCTCCGGCCTCGCCGCGATGACCGTCTCCGGCCACAAGGTCGGCGGCCCGTACGGCATCGGCGCCCTGCTCCTCGGCCGTGAGTACACCCCCGTACCGGTCCTGCACGGCGGCGGCCAGGAGCGGCACGTCCGCTCCGGCACCCTCGACGTCCCGGCGATCGCCTCGTTCGCGGTGGCGGCCCGCCTCGCCGCCGAGCGCCGCGAGTGGTTCGCCCGGGAGATCGGTACCCTGCGCGACGCGCTGGTCGACGCCGTCCGTACGGCCGTACCGGACGCGATCCTCGGCGGTGACCCGGTGGACCGCCTCCCGGCCAACGCGCACTTCACCTTCCCCGGCTGCGAGGGCGACTCGCTGCTCCTGCTGCTCGACGCCCAGGGCATCGAGTGCTCGACGGGCTCCGCGTGCACGGCCGGGGTCGCCCAGCCGAGCCACGTCCTGCTGGCCACCGGCACCGACCCTGACCTGGCCCGCGGCACCCTGCGCTTCTCGCTCGGCCACACCTCGACCCAGGCCGACGTCGAGGCGGTCGCGAAGGCGATCGGCCCGGTGGTGGAGCGGGCTCGGGCGGCTGGGCTCAGCTGACCGGACCGGCCGGTCCGGACCACCTCCGGGACACGCGGAATTCGCACCGACTCACCTCCAAAGAAGGTGAGTTGGGGGTTTTGCCTCCAGGGATCTCACAGTGCGTGGCCATGGCCCGCCTCAGGTCGGTCCTTAAGTTCTCCTGACATGACAGACAACGCCTCTGCCTCCGAGCAGACCCCCGAGCCCGTTTCCGTCGACTCCGTCTCCGCCCAGTCGGGTCGTCACCGCACGGACAACACCATGAAGCGGCGGCGCGTGCTGATCGGCGGCGCCACCATCGCCGCGGCCGGCGGGCTGATGGCCGCGGGCCTCGCCTCCGCCGACACCACCACCTCGGAGAGCGACTCCGACGCCTCCACCACCGTCAGCAGCGACGCCTCCTCCGATGTCTGCACCCTCACCTCGGAGGTCACCGAGGGCCCGTACTGGCTGGCCGGTGCGCTCGTCCGCGAGGACATCCGCGAGGACCGGGAGGGTGTCGAGGTCCAGTACACCTTCACCGTCGTCGACCAGGCCAACGACTGTGCCCCGCTGGAGAACGCGCTGGTCGAGATCTGGCACGCGGACGCCCTCGGTGAGTACTCCGGCTACGTCGGCAAGAACGGCCACACCGAGACCGACGACAGCACCTTCCTGCGGGGCGGTCAGACGACCGACTCCAACGGCCAGGTGAGCCTCATCTCGATCTGGCCCGGCCACTACGTCTCCCGGGCCGTGCACGTCCACATGCGGGTGCACACCGACGTGACGCTGACCGACGACTCGTACACGGGCGGCTCGATCATCCACACCGGTCAGCTCTTCTTCGACGCGGACATCAACTCCGAGATCCAGGCGACCTCGCCGTACTCCGACAACACCACCACGGAGACCCAGCTCGACGACGACACGATCTACGACGACGGCGGTGCCTCCTCCGGCCTGCTGACCCTGACCGCACTGGGTGACAGCGTCTCCGACGGGTACGCGGCGACGCTCACCGTGGGTGTCAGCTCCTCCTGAGGCCGACGGGCCCGGAGCACCTGACACCGCAGGCCCGGTGGCCGACCCGTCACGGCCGCCGGGCCGGCCGCTCACCCCAGTGCGCGGACCAGCGCCCGGAGCTCCTCGTCGGTGGCGAGGCGGTTCTCCCGGGACATCAACTGCCTCACCTGATCGAGCAGTTGGTCCAGGGCGGCCGGCGGCAGCTCGATGCCGAGGGCTGCCGTCCGGTCGGCCAGGGTGTAGGGGCCGCTGTCCGGGGTGAAGGGGATCCGGCGCTCGTTGCCGACCAGGGACGGCTCCACGCAGTTGTGGAGCAGCGGGTCGACCGAAGTCTCCTGGGTGATGAAGTCCAGGCCGCCCCAGCAGAAGGCATCCGGGCCGGTGACCGGGTGGTTCCTGGCGGGCTGATGTCCGGTCAGTTCGGCTCCGTGCCGGGCGAGTTCGGTCAGGGTCTCGGTGCGGATGCCGGTACGGACGCCGTAGACGGCCTCGAAGGCCATTGCGGTGGCGGCGAGATCGGCGTTGCCGGGGCCGCCGCAGTAGCCGTTGACCGACAGTTCGACGGCGCCGGCCCCGGCCCGGACGGCGGCGACCGCGCAGCCGACGGCCAGTCCGAAGGTGTTGTGCGGGTGCAGGCCCACCGCCACGTCCGGCGCCAACTCCAGGGTCCGGCGCACGAGATGGCCGTACGCCTCGGGGCTCAGCGCGCCCGGCCCGTCGAAGAGGGTCAGTTCGCCGGCCCCGGCCGCGGTGAGCGCCGCGACGGTCGTGGCGTGGTCCTCCTCCGTCAGGTACGACACCATCAGCATCGGCGCGATCACGTCCAGGCCCCGCGAGCGCGCGTACCCGATGAGCCGGGCGGCCCGGTCCAGTACTGCGGTCCGGTCGCGCGGGGTGTCCGGGGTGCGCCACTCCTCGCCCCGCCATGCCGCCGCGTACACCTCGGGCCGGTAGAGCAGTGCCGTCTCGCCGAAGCCCTGCACCCACACCTGCACGGCGTCGTAACCGGCCCGCGCGGCCCGGTCGATGTCGTCCGTCGAGCGCATCAGCGGGCAGATCACCCGGCACTCCGGGTTCTCGCCCTTGACCAGGTCCACCTCCGCCTTCAGCACGTCCTCGGCGCGCCGGCCGGGTCCGGCGGTGACGACCTCCGGCACCCCGGTCGCCACCACCCGTCGCAGGAACGCCCGCTTCGCCCCGGCCGTGGCCGTGACGCCCGGCAGGGTCTCCAGGGAGCGCAGGGTCGCGTCCCGCAGCCGGACCGTCCCGGGCAGCGAACCCACCACGTCCGTACGGCGGTTGAGCGGGCTCACCGACCAGCGGCCGGGCTCGTGGGCGCCGGGTTCCCGCCGGTCGGCGAGCTCGGCGCGGAAGCGGGCGATCTCCTCCGGGGTGAAGACGGGGGGTTTCCGCACAGGGGTCCTCCAGGTTCTTCGCGTACGCCCCATACAAGCCCTCTGTCGACACCCTTGGCAAGAAGGCGCCGAGTATCCGCACGACGAAGGCCTCATGTTTACTTTGTGTCGACACTTGGCTATGACTGTCGGCAGGCTCCGTACCCCCATGGAGGGAGGCTCCTGTGCTTCAGGACACGCCAGAACACCCGCTCAGTGCCCGTTCCGGGCGGCTCGCCGGCAAGGTCGCCGTCATCGGCGGCGCCGGAAGTGCCGGCCCCGGCTGGGGCAACGGCCGTGCCGCCGCCGTGCTCTTCGCCCGCGAGGGCGCCACCGTCCTGCTGACCGACCGGGACAAGGACGCGCTGGAGGTCACCGCGGACCAGATCCGCGCCGAGGGCGGCACGGTCCGCACCGATCTCCTGGACGTCACCGAACCCGACGCCGTCCAGGCCTACTTCACCGATGCGGCCGCCCGGACCGGCCGCATCGACATCCTCGTCAACAACGTGGGCGGCTCCCGGCCGGGCGGGGTCGCCGAGCTGAGCCTCGCGGACTGGGAGAGCCAGCTGCGGACCAACCTCACCAGCGCCTTCCTCGCCTGCAAGCACGTCATCCCGGTCATGCGGCGGGGTGGGGGAGGGGCGATCGTCAACACCGCCTCCTGCTCCGGGCTGCGCTGGACCGGGGCCGCGCAGGTCGGGTACGCGGCGGCCAAGGCGGCGGTCATCCAGCTGTCCAGGGTGACGGCCGTCCAGTACGCGCCGGACGGCATCCGCGTCAACACCGTCGTCCCGGGGCAACTGCACACCCCGATGGTCGAGGCCCGGCTGGCCGGGCAGCGCGCCGGCGGGGACGTGGCGAAGCTGCTCGCCCAGCGCCAGGCCCGGATCCCGCTCGGCTTCATGGGGGACGGACGGGACACGGCGTACGCGGCGCTGTTCCTGGCCTCCGACGAGGCGCGGTTCGTCACCGGCACCGAGATCGTCGTCGACGGCGGAATGACGGCGCGCTGTGACTGAACCCGCCGCCACCGCCCCGCCCCACCCCCCTTCGCCGGGCTGCCCGCCCCCGCATCCCGCGCCCCGGATGCCGAAGCTCCGTCTGCCGCCGGGCAGTTGCGACGCCCACTGCCATGTCTTCGGGCCCGCCGACGTCTTCCCCTACGCACCGGAGCGCACCTTCACCCCGCTGGACGCGCCCAAGGAGCAACTCCGGGCCCTGCACGCCCACCTGGGTCTGACGCGGGCGGTGGTCGTGCAGTCGTCCTGCCACGGCCACGACCACCGGGTGCTGCTCGACGCCCTCGCGGCCGGGGAGGGCAGGATCCGGGGGGTGGCCCTGATCGGCGAGGCGACCGGCCGGGCCGAGGCCGAGGAACTGCACCGGGCGGGCGTACGGGCCTTCCGGCTCAACTTCCTGCCGCATCTGCGGAGCCGGCCCACCAGCGCGGAGATCGACGCCGTGCTGGAACGCGTGGACGGCCTCGGCTGGGCCGCCCAGCTCCATGTGCGGGGCGAGGACCTGCCGGGCCTGGCGGGCGTCGTACGCGCTCTGCCCGGCCGGGTGGTGATCGACCACATGGGCCGGGTCGACCTCGCGGCGGGCAGGGACGGTCCGGCCGTGCGAAGCCTGCGCGGGCTGCTCGACACGGGGACCGTGTGGGTCAAGGTCAGCGGGGTCGACCGGGTCTCCGTGCAGGGGCCGCCGTACGACGACGCCGTCGAACTCGCCGCGTCCCTGGTCGCGTACGCGCCCGAACGGATCGTGTGGGGCACCGACTATCCGCACGTCAACATCACCGGCACGCCCCCGGACGACGGCCTACTGGTCGACCTCCTCGAACACATCGCACCCGACCCCGCCCACCTGCGCCGACTGCTGGTGGACAACCCGGCCGAACTCTTCGACTTCGAGGCGATCCGATGAAGCGCCCGCAGGTGACGCGCCCCAAAGGGGCGCGGGGCGGTGTCTGATGTGCGGCTACCGCCGCGTGGGCGCGATCAACCACAACGGCGCCGCTCCCAACCGCCAACCCATCTTTTCGGCCTCCCCAGCGAAGCGTCTAGTGTCGCCAGAGATGCCAGATATTTGCGCTGCAGATGCCTTGAAGGCTGAAAGTGTCGACAGTATGGTCCCGGATGAAACGCGTGAGGAGACGGCCATGCACCAGCTGCCCCAGGGCACCCTCATCCGGCGCGGCGACGCGGCCTACGAACGGGCCCGTCTCGACGCCGTCTGGAACGAACGCAAACCCGACCGCCACCCCGACGTCATCGTGCTCGCCGGGAGCGAGCGGGACGTCGTCGCCGCCGTCCGGCTGGCCCGCACCGAGGGATGGCGGATCGGCATCCGCTCCGGCGGGCACAGCTGGGTCGGCAACGGCGTCCGCGACGGCGGGATGCTGCTCGACCTCTCGCGACTGACGGAGGTGACCGTCGACCCGGCCACCCGGACGGCGACCGCACAGCCGGCGGCCACCGGACCCGGCCTGCTCGAAGCCGCCGCCCCGCACGGCCTGTTCTTCCCCACCGGCCACGCCCCGACCGTCGGCCTCGGCGGCTTCCTGCTCGGCGGCGGCTACGGCTGGGACTCCCGCCACCTCGGCCCCGCCTGCCTGAGCATCCGGGCCGTGGACGTCGTCCTCGCCGACGGCTCCCTGGTGCACGCCACCGACACCGACCACCCGGCCCTGCTGTGGGCGGCGCGCGGCAGCGGCCCCGGCTTCTTCGGGGTCGTCACCCGCTTCCACCTCGACCTGCACCCGGCGCCGAAGCGGCTGCTGCGCACGCTCCACAGCTACCCCCTGAGCCTGCGGGACGAGGTCCTGGCCTGGGCGTACGACATGCTCGAACTGCTCCCGAGGGAGGTCGAGTTCTCGGCCAAGGTCGGCTTCGTGGAGGGCCTCGACCGGCACACCGTGTCGGTCACCGCGACCGCCTTCGCCCAGGACGACGACTCCGACCCGCTCGCGCTGCTGGAGACCGCGCCCTTCCGGGCCGAAGCTCTGTGCGCGGTCGGGAGCGCCCGGACGAGCATGGCCGAGCTGTACGGGCACGCCGACCGGATGACCCCGGCCGGGATGCGCTGGGCCCTCGACGGGATCTGGACCGATGAGCCGGTCGACAAGGTCCTGGACGCGGCCCGGCCGCTGTTCGACTCGGTGCCCGGCACCACCAGCCATGTCCTGTGGATGCTGTGGGGCGGCTTCCCGGAACGCCCCGACGCCTGCTGGTCCAGCCAGGCCAAGCTCTACCTCTCGCCCAACGCGGGCTGGACCGACCCCGCCGAGGACCTCCGCCACGAGCGGTGGGCGCACGGCGAACTCGCCGCGATCCAGCACCTGTCGAAAGGGCTGCAGTTCTCCGACAACAACGTCGCGGACCGCTTCGACCACGGGCTGAGCCCCGCCAACGCGGCCCGCCTGGAGGAGATCCGGGGCGCCTACGACCCCGACGGCCTGTTCCGCACCTACCTGACCCCCGCCGAGTCCACCACCGCCTACGCCGCCGCGGGCCCCGCGCGGACGCATTGACCTTCCTCTCAAGGAGAGCCGTTTCATGCACACTTCGAGAATCCCGCGGCGCCGCACCCTCGTCCTCCTCACCGCCCTGGCCGCCACCGCCTCCCTGACGGCCACCGCCTGCGGCGGCGGGTCGGCCGCCGGCAGCCAGACCGCCGACGGCAAGGTGAAGATCACCGTGCTGCGCTCCAACGGCGCCATCTTCGAGCCGCTCTACATAGCCGAGCAGCAGGGCTACTTCAAGGACGCGGGCCTGGACGTCACCATCAAGGCCGGCGCCCAGGACACCTCGCAGAACGCGCCCTCCGTCCTCAACGGCGAGGCCCAGTTCGCGATGACGGACAGCTCCGGCTTCCTCAAGGGCGCGGCCCAGGGCCTGCCGGTCCGGATCGTCACCGGACTCCAGTCCGCGACGACCAGGACCGACCCCACCGACGGGCTCCTGGTGAAGAAGGACAGCGAGATCACCTCCTTCAAGGACCTGGAGGGCAGGACCGTCGGCGTCTCCGCCCTCGGCGGCACCATCCAGTTCATCTGCGAGTACCTGACCCAGAAGGCCGGCGGCGACCCCTCGAAGATCAAGTTCGTTGCCCTGCCGACCACTTCGCTCACCGACGCCGCCAAGTCCGGGAAGACCGACGCGGTGTTCTCCTTCGGCCCGTTCTACTTCGCCGCCAAGGACAGCGGCCTGCGCTCCATCGGCAACGGCATGAACGACCTGCCCGGCATGGTCCAGGGCCTGCTCTTCGCCAGCCAGAAGTACCTGTCCGCCAACGGCGACACCGCCAGGAAGTTCATCGACGCCGTCGCCGAGGCCATCACCTACGCCGACGCGCACCCGGCCGCCGTCAAGGCGATCGACAAGAAGTACACCCAGGTCGACGCCGGTTTCATCGACTCACACGACATCAGCTACTACGACAAGAACCTCGACAGGACCATGATGCGCACGGTGATCACGAAGATGCACGAGTTCGGCCTGCTCGACAAGGAGCCGACCGACGACGACGTGTACTGGGACCAGGCGCCCGTGGTGACCTCGTGAGGGTCCTGAAGGTCCGCTGCCTCCAACTCGGTGCGCTGGTCGCGGCGGTGGCCCTGTGGGCGCTCATCGCGGGGATGGGCGTGGTGAGTCCGACCGCGCTGCCGGGCCCCGCCGCCGTGGCCGCCGCCCTGGGCGACCTGCTGGGCAACGGCACCTACTGGCAGGCCGTCGGGGACACCCTGGACGGCGCGGTCACCGGCCTCGCGGTGGCCGTCGCCGTCGGCATCCCGGTCGGCCTGGTCACCGGGGTGTACGCGGCGGCCGAGGAGTCCTCCCGGCTGCTGGTGGAGATCCTGCGCTCCTTCCCGGTCATCGCCCTGCTCCCGGTGTTCCTCCTGGTCCTCGGCTCGACCCCGGGCATGAAGGCCACGGTCGTCTTCATCGCCTGTGTCTTCCCGATCCTGCTCCAGTCCCAGTACGGCGCCCGCAGCGTGACCCCGTCCGTCCACGAGACCGTACGGGCCTACCGCATCCCCCGCCTGCTGCGCCTGCGCCGGGTGGTCCTGCCCGGTGCCGTTCCGTCGGTGATGACCGGCCTGCGTCTTGCCGCGACCACCTCCGTGCTGGTCGCCATCGGCGTCGAGGTGCTCACCACCCTCCCCGGCATCGGCCACATGATCATGGAGTCGCAGCAGGCAGGCGCCTCCGACCGGGCCTACGCCTACATCCTCACGGCCGGCGCGATCGGCTACTCGATCACCCTGCTCGCTCAGTACGCCGAGCACCGGCTGCTGCGCCGGCGGCCTCCGGCGAGGGCGGGTGAGGCGGCATGACCGTCCGTGCGGCGATACGCCAACTCTGGCTGCCCGCCCTGGTGTTCGTGATCCTGTTGCTCTCGACCGAGGGCAGCACCAGCTTCTACTTCCCGCCCCTGACCACGGTCCTGCACACCCTGTGGGACCAGCTCGCGGGCGGCGGCCTCCTCGACGACCTCTGGTTCAGCCTCCGCAACATCGTCCTCGGCCTGGCCCTGGCCACCGTCGTGGGCGTTGCCGCGGGCCTGGTGATCGGCGAGGTCCGCATCCTGCGCCTGGCCCTCGGCCCCCTCCTGGACTTCGCCCGCGCCACCCCGACCGTCGGCTTCGTGCCGGTCATCATCCTGACCCTGGGCATCGGCTCGGGCCCCAAGATCTTCCTGATCTTCCTCGGCTCGCTCTGGGCGATCCTGCTCAACACCGTCGCCGGAGTGGGGCAGATCAACCCCGCCGTGCACGAGACCTCACGCGGCTACCGCGTCCCCTGGCATCTCCAGCTCCGCCGGGTGGTCCTCCCGGGCGCCCTGCCGCAGATCTTCGCCGGCATCCGGGTCGCCCTGTCCATCGCCGTCGTCCTCATGGTCGTCAGCGAGATCTACGGCTCGCCGATCGGGCTCGGCAACTTCATCCTGCAGAGCGGATCGAGCTTCCACGTCGCCGAGACCTGGGCCGGCACCCTCCTCATCGGCGTCCTCGGCTACGGCCTGAGCGTGCTGCTCCTGCTGTGCGAGCACGCACTGCTGGGCTGGTACCACCAGCGCGCTCCCCGGGCGCCCCGCACCCGCACCGTGACCACCGAGTCCGCCGAGCCCACGGAACCCATCGAGAAGAAGAGCAACGGAGTGGTCGTATGACCCGCGGATCCGCCCTCCATGTCGAGGATCTCTGCATGACGTTCGGCCTGGGCGGCCCGCAGGAGCACCGGGTGCTCGCCGGGCTGAGCCTGCGGGTGGACCCGGGGGAGTCCGTGTGCGTCGTCGGCCCCTCCGGCGCCGGCAAGACCACCCTGCTGCGCTGCCTCGCCGGACTCACCCCGCCCACCTCCGGCACCGTCCGCTACGGCGACCAGCGCCTCACCGGGCCGCACGCCGACATCGCCGTGGTCTCCCAGGACTACCGCGGCTCCCTGCTGCCCTGGATGCGGGTGTGGGACAACGTGGCCTTCCCGCTCCAGGGGCGGGGCGTGAGGAAGGGCACTCGAAAGGCGACCGCCCTTGAGTGCCTGGACGCCGTCGGCCTCGCGGACGTCGGCGACAAGTACCCCTGGCAGCTCTCCGGCGGCATGCAGCAGCGCGTCGCCATCGCGCGCGGCCTCGCCTACGACGCCCCGGTGCTGCTCATGGACGAGCCGTTCGGCTCGGTCGACGCCCAGTCCCGGTTCGACCTGGAGGACCTGACCCTCCAGCTGCGCCGCCGCCTCGGCATCACCGTCGTCGTGGTCACCCACGACATCGACGAGTCCGTCTACCTCGGCGACCGCGTCATCGTGCTCGGCGGCCGCCCCACGGCCGTACTCGACACCCTGACCGTCCCGTTCGGCACCGACCGCGACCAGCTCACCACCCGCGCCGACCCGCGCTTCGCGGAACTGCGCACGAGAGTGCTGGCCCGGATCCGCGGCGAGCGCCTCGACCAGGACGCCGAGCCCGCCCACAACTGACCCACCACACCACCGAGCAGGGGGGCGTGCGCCCGCGGGCGCCACGCGTGGCTCACCCCTGCCCGCGCATCCCCCGTGTCGCCGACCGGCGATGCCTCCTGCCCGAAAACACCGAAAGACAAAGGAGTCCACAGTGTTGCCCACCAACAGGCCCGACGACGAGCAGACTTCCTCCGTCACCGACCTGCTCGACCGGCCCGTCGCCAACCGGGCCCGCCCCCGCGCCCTCATCGTCGCGGTGGCCGCCGCCCTCGCCCCCACGCTGCTCGCCCCCGCCACCGCCCAGGCCGCCGGCGCCAAGAAGGCCAAGAAGGCCAAGGCGAGCACGATCACCGTCGGCTCCGACGAGACCCTCACCCTCACCGAGACCACCACCGCGACCGAGCTGGTGATCGAGGAGGGCGGTGTCATCACCGTCGGCGACGGCTACAGCCTCAGCCTCACCGTCAACGGCGTGGAGACCGGCAGCGAACTCGCCGCGCTCACCAACGGATACGGCGGCGTCGCCACCGCCATCGCGGCCGGCACCTACACCGGCACCATCGTCCTGAACGTCGCCGAGGCCACCGACGTCGCCTACAGCACCCTCACCTTCCCCTTCCGCCAGGCCATCTACGTCGACGCCGACGGCGTGGACGAGGACAAGTCCGTCCCCTCCGACGTGATGGACGGCACCGTCACCGACACCGGGGCCTCGGACATCACCCTGCTCTCCAACGGCGAGGCCTTCAACGGCGTCTACGTCGCCGGTGGCGGCAGCTACACCCTCACCGACCCGACCATCGCCTTCGACGGCAACGGCCGCTGCGACTTCGTCGGGTACGGCGCCGCCGTGGTCGGCACCGGCTCGGGCACCACCCTCGTCCTCGACGGCGCGAACATCAGCAACGTGGGCGTGGTCCGTACGGCGGTGATCGCCGACGCCACCGCCAACGTGATCGTCAAGAACTCCACCATCAAGTGCGCCGACGGTGTCGTCCCCGCCGAGTACCCGGCCGCCGGCACCGGCGACACCAAGTACATGATCACCGTGCCGTGGATGCTGGGCATCTCCGGCAACGTCCGCGCCACCAACCTGCTCGGCGCGAGCACCAAGGCGTCGTACATCAACTCCTCGATCTCCTCGGAGAAGTGGGGCGCCCTGTCGGTCGACGGCGGCAGCTACTGCACCCTCACCGCCATCAACAGCACCATCGCCAACACCGGCGGCCAGGGCTATGGCAGCTACGCCATCGGCAACGTCACCGAGCACTTCCTCGGCTGCACCTTCGACGTCGGCGACTACGCCCTCATCCACTGGGGTGCCTCGGCGCACTACGGCGACAGCACCAAGGACGCCGTCTCGGACCTCAACGACTCCCTCTCCCTCGGCCTCACCTCGGCCGAACTGGACGACCTCCCGGTCCAGTCGACCACCATCGACGCGGGCCGCTTCATGGTCCTGTGGTACGCGGCGGGATCGGTGGCCGTCGACGGGGGCACCCGGATCACCACCGGCGAGACCACCTTCATGTGCAAGGCGGTCGCGGGCACCGTCACCGTCGACGGCTCCGACGGCGCCACCGTCACCACCGGCAACGGCGTCCTCTTCCAGCTGATGGACACCGACCGCCCGAGCAGCGTCACGGTGTCCGGCAAGCCCTGGTCCAGCGAGACGACCGGCACCTACACCGAGCCGACCGGCTCCCCGGCCAGGTCGTCGAGCTGGGACCCGACCACCTCCCAGTCCACCGACGCGAAGGGAACCTTCACCGACATCGCCCTGACCGGCGACTTCTACAACTCGGTCTGGGGCGGCGGCAACGCGAGCCTCCAGGGCCAGAACCTCACCCTCTCCTTCACCCGCACCACGGTCGAGGGCGTCATCTCGGCGAGCACGGCCAAGCACAGCGTCTCCACGATCACCAGGACGGAGTACCGCGAGATCAGCGAGGTCACCAACACCCCGAGCGCGGTGGTCAACAACGGCGTCCTGGTGGCCCTGGGCGAGTCGTCGACCTGGACGGTGACGGGAACGTCCTACCTCAGCGCCCTCACCCTCGCATCGACCGCGTCGATAACGGCCCCGACCGACAGGACGGTGACCCTGACGGTCGACGGTACGGCAGCGACCATCACCCCCGGCCAGAGCTACACCGGTGCCCTGACCCTGACGGTGTCGTAAGAAGACCGACAGAAGAGAGCCGGCCCCCGGGGATGGACGCGAACCGAATCCCGGGGGCCGGAGCTTTTGGACGGAGGGCCTGAGCCTTTCAGCTTGGGGCGCGGCAACTTACCCAGGGGCGCGAGGAACTGCGCGACCGACCCCCACCCACCCGCACCCGAATCACGACGTTCTACGCCCCAATCATGTTGTATCCCCCATCAGCCACCAAGAAGCCTCCTGTGATGTGCCCGGCATCCTCGGTCGCCAAGAACAAAGCCGCCCCCGCCAGTTCCTCCGGCCCAGGTATACGGCCGAGCGGCGTAGCAGCCCTGAGCACATCCCCCCGCCCGCTCTTCCAGTCTTCGCGCCCCAGCGTCGCCGCGGTCTCGATGAACCCCGGCGCGAAGACGTTCACCCGCACCTTCGGCGCGAACGCATGCGCATAGGACTTGGTCAACCCGATGATCCCGTACTTCGCGGCCGCGTACTGCGGCGCCCGCGCACTGCCCCGCACCACCACCGTCGACCCGATGTTCACCACCGCCCCGCCCCCCTCCTGCTCCAGCATCCGCCCCCCGAACTCGTGCGTGCACAGCAACGTGCCCTTGATGTCGACGGCGAGCACATGGTCGATCGACTCCGCCGTGATGTCCCGCCAGGACATCTGTTCACGGGCCACGTCCCCCACGTTGTTGACCGCCACGTCCAGCCGCCCGAAGTGCGCCCACACCTCCTCCGCGAGCCGGGCGATCTGGGCGTGCTCGGAGATGTCGGCCTGCACGACGAGCGCCTTGCGGCCGAGCGCGGTCACGCGCTCGGCGGTCGCCTCGGCCCCCGCGCGGGAGCCGCGGTAGTGGACGGCGACATCGGCACCCTCCCGCGCCGCCCGCACCGCGATCTCGGCACCGAACCCGGTACCGGCGCCGGTGACGAGGACGGTCTTACCGGCGAATCGTTCGAACACGGCGGTCATAAGGCCTCCCAAGCCTCGAAGGTCATCGTGGGTCGGAATTCAGACGAGCGTCCGTCCGCCGTCGACGTACAGCACCTGCCCGGTGACGAACGCCGCGGCATCGGACGCGAGGAAGAGCACGGGCCCGGTCAGGTCGGCGGGCCGGCCCAGCCGGCCCGCGGGGACGAGGGACTCCAGGGACGCCCGGACCCCCGGCCCGGCGAGGTACTCACGCGTGAGGTCGGTCTCGGTGTAGCCGGGCGCGACCGCGTTGACGGTGACCCCACACGCCGCCCACTCCCGGGCCATGACCCGCATCAACTGGTCGACGCCCCCCTTGGTCGCCGCGTACGGCGCGTGGTCGGCGTGCGCCAGCAGTCCCGACACGGACGAGAGGTAGACGATCCGCCCGTACCCGGCCGCCACCATCACCCCGCCCACGGCCCGCCCCAGCCAGAACGCGCTGTCGAGGTTGACCGCGGTGATCCGCTCCCACACCTCGTCCGGGGTGTCGAGCACCGGCCGCCGGTCGTTCACCCCCACCGCGTGCACGAACACGTCGATACCGCCGAGCAGTTCGACCGCGCTGTCGACGACGTCCCGGCAGGCGTCCGCCGAAGTCAGGTCGGCACACAGCCCCTTGACGGAACCGGGCCCGGCCGACGCGGCCACCTCGGCCGCCCTGTCCTCGTCGACGTCAAGGACGACCACCGCCGCATCCGCCCCGGCGAACCCGTCCGCGACCACCGCACCGATCCCGCCGGCCCCGGCGACCAGCACCCGGGCCCCAGTGAAGTCCCATGTCGTCCGCATGCTTCGGACGGTAGGTCACCGCACCGATTGGTGTCCACACTTTGCACGCCTATTGACGATCGGGTGGCCCCAGGACAGGCTGTCTGTCGACAGTTGAGGGAGGTCTGATGAAACTGGTGACGTTCTGCGACGGGCTGGACGACGGACTGGTGGGCCGGCTCGACGGAGACACCGTCGTGGAACTGGAGGTGCCCTCCACCCGCGCCTGGTTCGAGCGTGCGGGCCAAGTCGCCGAGACGGGGCGCACGTTCGCGCTCGCCGACGTCCGGCTGCGCGCCCCGATCGTGCCGAAGAAGTTCTTCCACACCGCCGGCAACTTCCGGGAGCACCACGAGGACCTGGCCCGCGTGGACTGGTCCCACCCGGTCAACAAGGGGATCGTCTTCTTCCAGAACGTCGACGCGATCATCGGCCCGGACGAGCCCATCGTGTACCCGGCGAACCTCACCCGGGAACTCGACTACGAACTCGAACTCGCCATCGTCATCGGCAAGCCGGGCCGCTTCTTCTCCGCCGAACAGGCCGTCGAGCACATCGCCGGCTATGTGGTCTTCAACGACATCACCGCGCGGGACATCCAGCGCCGCGAGATGGAGTCCGGGGTCTTCTCCTTCTCCAAGGCCGTCGAGACCTTCTGCCCGGTCGGCCCGTACATCGTCACCGCCGACGAGATCGACGACCCGCACGCCCTGGACATGGAGCTCAGGGTCAACGGCGACGTACGCCAGAAGTCCGACACCGGCCGGATGTCGGTCTCCATCCCGCAGCTGGTCGCCTACCACTCCCCGCAGACCTACAGCGCGGGCGACCTCGTCACCACCGGCACCGTCGCGGGCGTGGCCGCGAGCACCGAGGACCCGTTCGCCAACTACCTCAGGCCCGGTGACGTGGTCGAGGCGGAGATCGAGGGCCTGGGGGTGCTGCGCAACCCGGTGGTCTCCTGGAGAGAGGCGTACGGCGAGGACGAGCCCCCCGCCGGGCACTGGGTGTGACCGCCGGATGCGCATCGCACGCCTCGCCGGCCGTACCGTCCTGCTGACCCCGGACGGCGCCATCGACGTACCGGCCGCCCTCGCCGCCGACCCCTTCGCCCGCTGGGACGACCTGCGCCTGTGGTCCGCCGCCGCGACCGGCGCCCGCCCGTACGACGAGGCCGACCTTGAGCCCCCGGTGGCGGCCCCCCGCCAGATCTTCGCCGTCGCCCTCAACTACCGCCCGCACACCGCCGAGGCGGGTTACGAGGAGCCCGAAGTCCCGCTCGTCTTCACCAAGTTCGCCACCTGTCTCACCGGCCCGTACACCACGGTCACGCTGCCGCCCGGCCATGTCGACTGGGAACTGGAACTGGTCGCGGTCATCGGCCGGGAGGCCTGTCAGGTACCGGAGGAGAAGGGCTGGGAACCGGTCGTCGCGCTCACCGTCGGCCAGGACCTCTCCGAGCGGATCAGCCAACTCGCGGGCAGACCAGCCCAGTTCTCGCTCGGAAAGTCCTACCCGGGCTTCGGCCCCGTCGGTCCCGCGCTCGTCAGCCTGGACGAGGTCGACGACCCGGACGACCTGGAGCTCACCTGCGAGCTGAACGGCGAGACCGTCCAGCACGACCGCACCTCCAACATGATCTTCCCGATCCCCCGGCTGGTCGCCCACCTCAGCCGGTTCTGCACGCTCCTCCCCGGTGACCTGATCTTCACCGGTACCCCGGCGGGCGTGGGCAACCGCCGGATCCCGCAGCGCTTCCTGACCCCCGAGGACGAACTGGTCAGCAGGATCGGGGGAGTCGGCGAGATGCGGCACCGCTTCTGGAGGCCGAGGAACCCATGACCGGCACGCTCTTCACCGACGTCCACGTCTTCGACGGCACGGGCCGCGAGCCGTTCCCCGCGCAGGTCCTGGTCGAGGGCAACCGCATCGCCGCGGTCGCCGGGCACATCCCGCGCGGCCTGACCGCCACGGCCCGCGTGCTCGACGGAGGCGGCGGCACCCTGCTCCCCGGACTCGTCGACGCCCACACCCACCTCGGCTTCGGCTCCACCGTCGAGCACCTCTCCCGGCGCCGCGACGAACCCGACGAGGAGAAGGCCCTGCTCGTCGCGCACGCCGGCCGGGTCCTCCTCGACCACGGCATCACCAGCGCCTACTCCGGCGGCAACCGGCTGCCGCGCACGGAGGTCGCCGCCCGCAAGGCCTTCGCCGAGGGCTGGATGCCCGGACCACGCCTCAAGGCCGCCTCCTGGGAGGGCAGCGCCGGGATGGTCGAGCCCGGCGTCTACGACTTCCCCGGCGTCGACGGCCGCGCCTCCGACCCGGCGTCGGTCGCCCGGTTCGTCGCCGACATGGCCGAACTCGGCGTCGACATCGTCAAGCTGTCCCTCTCCGGCGAGAGCGCGGTCGTACAAGGGACCTCACGGATCGTGCAGTTCACCGACGAGGAGGTGGCCGCCGCCGCGTACACCGCCGAGAAGCACGGCGTCTGGCTCACCGCGCACGCGCACGCCGCCGAGTCGGTCAAGATGGCCGTTCGGCACGGCATCCGCGCCGTCTACCACTGCACCTTCGCCGACGAGGAGGCCCTCGACCTCCTCCAGGCTGCCCGCGACCGCGTCTTCGTCGCCCCCACCCCCGGCATCATCCACGCCAACCTCCACGAGGCCGGCGGCGAACCCGAGCCCGGCATGGAGGTCGAGGCCACCCGGGACGCCGTGTGCGCGGTCGTACCCGAACTCGTGGCGCGCGGCATCCGGGTCGTCCCCGGCGGCGACTACGGCTTCGCCTGGAACCCGGTCGGCCGCAATCTGCGGGACCTGGAGCTGTTCGTGGACTGGTTCGGCTTCACCCCGGCCGAGGCGCTGCGCGCGGCGACCGGGTACGGCGGCCAGGTGATGGGGATGGGGGAGGAGCTGGGGCTGGTCCGGGAGGGGTACCTCGCGGACCTGGTGCTGGTCGACGGCGACCCGCTGGCCGACATCCGGATCCTCCAGGACCGCGACCGACTGCGGGTGATCATGAAGGACGGCGTGCTGCACAAGGCGACCGGGTGATCAGGACCATCAGGACCACGATCGGCGCCGGACGGCTGGCGGGGGAGTACGACGGCGAGATCGGCGTCTTCCGGGGCATCCCGTTCGCCGCACCCCCTGTCGGCGAACTGCGCTGGCGGCCCCCGCAGCCCGCGCCCCCCTGGGACGGTGAACGCCGGGCCGACGCCTTCGGCCCGGCGCCGCTGCAGCCCCAGCCGCCCCGCGACTCGATCATGTACCACACCAACTTCGCCGACCGGCGGGCGCTGGTGATGAGCGAGGACTGTCTCCACCTGAACGTGTGGACCCCGGCCCCGGCGCCGGGCGCCCGGCTGCCCGTGATGGTGTGGATCCACGGCGGCGGCAACCGTTACGGCCACGGCGGCCAGGAGATCCACCACGGCCGTGCGCTGGCCCGGCGCGGCCTGGTCGTCGTCACCCTCAACCACCGGCTCGGCGCCCTCGGCTTCCTCGCCCATCCCGAACTCGCCGCCGAGGACGACCGGGGCGCCTCCGGCAACTACGGGCTGCTCGACATCGTCGCCGCCCTGACCTGGGTACGCGAGAACATCACGGCGTTCGGCGGCGACCCCGACCGGGTCACCCTCGCCGGCAACTCCGCCGGCGCCGCCCACATCTGCCACCTCATGGCCGCCCCGGCCGCCCGGCACCTCTTCCACGCGGCCATCGGCCAGAGCGCCTCGGGCATCGGCCGCGCGGAGGGCCCGCTGCCGGACCGGACCGCCGCGCAGAAGCACGGGCTGCGCTGGGCGGAGGACCGCGGCCTCGATGTGCTGCGCCGCCTGGACGGCGTCGAACTCGTCCTCAAGGGCCACTTCGGACCGGTCGTCGACGGCCGGGTCCTCATCGAACCCAGCGACGGCGTCTTCGGCACCGCCCGCCAGCACGCCGTACCCCTTCTCGTCGGGACCAACGACGACGAGGGCTCGGTGTACGCCTCGCTGGACATCCTGCGCCGGCTGCCCGTCGAGCCCGGCACGGACGCCGTGTACCCGCTGCGGGACGGCGACGAAGTCCGCCGTACGGCACGGCGGTTCACGGGGGAGAGCCGGTTCGCCTACCCGGTGTGGCACTGGGCGCGGACCCACGCGGCCGTCGCACCCACCTGGATGTACGGCTTCACCCGGACCCCGCCGCTGCCTCCCGGCCTTCCGCTCGCCCCGCCCCGCGACGGGCTCCCCGGCTACGGCGTCCACCACACCGCCGAACTGCCCTACACCCTCGACACGTTGACGGCCCGCGCCTGGCCCTGGACCGACGCCGACCGGGAGCTGGCCCGCACCATGGCCGACACCTGGGCCCGCTTCGTCACCCGTCACGACCCGAACGGGGGCACGCTGCCCGCCTGGCCGGTGTTCACGGGGGAGCGGGCGATGGTGTTCGGGATCGACGGGGTGGCGATGGGGCCGGTCCGGCGGCTCGACGCGCTGCGGCTGCTGGACCGGGTGCCCCGCCCCCTGCTCGACTGATGCGACCGCACGGACGGAAGGAACCCCATGGCACGACTCCCCGGCACCGAAGGCGGCGGCGAGATCGCCGACCGGGTCCGCGCCCGGCGCGGCGGCAGTCTGCATCCGCTCGACCGGATGCTGCTGCACAGCCCGCCGGTGGCCGACGGCTGGAACAGTCTGCTCGGTGCCGTACGGGAGCGGATGTCGCTCCCGGCCGACCTTCGCGAACTGGTCATCCTGCGGATCGCGGTCCTGAACCGGGCGCCGTACGAATGGGCGGCGCACGAGCCGGAGGCGCGGCGGGCCGGGGCGGACGACGGGCAGCTGGCCGAACTGCGCAAGGAGAAGCCGGAGTTCGAGGGACGCGTCGCGCGGGTCATCGCCTACACCGACGCGATGACCCGGGACGTCCAGGTCCCGGACCCGGTGTTCGACGCCCTGCGCGCCGACTTCGACGAGACCGGACTCGCCGAACTGACGGCGACCGTGGCGGTGTACAACATGGTGTCCCGGTTCCTGGTCGCCCTGGACATCCAGCCCTAGACGTCTGCGGCCCTGGCCGGCTGTCGCCCTAGAAGGCTGCCCGCCCTGGCCGGCTGTCGACAGACGGCCGGTGGTCGGTGTTCTAGGCGGTTCCGGAGTGCGATAGTGTCGACACCGATGGGTCCGCTGTGAACCCGGCACCGGGCCGGACGCGGGCCGGGAGGCCGCCGGATGACCGATCAGGACACGCATGTCGTGCTGGCCCGCCTGCTGCGGCTGCGGGACCGGCGGGAGCCGCTGGTCGCGCAGATCGCCGAGTGGGTGGGCGCCGGGATCATCGAGGGCCGGCTCGCGGCGGGCCAGGACCTCAACAGCGTCGACCTGTCACGGCGGTTCGACACCAGCCGGACCCCCGTGCGCGAGGCCCTGATGCTCCTTGAGCAGGAGGGCCTGGTCGAGATGAAGGCGCGCCGCCGGCCCCGGGTCGCCGCGCCCTCCCTCCAGGACATCCGGGACATCTACCAGGTCCGGCGCCAGCTGCTGGCGATGCTCGCCGCCCTGCTGGTGGAGCGGGCCACCGACGAGGAGATCGGCGAGCTGCGCGGCCGGGTCGAGAAGATGCGCGGACTGGCCGACGAGGGCGACGTGGACGCGTACTTCTGGAGCCATGTGCAGCTCCAGGAGCGGATGACCGAGATCGTCGGCAACGCCACCCTCAAGCAGATCCTCGACTCCCTGGCGCTGCGCACCCTCATGCTCCGCCACCTCAGCCTGACCCGCCCCGGCCGGCTCGCCTACAGCGTCGACGACCAGGAACGGCTGATGCAGGCCTGCGAGGAACGCGACGGCGAGCTGGCCTCCGCACTGATCGCGGGGGCGACGGTCCGGGCGCTGCGCTCGGTCGAGGAGCAGATCCAGGAGCAGGAGGCCGGCCGCAAGCCGTCACGCCGGCGGCGCACCCCGTCGACGTGACGGCCCGGAGGCTCTCGCTTCGCCGGCGCCCGGGGGTCCTTCACTTCGCCAGCACGCCGCCGTCCACCGGGAAGTTCCCGCCGGTGACCCACGCGGACTCGTCGGACGCCAGATAGACCGCGCACCAGGCGATGTCCTCGGGCGTGCCGACCCGGCCCAGCGGGATACGGGCGAGGAGGGCCGCACGGGCGGCTCCCTCGTGCGCGCCGGCCGACTCGGTGGCCGGGGTGCGCACCATGCCGGGCGAGATGATGTTGGCGCGGATCCCGGACGGTCCGCCCTCCACGGCCAGCTGGCGGGTCAGGCCGAGCACCGCCGACTTGCCCGCGCAGTGCGCGACCATGCCGAAGGTGCCACTGCCCCGGAAGGCGTTCACCGAGGCGAAGTTGACGATCGAGCCGCCGCCGGAGGCCACCAGGTGCGGCCAGGCCGCCCGCACCGGCAGGAACACCACGTCGACCTCGCCGCGCAGGGTCGGCGTCCACTGCGCGTCGAAGTCCATCTCCGCCGCGCTCGCCATGTGCGGGGCGATCGCGCCCGCCGTCACCAGGGCGTCGATCCGGCCGTGCCGCTCGAACACGGTGTCCGCACAGCGCTGCGCGTCCGCCGCGACCGTCATGTCCAGCGGGGCCATGACGTCGAGCTTCACCCCGCGTTCGGCGGCCAGCCGCCGGGTGCGTTCGGCCGCGGCCGCGTCGATGTCGCAGCCGACCACGGTCGCGCCCTGCTCGGCGAAGAGCAGCGCGCAGCCCTGGCCGATCCCCGCGCCCGCGCCGGTCACGAGGGCGACCTTGCCCAAGAGGCGTTGTCCGAGCCGGGGATCGGTCATGGCGTTCTCCTCGTCGCGCGGAAGTTCCGTCAGAGTTCCTTCATCAACTGTCTAGTGTCGACAGTAAGGCTCGGTCAAGGGGTCTTGTGGCATTCACAGCCCTAGGTGTCGACACTGTGCCTCTCTTCGGGCAGACTGCGGGCTCAACGGGACGGACCGCGCTTCCGGCGCGGAACCCGTGTGCACGCGTCCAGAGAAGTCACAGGCCGACATTGGCCGGAGCAAAGGCGTGCACCTTACGTTCCGTTGAAGGGCCGGTCACGCGGCGCGCTGTCCCCCTGAAATGCCGCGTGGTCGGCCGCCCCAGCCATCGAGTCGACGGAGGGCCGCCCCATGACCGTCGTACCACCGCACCAACAGCTCTTCGGCAGAAGGAAGTTGCTGGGCCTCGCAGGCGCCTCGGCCGTCGCGCCGCTGCTCGGGGTGCCGCTCCTCGGCACGGCTCCGGCCGCCGCGGCCGACTTGGTCACCGTCGCCGGGCAGACCCTGGTACCGGCTCCCGCGGACCCGGACTTCGTGTTCACGGCCGACCTGTCCAACACCACCGGCGCCGGCGAGGCCTCGCCGATCGACTCGGCCTACTGGCTGGGGGCCTACCAGGTCACCAACGCCCAGTACGCGGCCTTCCTCGACGCGGACGCGGGTGCCGGCCACACCGTCCCGTCGTACTGGGACGACGGCACGGTCCCCACCGGCAAGGAGCAACATCCGGTCCTGGGGGTCGCGTTGGCGGACGCCGAGGCCTTCTGCGACTGGCTCACCGGGCAGGCCGACGGCTGGACCTTCCGGCTGCCGGCCGAGGCCGAGTGGGAGAGCGCGGCCCGCGGCCCCGACTCCTACGCCTACCCGTGGGGAGACGCGGCCGGGACGGCCTACGCGGACTCCGTGCTCACCAGCAGGTACAACTACAACGCGGTGTGCGCCGCGTACTACCTTGCGAACTACGGCTCCACCGAGGCCACTTACGACAACCCGGAGTCCACCCGGTACGGCGAGAGCGAGCCGGTCTCCGAGATCCTCACCGTCACCGCGACCGGTGGGGTGACCGGCTGGATCGACCACGACACCTGGACCGGGTTCGTCTACACGGACCTCTTCGACGCGCTGATGGCGACCGGCGGACTCACCTCGGCCGTGGGCGCGTACCCGGACGGCGCCGGCGTGTACGGCACCTACGACATGGCCGGCAACTGCTTCGAGTGGACCTCCAGCGTCGTCACCGCCACCAACGGCCAGGAGGCCGGTCTGGACGTCAACGCCGTGCGCGGCGGCTCCTGGTACGCGACAGGGCGCAGCTGCACGACTCACTACCGCGGCGAGGGCCGGGACGGCAGCGGCGGCTACCCCACGGTCGGCTTCCGGGTCGCCGCCGACCAGGACTGAGCCGGTCGATGAAATCCCTTGAGCTGAAAGGAGGCAGGTCATGACCCGGCGAATGTCCCTGCGGATCGTCCTGGCCGGCGGGCTGGTCCTCGCCGGCGCGCTGCCCGCGACCCTCACGACCCCCGCCGTGGCCGCCGGCGCCCCCTGCGTCCCGTCGTACGCCCTGACCGGCTCCGCCACCGCCGCCGCCAACACCCGGCATGTCGTCACCGCCGACCTGGACGGCGACGGCGCGGTGGACGTGGTCGCCACCAACCTCGAAGGCGACTCGGTGACCGTGCTGCCCGGCGAGGGGGACGGGACGTTCGCCGCGGGCGGCACCTACGCGGTCGGGACGCACCCGTACCAGACCGTGGTCGCCGACTTCGACGGCGACGGCCATCCGGACCTGGCGTCCGCCGACTTCGGCGGCGCCCAGGTGAGCGTGGAGCTGAACACCGGCGACGGCACCTTCGGTACGGCCGCGGCGATCGACGTGTCCGGGTCGCCGCGGGCGCTGGCGACGGGGGATCTCGACGGGGACGGGCGGGCCGACCTGGTGGTCGCCGAGCAGCAGACCAGCACGGTGCGGGTGCTGCTCGGCAACGGGGACGGCACCTTCACGGACACCGGCCAGACCGCCACCGGAAGCCAGCCGCACGGCATCGTCGTCGGCGACTTCGACGGCGACGGCGCTGCCGACGTGGCCACGGCGAGCGTGGGCGCCGACGGGGTGAGCGTGCTCCTCGGTGACGGCACCGGAGCCCTGGGTGCCGCCACCGAGTACGCCGCCACCGCCCGCCTCTACTCCCTCGCCGAGGGGGACTTCGACGGTGACGGCAGCCTCGACCTGGCCACGGTGAGCAACGGCGCCGACACCCTGGACGTACTGCCCGGAAACGGTGACGGCACCTTCGGTACGGCCACCACCTACGGCACGCCCGCGCTGCCGGTCGCCGTGGGCGCCGCCGACCTGGACGGGGACGACACCACGGACCTGCTGGTCTCCTCCCTCCAGGGCGACTCGGTCACGCCGTACACGGGCACCGCCTCGGGTGCCCTCACCCGGCTGACCGACGTGCCCGCCACCGGCGCCTACGACGCGACGGCGGCCGACCTGGACGGCGACGGCGTCCGCGACCTCGTGGTGGCGGACAGCACGGGCGGCCGGGTCGATGTGTTCCGGGGGGCCTGCCAGTGACCGGAACCTCACGAACGGCTGCCGCCGGCACTTCCACTGCCGGCGGCAGCCTGCCCAGGAGGCCCGAGCGGCGGCTAGCTGTCCGTGACCATGAGGGCCGCCATCATGCCCTCGTCCTCGTGTTGCAGCAGATGGCAGTGGAGCATGTACATGTAGGTGTCGTCGGTGAAGTCCGTGAACTCCATGGCGATCACGATGGAACCGCCGCCGACCACCTCGTAGGTGTCGTACCAGCCGAGTTGGACGCCGGTCGGATCCGCGCCGTTGATGGAGATCAGCTGATACGGCACGTCGTGCAGGTGGAACGAGTGCTCCAGCTGGGTGCTGTTCTTGATCGTCCAGATCTCCTTGGACCCCAGCGTGGTGCTGATCATGGTCATGGAGTCCATGCTGGTCCCGGCCTTGCCGTCGATCAGCATGGTGCCGCCGGTGTTGCCGAGGGTGATCGTGCGGGCGGTGAAGTCGCTGGTGTCGTACCGGTCGATGGTCCGCAGCGAGCTGGGCAGGTCGTCCGGGGTGTCGGTGCCGCTCGCGGTGACCGCCAGGAAGTCGTACGTGCCGCTGCCGCCGCGGACCCAGCCGGTGGTGATGACCGCCTGGAGGGTGACGTCGTCCGACATATCCATGACCATCTCGGCGCGGGCGCCGGCCACCAGGCGGATCGTGGTCACGTCCGCCGCCTCGGCCAGGTAGCCCTGGTCGCTGGCGATCTGGGTCATCGTGCCGCCGTCGCTGCGCTGGATGACGATGATGTCCGACGGCGAGGCGTTGAGCAGCCGGAACCGGGTCCGGGTCTTGGTCGCGGTGAAGGTGAGCGTGGTGTCGTCGACGTTGGTGCCGTTGACCAGCAGCGGGAAGGCCGTGGCCGCCAGATAGCCGGTGATGTCGTACTTGATGTCGCCGGCGGCGTTCACGGCCAGGGACTGGAAGATCAGCGGGATGTCGTCGGTGCCGTAGGTGGTGGGCAGGTCCGCGCTGGTGGTGTTGTCGCTGTCCTCGACGATGATCATGCCGGCCAGGCCGTGCACCGCCTGCTTCGCCGTGGTGCCCAGTGCGTGCGGGTGGTACCAGAGCGTCATCGGCTCGTCCTTGACCGTGAACGTCGGCGACCAGGTCTCCCCGTCGGCGAAGGCGACCTGGGGGCCGCCGTCCATCTTGGGCGGGACGTGCGCGCCGTGGAAGTGGACCGTGGTGTCCTCGCCCAGGCTGTTGGTGATGTTGAGCAGGACCACATCGCCCTTGGTCCACTTCATGGTGGGGCCGAGGAACGACTGGTTGTAGCCGGCGGTGGTGCTGGTGACGCCGCTGAGCACCTCGGCGGTGCCGGTCTTCGCCTCCAGCGTGAAGGTGGTGGTGCTGTCGGAGGTGGTGCCCTCCAGGAGGTCCGGGATGTTCAGGGTGGCGGTGTTGGTGGCCGCGCCGGCCTTGTTGCCCTTCGCGTCGGTCAGCAGGGCGAAGGTGGAGCCGGCCGCGGCGACGGCGCCCAGACCGACCCCGGCCATGCCGCCGAGGAACTTCCGCCGGTGAACGCCCTTGCCGCGCTTGGCCGTTCCCTCCTTGGAGTGCTCGGCGTCCGTGGTGCGCTCCGCCTTGGAGTGCTCCGCCTTGGAATCCTTCGCGCCCTTGGCACGACGGCGCCTGCCGCCGGTGACCTGCTCTTCTTCGTTGTTCGCCTCGAAGGCGGGATCTGTGGTGTGGGTCATGGCCCCGGATGTTTGTCCTGGGGTCTGTGTGAAATCTGAGGCGAATTTAGGAGCGAACCGGTGGAACTGTGAAGCGGCCATGGATGCTGGTAATGCTTAACTCCCTTGAAAAAGCGTCGAGTTGAGCAGACGCAGCTGGGGCCACGGGTGCGGGACGCAACGGACACAGACGGCGCGCAGCGCGACCACAGGATAACGATTAAGTCACAGGTGGAACCGGGTGTCAGGCCTGTCCGACGCGCCGAACAAGCCCCATGTAGCGACCCCAGTCCCAGTGCTTTCCCGGGTCGGTGTGATCCGTCCCCGGCACCTCCACATGACCGATCACATGCTCGCGGTCCATCGCCATGCCGTACCGCCGGCATATCGCGGCCGTCAGCCGCGCCGAGGCCGCGTACATCGCGTCCGTGAAGTCCTCCGGACGGTCCACGAACCCCTCGTGCTCGATCCCGACACTCCGCTCGTTGTACGACCGGTTCCCCGCGTGGAACGCCACGTCCAGCTCGCGGACCAGCTGGGTGATCCGCCCGTCCTTGCGCACGATGTAGTGCGCCGCCGCCTCGTGCGCCGGGTCCTGGAAGACCTTCACCGCGCTCGCGTAACCGCCCTGGGTGACATGGATGACCACCCGGTCGATCGGATAGTCGGCCGGCCGGTCCGCCGTCCGGTAGTTCGCGGGCGATGCGGCCACCCAGCGCGCACCCTTGAAGTCCACCGCGCCCGCCACCCGCGCCTTGCGCACCCCCGGCAGCCGCCAGTACAGCCGCGTCAGCTCGTCCCTGCTCAGTGCCACCGTGCCCACGGCCGCCGCCGCCCCGCCGATCAGCAGCGCCCGCCGCCCGATCCGCCGGTCCCGGTCCCCCGCCACTGCCTGTTGTGCCCCCATGCGAGCTCCAACGGATACTCGCGGGCCCCGGTTCCCGCGCCCCCGTACCCTGGAGGGGCTATGACTGACACCCCGCAGCGCACCCGCCCCCTCCGCGTCCTCGCCGCCATGTCGGGCGGCGTGGACTCCGCCGTCGCCGCCGCCCGCGCGGCCGAGGCCGGTCACGACGTCACCGGCGTCCATCTCGCGCTCTCCGCGAACCCGCAATCCTTCCGCACGGGCGCCCGGGGCTGTTGCACAATCGAGGACTCCCGCGACGCCCGCCGCGCCGCCGACGTCATCGGCATCCCGTTCTACGTCTGGGACCTCGCCGACCGCTTCCGCGAGGACGTCGTCGAGGACTTCGTCGCCGAGTACGAGGCGGGCCGCACCCCCAACCCGTGCCTGCGCTGCAACGAGAAGATCAAGTTCGCGGCCCTGCTCGACAAGGCCCTCGCCCTGGGCTTCGACGCCGTCTGCACCGGCCACTACGCGAAGATCGTGACGCTCCCCGACGGCTCCCGCGAGCTGCACCGCGCCTCCGACATGGCGAAGGACCAGTCGTACGTCCTCGGCGTCCTGGACGACAAGCAGCTCGCCCACGCCCTCTTCCCGCTCGGCGACACCCTCACCACCAAGGACGAGATCCGCGCCGAGGCCGAGCGCCGGGGCCTCGCGGTCGCCAAGAAGCCCGACTCGCACGACATCTGCTTCATCGCCGACGGCGACACCCAGGGCTTCCTCGCCCAGCGGCTCGGCAAGGCCGAGGGCGACATCGTCGACGAGACGGGCGCGAAGCTCGGCACCCACGAGGGTGCGTACGGCTTCACCATCGGCCAGCGCAAGGGCCTGCGCATCGGCACGCCCGCCGCCGACGGCAAGCCGCGCTACGTCCTCGACATCTCGCCGGTGAACAACACGGTGACGGTCGGCCCGGCCGCCGCCCTCGACGTGACCGGACTGACCGCGATCAAGCCCCGCTGGTGCGGCGCCGCCCCCACCGGCCCGGGCGTCTACACCGCCCAGCTCCGCGCCCACGGCGGCGAGACCGAGGTGAGCGCGGCACTGACCGACGGCGAACTGCACGTCACGTTCACCGAGCCGGTCCGCGGCGTCGCCCCCGGCCAGGCGATCGTCCTGTACGACGACACCCGCGTCGTCGGCTCGGCGACCATCGCGTCGACGGTCCGGCGTCAGCCGGCGACGTCGACCTCGTAGAAGCAGAGGTGGTCCTTGATCTGGGCGACGTCGGGCTTGGGCTCGGGGTACGCCCAGACCAGGTCCGGCGCGTCCGGCAGGGACCAGTAGGAGGCGGTCCCCTTGAAGGGGCAGACGGTGTGCGTCTCGGAGGGCGTCAGAAGGTCGAGCCGCACGTCTTCGGCGGGGATGTAGTAGCGCACGGGAGAGCCGGTCTCACGCAGGACGAGAGGCCGATCGCTCTCGGCGAGGACCAGGTCCCCGTGCGTGACGCGGACGTGCTGCTGGGACTGCTCGATGGTGATCGTGTGTCCAGAGGCCATGTAAGGGTGACGCCGACGGACGCCCACTTGTTCCCGACGCCGGCTGCAGCGCCCCTTCAGGGGCGCGGGGCTGTGTTGATTGGCGGCTCCGCCGCGTGGGCGCGACCAGCCACAACGCACCCGCAGCCGCCAATGGTCAACGCCTACCCTTTCCCCATGCGAATCTGTGTCTTCCTCTCCGCGGCAGATCTCGACGACCGCTACACCCGCCCCGCCCGCGACTTCGCGAAACTCATCGGCAAGGGCGGCCACACCCTGGTCTGGGGCGGCTCCAACGTCGGCCTCATGAAGGTGGTCGCGGACGGCGTCCAGGAAGCCGGCGGCAAGCTGATCGGCGTCTCCGTCGGCTTCCTCGCCAACAAGGCCCGCCCCGGCGCCGACGAGATGGTCATCGCGGCCGACCTCGCGGAGCGCAAGCGGCTCCTCCTGGAGAAGGCCGACGCCGTGGTGATCATGGTCGGCGGCACCGGCACGCTCGACGAGGCCACCGAGATCCTGGAGCTGAAGAAGCACGGCCGCACCGACAAGCCCGTCGTCCTGCTCAACACCGCCGGCTTCTACGACGGCCTGAAGGAACAGTTCCACCGTATGGAGGCGGAGGGCTTCCTGCCCCGCCCTCTGGCGGAGCTGATGTTCTTCGCCGAGGAACCGGCACAGGCCCTGGCCCACCTGGAGCAGGGTCTCGGCGCCCGCTGATGCGAGCATGGGCCCCATGGCAACTCATGTGATCACCGGTGCCGGTTCCGGCATCGGCGCCGCCGTGGCCCGCCGCCTGCACGCGCGCGGGGACGAACTCGTGCTGCACGCGCGCGACGCGGGCCGCGCGAAGGAACTGGCCGCCGAGTTCCCCGGCGCCCGCACCCTGGTCGGCGACCTGGCGGACCCGGACAAGCTCTCCTGGGCCTTCTCCCACCAGACCCTCCCGGACCGGGTCGACTCGCTGCTGCACATCGCGGGCGTCGTCGACCTGGGCGAGGTCGGCGAGCTGACCCCGAAGTCCTGGCGCCACCAGCTCAACGTCAACCTGGTCGCCCCGGCCGAGCTCACCCGCCACTTCCTGCCCCAGCTCCGCGCCGCCCGCGGCCACGTGCTGTTCGTGAACTCCGGCGCGGGACTCAACGCGCACGCGGGCTGGTCGGCGTACGCGGCCTCCAAGCACGGTCTGAAGGCCCTGGCCGACTCGCTCCGCGCCGAGGAGCACGGCAACGGTGTCCGGGTCACCTCGGTCTACCCGGGCCGCACGGCGAGCCCGATGCAGGCGAAGGTCCACCAGCAGGAGGGCAAGGAGTACGACCCGGCGCGGTGGATCGACCCGGAGTCCGTGGCGACCGCCGTCCTGACCGCCCTGGACCTGCCGCAGGACGCGGAGATCAACGACCTCACCGTGCGCCCCGGCCCGTTTCCCGGCTGAGCGCTCCGCTGGAAGTGCCGTGATACGCCGTTTGTCGACTGCGGCGCCGTCGTGGCTGGTCGCGCACACGCGGCGGTAGCCGCAAATCGAATACAGCCTCGCGCCCCTTCCGGGGCGCTGCCGACCGACCCCGCTCACCGCAGCACCAGCCGCCCATGGAAGTTCTCCGGCACCGGCGCGAACCGCAGGGCCATGGTGACCGCCTCCGGATCCGCCACGGTCAGCCGGTAGCGGGTGCACAGCAGGTGGCACAGGGCCATCAGCTGGACGACGGCGATGTTCGCGCCGATGCACTTCTTCGGCGCCCAGCCGAACGGCACGTAACAGGTCCGGTCGGCCGGGCCGTGCGGCGCGCCCGGCAGGAAACGGTCCGGGTCGAAGACGTCGGGTTGTTTCCAGACCCGCTCGTCGCGGTGGATCAGGTGCGGGCTCAGCAGGTACCACTGCCCCGGCTCCAGCCGGGTCTTCCCCAGGTCGAACGCGAACGTGGAGCGGCGCACCAGCAGCAGCGGCGGGCTCCACATCCGCAGCACCTCCTTCACGAACCGGTGGGTGACCGGGGCCGCCCTGGTGGGCGCCGTACGGAACTCCACCGGGTCCACGGCGCGCAGCTCGGCTTCGAGCCGGCGCTGCCACTCCGGGTGCCGGACGAACTCGTACAACACGCTCGCGGCGGCGGTCCCGGGCGGGCCCCCGATGGCGGTGAGGACGGTGGTCACCACGTCCAGCGCCCGGTCCATGCCGAGCTCCGGCAGCAGGTCCACGAAGGGGTCGGCGAGGTCCGGCTCGCGCCCGCGCCGGCCACGGGCGCGCTGCCGCAGGACCCGGCGCACCACCAGCCCGGCCCGCACCTGGACGGCGACGTGCCGCAGATGGTGCAGGACGCCGCCCGGCACGGGCGACACCAGCCGCGCCAGCTTCATCTCCAGGTCCCGGCGGACCAGATCCGCCTCGGCGCCGGTGAGCCCGCCGAGCGCGACGGGCAGCAGCGACCGCAGCGCCACGTCCTGCATCAGCATGGTCAGGTCGGTGTCCTGCCCGGTCCGCGCGTCCAGCACCCGCTCCATGCGCTCGATCAGCAGGCCGTGCTGCTCCGCCGTCGCGAGGGCGTGCAGCTGGGTCATCCAGGCGGAGCGGATCCGGCTCCACCGCATCTCGGGGCTGCGCCGCCGGCGCACCATGTCGACCAGCCGGTCGTGCATGACGTACCGCTGCCAGTTGGTGGCGCTGACCCGGCGGGCCGCCTCCGGCTCGAAGACCCCGAGCCGCTCGTCGTCGACCCAGAAGACGCCCTCCTCCTGAGCGCTGCGCAGCCGCATGGAACTCAGGAAGTCCTCGGGGTGCTGCGGGGTGGTCATCGTGAGCGTTCCCCTCGTGGGAGCGCGGGGAGCCGACCGGCTGTCGCCTCCCCGCGCGGGCCGGTCAGATGTGGTGGTACAGGTACCAGAACTGCCCGTACGAGCGTCGGACGTTGAGGACCGACTTCGTCTTGAGGTACAGCGCGCGCATGCTGGTTCACCTCCTCTCGGGACAGCCGTCGGGACGGCTCAGCGTCGCGGTGAACCGCGGCGGAGCCAGCGCCGGACCCACCTGGGGCCCGCCGCCGTCAGGGGTGACCGACACACGCCAGTCACGGGTGAGGAGGCCCACGAGGTCCTCCAGGAGCCGTACGGTGACGGTCGCGCCGGCACAGGTGTGCGCACCGAGACCGAACGGCAGGTAGGCCCCGTCGGGCGCGCCCTCGGCCCAGCGCTCCGGGACGAACTCGTCGGGCCGCTCCCAGTACCCGGGGTGCCGGTGCACCAGGTAGCTGCACACCATCAGCCGGTCCCGGGGCGTGACCGGCGTCCCGCCCAGCTCCTGCGCACGGCTCGGGGTGCGGGCGAACAGCCACGCCACCGGCCACAGCCGCAGCGCCTCGCGGACGGTCCGGCCCGGGTCGGCGGCGGCTCGCTCCGGGTGTGTGCCAAGCAGCAGCACCGACCAGCCGAGTGCGAACCCGATCGAGCCGGCCGTGGCGAACAGGAACGACAGGTAGACCTCGACGAGTTCACGCGGATCCGCGGCCGGGCCGCCCCCGACGACGACGTCGACGAGGTCGCGCGGCCCCGCCGGGTGGTCCAGCGGCCGTGCCGCGCGCTGCCGGGCCCGTATCTCCGTGTGCAGGGCGTGCAGCGCACGGCGCCGGAACAGCAGCCGGGACGGCGCGGAGTGGCGCTGCCGGGCACCCGCCAGCACCGCGCGGGCGACGATCGCCTCCACCGTGCGGTGCAGGTGGGGCGGGGCGTCCGGGTGCAGCAGTACATCGCGCAGATGCCGCAGGACGAGCAGGTTCCCGGCGTCCGGCCACTCGCTGCGCGGTGCCAGCCGCTCGGCGACCAGCCGGGGCAAGTCGTCCTGCCGGGCCAGCAGATGGCTCTGTATCAGGTTGCGGGCCGCCCGGCCGATGGTGATCTGGGCGGCGCGCGGCCCGAAGACGCCGTGCCGGTGGTGGTAGAAGTCCGAGGTCTCCGCGACGACGCCGTGTCGGTTGCCCATCACCGCGCGGGCCGCCTCGGGATCGGCCACGCACACCGCGCCGCCCAGCGCCGAGCGCCACACGTCGGACCCGACCTTGAACTCCGCCTTCAGCAGGGCCAGTTCGTCGCCGGGCGCGGGACGTTGCGGCGACGACGTCATGGGTGTCCTCCCTGAGCGGTGGCGGGGGCGGTCTGCGGTGCGGGGCGGGCGCCCCGGCCGACGGATCCAGCCTGCGGATCCAGCCTGCGGAGCGGGCCGCGCCCTGTCGCCCGTTGTGCCGTTGAGCGGAACGAATGGTGCGAGCGGAACGAGTGGGGTGAGTGGGGCGATAACGTCGCGCGGTCCGCCGGGCCGTGCCGGCGAGGCACTCCGGGCGGTGCGGCCGCACATCGCACCGCCCGCCCCGCTTAGGCTCCTCACGTGAACGCAATCTCCGACTTCGGCCCCGCCACCGGCATCGGCTCGCTCCCCGGCACCGACGCCCGCGAGGCAGCCAAGGCCGCGACCGGCAGCTTCGAGGACTTCCCCTTCCTGCCCGAGCTGCCCGCCCGCGGCCCCGGCGCCGACATGATCGGCCGCACCGCGGGCCTGCTCGTCGAGCTGTACGCGCGCGTGGAGCCCAGCGGCTGGCGGCTCGGCGACCGGCCGGGCCGGGACACCCGGCGGGCCCGGGCCTGGCTGGGCGAGGACCTGGACGCGCTGGAGGAGTTCACCCAGGAGTACGAGGGTCCGCTGAAGGTGCAGGCGGTCGGCCCCTGGACCCTCGCCGCGGCCCTGGAGCTGCGCAACGGCGAGTCGGTCCTCTCCGACCCCGGCGCCTGCCGTGACCTGGCCGCCTCCCTCACCGAGGGCCTGCGCGTCCACCTGGCCGAGGTCCGGCGGCGCATCCCCGGCGCCCGCCCGGTGCTCCAAGTCGACGAGCCGTCCCTCACCGCCGTACTGCGCGGCCAGGTGAAGACCGCCTCCGGCTACCGCACCCACCGTGCCGTCGACCGCCAGGTCGTCGAATCCACCCTGCGCGACGTGTTCGGCGTCCACGCCGACGGCCCGGTCGTCGTCCACTCCTGCGCCCCCGACGTCCCCTTCGCCCTGCTCCGCCGAGCCGGAGCGGCCGCCGTCTCCTTCGACTTCTCGCTCCTCACCGAACGTGACGACGACGTGATCGGCGAGGCGGTGGAAGGGGGGACCCGGCTCTTCGTCGGTGTCGTGCCGGGCACGGACACGGCATTGTCAGACCCTGCCGGTAGCGTCATGGGTGTCAGGACGCTGTGGCGCAGGCTGGGGCTGCGACCGGGGCTTCTCGCGGAGTCCGTCACGGTCACCCCGGCGTGTGGGCTGGCGGGCGCTTCCCCCGCGTACGCCCGGCAGGCGCTCGCCCACTGCGTCCGGGCGGCGAGATCACTCGCGGACAACCCAGAGTAACGGGAGGAACACGGTGGCCGGCGACAAGCAGCAGGCGGAGACGGCAGTGCCCGCCGAGGCACGGGAGAAGCACGCGCGGCTCGCTGAGCAGATCGAGGAGCACCGCTTCCGGTACTACGCGAAGGACGCTCCCGTCATCAGCGACGCGGAGTTCGACCAGCTCCTCAAGACGCTGGAGGCGCTGGAGGAGCAGTACCCGGAGCTGCGCACCCCGGACTCGCCGACCCAGAAGGTCGCGGGGGCGTACGAGACGGAGTTCACGTCGGTCGAGCACCGCGAGCGGATGCTGTCGCTGGACAACACGTTCAACGACGAGGACCTCGCCGCCTGGGCCGAGCGTATCCACAAGGAACTGGGCGACCAGGAGTACCACTTCCTGTGCGAGCTGAAGGTCGACGGACTCGCCGTCAACCTCACCTACGAGCACGGCCGCCTCACCCGCGCGGCGACCCGCGGCGACGGCCGCACCGGTGACGACATCACGCTCAACGTCCGTACGATCGCCGAGATCCCGGACCGGCTGCACGGCGAGCGCGTCCCGGACCTTGTCGAGATCCGCGGCGAGGTCTACTTCCCGATGGAGAAGTTCGCCGAGCTCAACGAACGCCTGGTCGCGGCCGGCGACAAGCCGTTCGCCAACCCGCGCAACGCGGCGGCCGGTTCACTGCGCCAGAAGGACCCACGGGTCACCGCCGGCCGCCCGCTGCACATGGTCGTGCACGGCATCGGCGCCCTGGAGGGCTTCGAGGGCCTCGGCCGGCTCTCCGAGGCCTACGACCTGCTCAAGACCTGGGGTCTGCCCACCTCCCCGCACAACAGGGTGGTCGACGACCTCGACGGCGTACGGGAGTTCATCGCCTACTACGGCGAGAACCGGCACTCCGTGGCGCACGAGATCGACGGTGTCGTCGTGAAGCTGGACGAGATCCGCCTCCAGGGGCGGCTCGGCTCGACGGCCCGTGCCCCGCGGTGGGCGATCGCGTACAAGTACGCGCCGGAAGAGGTCAACACCAGGCTGATCGACATCAAGGTGGGCGTCGGCCGCACCGGCCGGGTCACGCCGTACGCCCAGGTCGAGCCGGTCACCGTGGCGGGCAGTGAGGTGGAGTTCGCCACCCTGCACAACCAGGAGGTCGTCAAGGCCAAGGGTGTGCTGATCGGCGACATGGTGGTGCTGCGGAAGGCCGGTGACGTCATCCCGGAGATCCTCGGCCCGGTCGTCGACCTGCGGGACGGCACCGAGCGGGAGTTCGTGATGCCGGCCGAGTGTCCCGAGTGCGGGACGCCGCTGCGGGCCATGAAGGAGGGCGACATCGATCTGCGTTGCCCCAACGCCCGCACCTGCCCCGCCCAGTTGAGAGAGCGCGTCTCCTACCTCGCGGGCCGCGAGTGCCTGGACATCGAGCACTTCGGCGGGGTCGCGGCGGCCGCGCTCACCCGGCCGCTGGAGCCCGCCGCCCCGCCGCTGGTCGACGAGGGCGACCTGTTCGACCTCACCGTCGAGAAGCTGCTGCCCATCAAGGCGTACGTCCTGGACCCGGACAGCGGGCTGCCCAAGCGCGACCCCAAGACCGGCGAGGAGAAGGTCGTCACGGTCTTCGCCAACCAGAAGGGCGAGCCCAAGAAGAACACCCTCGCGCTGCTGCAGAAGATCGAGGAGGCGAAGACCCGCCCGCTCGCCCGCTTCCTCAACGGCCTGTCCATCCGGCACGTCGGACCGGTCGCCGCCCAGGCGCTGGCCCGCGAGTTCCGTTCCATCGACCGCATCGAGCAGGCCACCGAGGAGGAGCTGTCGGGCATCGACGGCGTCGGCGGCATCATCGCGACCGCGCTCAAGGAGTGGTTCGCCGAGGAGTGGCACCGCGAGATCATCCGAAAGTGGAAGGCCGCTGGAGTCCCGCTGGAGGACGAGTCCACCGGAGAGGACGAGGGGCCGCGCCCGCTGGAGGGCCTCACCGTCGTCGTGACCGGAACCCTGGAGCACTACACGCGCGACGGCGCCAAGGACGCACTGCAGACCCGTGGCGCCAAGGTGACCGGGTCGGTGTCGAAGAAGACGGCGTTCGTGGTCGTGGGTGACAACCCCGGGTCGAAGTACGACAAGGCGATGCAGCTGAAGGTTCCGGTTCTGAACGAGGATGGATTTGTCGTCCTTTTGGAGCAGGGACCGGACGCAGCGGCCGAAGTCGCCCTTCCGACCGGCGAGTAGTGGTTGAAGGCCACCCGTTCGGCGCATATCAGATGCATACGGGTGGCCGGTGCGCAATCGGGCAACCGTCCTCGACCGCTGCCCGTGGAAGCCTTCTGCGGCCTACTGTTGAGACGTGCGCCTGCCGTGCCCAGCTGCGGTCGGGGCATTCCCGTGCTCCGGCAGGGCACGGACCGCACGGCGTGGGCACCGCCGGCTGTGAGAGGGACGGGAATGGAACCGACCGAGAGCGCCGCCACGGGCGCGCGGCTGCCGCTGCGCCGCCGGGCGTGCGCGTGGCGGGGGAGCCGGTGGACGGTGCGGGGTGATCGGCGTCCGGGTGTGCCGGGTGTGCCGGGCAGGCCGGCGGTGAGCGGCGCGGCGGACGCGCGCGACCCGCTGCCGCTGGCCGCCGTCGAACCGCCGCCCGGTCTGGCCGGCACCGATCACGAACGGCACCTGTCCTGGCCCGCGCTGCCCGCCGGGGTGGTCGCGGCCGCCGCGTTCGTCCTCGGCGCCGGTTTCTACCGCGCGTTCTCCGACAACCACGCCCTCTTCCCGTCCGGCACGGTCGGCTGGTCGCTGGCCGTGCTGACCGGCATCATCGTCGGCCACCTCGTCCTGCTCGGCCGCGCCCGCTGGTGGGGCGGCACCGGCTCCGGCGCCGCCCTCACCCTCGCCGTCCTCCTGCTCTACGGCTGGGTGCCCGCAGGCATGGTCAGCCTCACCGTCGTCGTCCTGGTCGGCATAGCCAGGCGCCACCGCTGGCGGCAGGGTGTCCTGCACGGCGCGGTGGACATCCTCGGCATCGGGGCCGGCGCGCTGGTGCTCGGCCTGTTCGGACGCGTCCCGACCGTCGAGTCGCCCTGGGACCCCGCCGGCTGGAGCATCGCCACCGCCCCCGAGGTCGTGCTCGTCGCGGCCGCCTACCTCGCCGTCACCCGGGCCCTGCTCTGGTACCTGCACGCTCCGCGCGGCGGCGGCCTGCCCACCGTCGCCCGCACCGCCCTGATGCGCCAGGGCCTGGTCGCCGTCGCCCTGCTCGGCATCGCCCCGCTGATCTGCGTGGTCGCCGTCGCCCAGCCGCTGCTGCTCCCGCTGTTCTCCATCCCGCTGGTCGCCCTCGACTCCACCCTGTGGATAGCCCGGGCCCGTGCCGAGGAGCAGCTGCGCGACCCGCTGACCGGACTGCCCAACCGGCAGTGGCTCCTCGAGCGGATCTGGACCGCCCTCGACGACGCCGAACGCATCGGCGCCCGCTCCGCCCTCATGCTGATCGACCTCGACCGGTTCCGTTCGGTCAATGACACGCTCGGTCATCTCGCCGGTGACCGGCTGCTCCTCCAGATAGCCGACCGGCTGCGGGCCGCGCTGCCGCGCGGTGCGGAGGCGGCCCGGCTCGGCGGCGACGAGTTCGCGGTGTTACTCCCGGTCGCCGACTCCACGACCTCGGCCACCCGGGTGGCCCGAAGCCTGGTCACGGCTCTCTCTTCCCCGCTGGACCTCGACGGACTCACCCTCGTCCTGGAGGCCAGCGCGGGCGTCGCCGTCTTCCCCGACCACGCGCTCGACGCGGAGGGGCTGCTGCGCCGGGCGGACGTGGCGATGTACCAGGCCAAGCGGGACCGTACCGGCGTCGAGGTGTACGAGTCCAAGCGGGACTCCAACACCCCCGACCGGCTGGGCCTGCTGGGCGATCTGCGGCGCGCCCTGGACGCCCACGAGGTGCAGCTGCACTACCAGCCGAAGGTGCGCTTCGACGGCCAGGTGGCCGGACTCGAGGCGCTCGTGCGGTGGGTGCACCCGGAGCGGGGGAAGGTGCCGCCGGACGAGTTCATAGCGATCGCCGAGTCGTCCGGGCTGATGCCCCATCTGACGGAGTACGTGCTGGAGACCGCGCTCGGGCAGGTCGCCCGGTGGCGGGCGCAGGGGCTGCGGGTGCCGGTGGCGGTCAACGTCTCGCCGCGGGACGTGCACACGCCGGGGTTCGCGGGCCTGGTGGCGGCGCGGCTGGCGCGGCACGGGGTGCCGGCCGGGGCGCTGCAGCTGGAGATAACCGAGCATGTGCTTCTGGAGGACCCGCAGCGGGCCGCCGACACCCTCGCGGGGCTGCACGGGCACGGCGTGAAGATGTCGCTCGACGACTTCGGCACGGGGTACTCGTCGCTCGTGCATCTGCGGCGGCTGCCGGTGAGCGAGCTGAAGATCGACCGGTCCTTCGTGGCCCGGCTGGCCGTCGACAACGAGGACGCGGAGATCGTGCGCTGCACGGTCGACCTCGCACATTCGCTGGGGCTGCTGGTCGTCGCGGAGGGCGTGGAGGACGACGAGACGTGGGAGCGGCTGCGGGACCTCGGGTGTGACGCGGTGCAGGGGTGGCTGGTGGCCGCGGCGATGCCGCCGGAGGAGACCACGGCGTGGCTGTTGGCGCGGGGGTCGCGGGGGTGGCAGCGTCCGCGGGCCGCATTGCCGGCCGCCGAATAGTCGCCCACCCGCCCGCCCGTTCACCGTCTCTCAAGAGGTGAGCGTCTGCCGTGGGGGTGCGGTGGTGTCGGCGGGTGCGGGTTGAGTGTGGTTGCTCGCGCCCACGCGGCGGAGCCGCATATCAGACACAGCCCCGCGCCCCTTCGGGGCGCTCCAGTGCGGGGCGCTGAGAAGCTACGGGGCGCTGAAATGGCCCACCAGCAGCGCCAGCCTCGTCTCGTGTGCCCCCTCCGGCAGGCGGCCGTTGCGCATCAGCGTCACCAGGCCGTGCAGGCCTGCCCAGAACGTCTCCGTCAGGATGCCGGGGTCGTCGTCGCCCGCGGCGATCGGCTCGACCGCCTGCAGCAGCTCGCCGAACGCCGCCCACAGGGCCTCCGGGGCCTCCTGGGTCGCGAACGGCAGGTCCACCCGGTGCGTGAACATCGCGTCGTACAGCGCGGGGCGTCGACGGCCGAACGACGTGTAGGCCTCCGCCACCGCCGCCAGTGACTCCCGCGTGCCCTTCGCCGCGGCACGTGCCGCCCGCAGCTCCGCCGCCATCTCCGCGAAGCCCTGGACGGCCACCGCCGCCATGATCGCGTCCTTGCCCTTGAAGTGGCTGTAGAGGACCGGCTGGCTGTACTCGATCTCGGCGGCCAGGCGGCGGGTCGTCACCGCGTCCCAGCCCTCCGCCTCCGCGAGTTCCCGCGCGGCCGTGACGATCAGTCGCTCCCGCTCGGCCCGCTCGCGCTCCCGGCGCCGTTGAATCGACATGCTCTGGATTCTAGCAGTGCTAGCCAACCTGTCGATGTTCTGCTAGCGTCACTCTCAGTCCTAGCGCTGCTAGAAAAACGGGAACGGAGAGTCCGCCATGACTGTCACCGCCTACACGCTCGCCGTCGTGCTCGACCTGTTCGTCGTCTTCATCGGCGCCCGGTTCCTGCTCCAGCCCGGGCCCGCCGCCGTCGGCTACGGCGTCCCCGCCGACCCGAAGGGCGACGCCGCCGCCTACCTCACGGCCAAGGGCCTGAAGGACGGCACCTTCGGCGTCATGGGCCTCGCCCTGCTCGCCTTCGCCGGCGCCCGCGCCGAGGCCTGGTTCATGCTCTGTGTGGCACTCGTGCCGCTCTTCGACACGCTGATAGTGCTGCGGAACGGCGGGACGAGGGCGGTCGCGTACGGGATCCACTTCGCCACCGCGGTCGTCGTGCTGATCAGTGCCGCCCTGCTGTTCCTCGTCTGACCGGTCGACATGTCGTCATCAACAGGGGGTTCTGAAATGTCGTTGTTCGTGCCGAAGTTCGATGAGTCCGTGATCGTGCGGGAGGCCGACGCCGAGGTGGTCGGCAGTGACCCCACCCGGGTCCGGCTGCTCGCCGACAGCAGCTCCACCGGCGGCGCGCTCTCCACCGTGCGCGTCACACTGGGGGAGGGCGCCGACGGCGCCGTACCGCATCTGCACCGCAACTCCGCCGAGATGTTCTACTTGCTCGACGGCGCCGCAGACCTGCTCTCCGGCGACGACGTCGTCACCGCCGAACGCGGCGACCTGATCGTCATCCCGCCCGGCGCGCCGCACGCCTTCGCCGCCGTCCCCGGCAGCACCGCGGACATCCTCATCGTCATCACCCCGGGCGTGGAGCGCTTCGAGTACTTCCGCCACCTCCAGCGGCTGCGCCTGGGCGAGGCCACCCTGGAGAGCCTCCTGGAGGTGCAGGAGCTGTACGACAACCACTACCTGCGCAGCGAGGCCTGGGACACCCGGCACTGAGCCGCAGACGGACGGAGGTTTGGGGGTCCGGGGGAAACCGTTTCACGGTCATCGGGCCCTGCCCCATAGGATTGGCTCCAAACCACACACACTCACCCCAGAGGAACGCTGCATGCCTGGCATCACGCGCGAGGAGGTCGCCCACCTCGCCCGGCTGGCGCGTCTGGAGCTGAAGCCCGAAGAACTCGAACACTTCGCAGGCCAGCTGGACGACATCATCGGCGCGGTCGCCCGCGTCAGCGAGGTCGCCGACCAAGACGTACCGCCGACCTCGCACCCGCTGCCGCTGACGAACGTCATGCGCGCGGACGAGGTCCGTCCCTCGCTCACCCCCGCGCAGGCGCTCTCCGGCGCCCCGGCCCAGGAGCAGCAGCGTTTCAAGGTGCCGCAGATCCTGGGGGAGGACTAGACAGCCATGACGGACATCATCAAGCTCGGCGCCGCCGACATCGCCGCGAAGATCGCCTCCGGCGAGCTCACGGCCGTCGAGGTCACCGAGGCGCATCTCGCCCGCATCGAGGCCGTCGACGAGAAGGTGCACGCCTTCCTGCACGTCGACCGCGAGGGCGCCCTGGCGCAGGCGCGTGCCGTCGACGAGAAGAAGGCCAGGGGCGAGAAGCTCGGGCCGCTCGCCGGCGTCCCGCTCGCGCTCAAGGACATCTTCACCACCCAGGGCGTACCGACCACCGTCGGCTCGAAGATCCTGGAAGGGTGGATCCCGCCTTACGACGCCACCCTCACCAAGCGCCTCAAGGCCGCCGACGTCGTCATCCTCGGCAAGACCAACATGGACGAGTTCGCCATGGGGTCCTCCACCGAGAACAGCGCGTACGGGCCGACCGGCAACCCCTGGGATCTCACCAAGATTCCCGGTGGCTCCGGCGGCGGTTCGTCCGCGGCCCTCGCCTCCTTCCAGGCGCCGCTCGCCATCGGCACCGACACCGGCGGCTCCATCCGCCAGCCGGCCGCCGTCACCGGCACGGTGGGCGTCAAGCCGACGTACGGCGCCGTCTCGCGGTACGGCATGGTCGCGTTCTCCAGCTCCCTGGACCAGGGCGGGCCGTGCGCCCGTACGGTCCTGGACGCGGCGCTGCTGCACGAGGTCATCGCCGGACACGACCCGCTGGACTCCACGTCGATCGACACGCCCGTCCCGCCGGTCGTCGAGGCCGCCCGCAACGGCAGCGTCGAGGGCATGCGCGTCGGTGTCGTCAAGCAGTTCCGCGGCGAGGGCTACCAGGCCGGTGTCATCCAGCGGTTCGACGAGTCCGTCGCGCTGCTGAAGGAACTGGGCGCCGAGATCGTCGAGCTGGACTGCCCGTCCTTCGACCTGGCGCTGTCGGCGTACTACCTCATCGCGCCGAGCGAGTGTTCGAGCAACCTCGCCCGCTTCGACGGCCTGCGCTACGGCCTGCGGACGGGCGACGACGGCGGCCACTCGGCCGAGGAGGTCACCTCCCTCACCCGTGAGGCGGGCTTCGGCCCCGAGGTGAAGCGCCGCATCATGCTCGGCACCTACGCCCTGTCGAGCGGGTACTACGACGCCTACTACGGCTCCGCCCAGAAGGTCCGCACGCTCATCACGCGCGACTTCGAGAAGGCCTTCGAGCAGGTGGACGTCATCGTGTCGCCCACGACGCCGACCACCGCCTTCGCGATCGGCGAGCGCGCCGACGACCCGATGGCGATGTACCTGGCCGACCTGTGCACCATCCCGACGAACCTCGCGGGCAACGCGGCGATGTCACTGCCCTGCGGTCTCGCCCCGGAGGACAACCTCCCGGTGGGCCTGCAGATCATCGCCCCGGCGCTCAAGGACGACCGGCTTTACAAGGTCGGCGCCGCCGTCGAGGCCGCCTTCGTGGAAAGGTGGGGCCACCCGCTCCTGGAGGAGGCACCGTCGCTGTGAGCAACGCACTGTCGAAGGCCAAGGGCTTCAAGAAGTCGAAGTCCGGTACGTACCTGTCCATGGCCACCACCGCGTTCGGCGCGGTCGGTGTCGCCAAGCAGATCAAGAAGGCCCGCGCCGAGCACGACACGCTCCGGCTCATCGACGCCACCGTGTCCGCCGTCGCGATCGTCACCGGATTCGCCCTGCTGTACCGCGAGCTGAAGCGGCTGGGCGACGACGACGTCCTGCTGGGCTGAGAGGGAAGTTTCACCGTGACCACCACGATCGACCTGGTGTCGTACGAGGACGCGCTGGCGTCCTACGACCCCGTGATGGGCCTTGAGGTCCATGTCGAACTCGGCACCAGGACCAAGATGTTCTGCGGCTGTTCGACCGAGCTGGGCGCCGAGCCCAACTCGCAGACCTGCCCGACCTGCCTCGGCCTGCCCGGCGCGCTCCCGGTCGTCAACGCGACCGGCGTCGAGTCCGCGATCAAGATCGGCCTCGCGCTGAACTGCGAGATCGCCGAGTGGTGCCGCTTCGCCCGGAAGAACTACTTCTATCCGGACATGCCGAAGAACTTCCAGACCTCCCAGTACGACGAGCCGATCGCCTTCAACGGCTACCTCGACGTACAGCTGGAGGACGGCACGTCCTTCCGCGTGGAGATCGAGCGCGCCCACATGGAGGAGGACACCGGCAAGTCGACGCACGTCGGCGGCGCCACGGGCCGTATCCACGGCGCGTCCCACTCCCTGCTGGACTACAACCGCGCGGGCATCCCGCTCATCGAGATCGTCACCAAGCCGATCGAGGGCGCGGGCGAGCGTGCTCCCGAGGTCGCGCGGGCGTACGTCCGTGAGCTGCGCGAGGTCATCCGGGCGCTCGGCGTCTCCGAGGCCCGCATGGAGATGGGCCAGATGCGCTGCGACGTGAACCTGTCGCTGCGCCCCAACGGCACCGAGAAGTTCGGCACCCGCTCCGAGACGAAGAACGTGAACTCGCTGCGGTCCGTGGAGCGCGCGGCCCGCTTCGAGATCATGCGGCACGCGGCCGTGCTCAACGGCGGCGGGACGATCATCCAGGAGACCCGGCACTTCCACGAGGACACCGGGTCGACGACCTCGGGCCGCGTGAAGGAGGAGGCCGAGGACTACCGGTACTTCCCGGAGCCCGACCTGGTCCCGGTCGCCCCGTCCCGCGAGTGGGTCGAGGAGATCCGCGCCGCGCTGCCGGAGCTGCCGCTGGCCCGCCGTACCCGGCTGCTCGCCGAGTGGGGCATCTCCGCGGTGGAGATGCAGGCGATCATCAACGCCGGTGCGCTGGACCTGATCGTCGCCACCATCGACGCCGGGGCCGACGCGGCCTCCGCCCGCAAGTGGTGGATGGGCGAACTGGCGCGCAGCGCCAACGAGTCGGGCACCTCGCTCGAGGAGCTGGCGATCACCCCGGCGCAGGTCGCCCGGGTCACCGAGCTGGTCTCGAAGGGTGACCTGAACGACAAGCTGGCCCGCCAGGTCATCGAGGGCGTCCTCGCGGGCGAGGGCACCCCGGACGAGGTCGTCGACAAGCGCGGTCTGAAGGTCGTCTCCGACGAGGGCGCGCTGACCGCCGCCGTCGAGGAGGCCATCGCCGGCAACCCGGGCGTCGCCGACAAGATCCGCGGCGGCAAGGTGGCCGCGGCCGGCGCCCTGGTCGGCGCGGTCATGAAGGCGACCCGCGGCCAGGCCGACGCGGCCCGTGTCAAGGAACTGATCCTGGAGAAGCTGGGCGTCAGCGAGGGCTGAGCAGCGGCACGCACGTGATGCGGCATACGGCCCCGGAGGCAGCGCCTCCGGGGCCGTACCGTGTCAGCGGCGGCGGCCCACGATCCGGGCGAAGCCGAGCAGCTGCCCCCGGTCGGCCTTCAGCAGCTCCACCGACTCCCGGGCCATCCGGGCCATCTCCGGGTACGGGCTCTCGGCGGCGCACACCTCGCTCCACAGCAGCCAGTCGCGCCAGCCGTCCTCCAGCCAGTCGGCGGTCTCGACCTGCACGGCCCCGCTGCGGGTCCAGTGCCGGTGCCACCAGCCGACGGAGTGGAACGACCAGAAACCGGTGTCCCAGTGGGCCTTGAGGTGCTCCGGCGGCTCGGCGCCGTCCAGTTCCTCGCGGACCGCGGGCACGACGATCCCGATCCGCCCACCGGGCTTCAGCAGCCGGGTGAGCGTGGGCAGATAGAGGTCGGCGGTGCCGAAGTACTGGTACGCGTCGACCGAGACGATCGCGTCGAAGCTGCCCTCGGCGAAGGGCAGGTCGTGCGCTTCGGCGTGCACCGGCTGCACACGGTCGGCGAACCCCGCCTCGGCGATGCGCCCGGCGTTGTCGTCGGGTTTGATCCACAGGTCCGCGGCGGTGACCTGCGCGTCGAACTCCCTGGCCAGGAAGATCGAGGTCACCGCCCGGCCGCAGCCCAGGTCGAGCACGCGCGCACAGGGGCGCAGCGCGTCCAGGCCGAGGGCGGGGGCCAGCCATTCCAGCAGCCACAGGGCGTGCGGGCCCATCTGGTTCTCGACGGCCCAGCGGGCGTCGTAGGTGCTGCTGAGCGGGTACCGGGGCAGGGTCAGACGGTCAGTGAGAGAGGCGTCCTTCGACGGTGCGGGAGAAACGGCGTCGGACATGGCTGAACGGGCTCCTTGTGATCTTCGTAGTGAAGGGCGATGCATAGGAGCTCATTCGGACCGTCAAACAATGCACCCGCTTCGGTCGTCGGCGAGGGGCCGATCAGGGCTGACCCGCGGAAGCTAGCAGTTGTCGACATGGTTCGCAGCCGATTTCCTCAGGTGCGGGTACTACGCTCGCCCGCCATGACCGGACACGCCGAATCCGATGCCGAACCCGAGATAACCGAGGTGGAGGCCGCGGCCGACGAGGACGAGGACCTCTTCGAGGACGCCCGTCGGGCCCGCTGGACCGCCACCGTGACCGGAGTGCTGCTGGCCCTGATGGGGCTCACCGCCGCGTCGATGAGAGTGGGCGGGGGCGTGCGCGCCCTGGTGCCGGCCGCCTACGGCTCCGGATCCGCCGTGTGCGTGTTCGCGGGAGTGCTGGGGTCCCGCGGCCGTACCCGCTGGGCCCTCTGGCTGATGATCCTGGGCACCATGGTGATGGCCCTCGGCGACCAGTTCGACTGACGCACCCGCCCCGGACCGGCGTCGGGCCGCCCGAGTGCCGCGCCGCGCATGAGAGGCTCGACGTGCTGGTCGAGGGCACGGTGGAACTGGAGAAGCACGATGTACGCGATATCCCTGGGTGACGACGGCGCCGAACTGCGCCCACTGGAGCCCTGGCACGCCGAGGAGTTCCTGGCCCACCTGGAACGCGGGCGGGAGTTCATCGGGCAGTTCATCTCCTTCGGCTCCAGGGAGACGGACGTGCCCGCCGCACGGGCCATGCTCCAGCGCTACGCCGACATGCGCGCCGCCGACACCGGCTCCCTGCACGGCCTGTGGCTGGGGGGCACGCTCGTCGGCGGGGTGCTCTTCCTGAACTTCGACGCCGAACACGGGAACGCCGAGGTCGGCTGCTGGCTGGAGCCGGCCGGCACCGGGCGCGGACTCGTCACGCGCGCGATGCGGGTACTGCTCGACTTCGCGGTCGAGCAGCGCGGCATCCACCGGATCGAGTGGGTCGCCGCCTCGGGCAACGTGCCCAGCCTGAACGTGGCCCGGCGGCTGGGGATGACCCGCGATGGCGTACGCCGCCAGGCGCACCCCTATGGTGGCCTACGGCACGACCTGGAAGTGTGGTCGATCCTCGCCCCGGAATGGCGCGAAGCACGCGCGCGTGCCGAAGAGAACGATCATTAAGAAGCCTCTCAGACAGGATCCGTACGGTGCCGGACATGGGAACCAAGACAGCTGACGAGACCGGTGCCGAGACGGGCGCCGAGGCCACGACCGACGAGGAGAAGGTGAGCGTCACCAAGAGCGCCGACGACGTGTCGGATTCCGGTACCGAGGCCGGGGCCGAGCCGGAGGCGGCGGCCGCCGTCACCGAGGCCGCCGACGGCACGGAAGCCGACGTCGATGCTGAGGACGCTGAGGGCGCTGAGGACTTGGAGGACGACGCCGACCTCGCCGGGGACCTGGCCGAGGCCGAGGGCCCGTCCGGCGTCGGCCAGGGCGCCGGTGCCGTCGTCTCCGTCGCGCTCGGCCTGGTCTCCCTCACGGGTGGCTGGATCGGTACGGTGGCCGCCGCCCGCGAGACCCTCGTCGGCCAGCTCCAGACCTCGTCGACCGCGAGCGTCGCCACGCAGGTCAAGGAGGTGTACGGCGACGCGTGGCAGACCACCGCGCTGTGGGCCGGCCTGTTCGCGCTGGCCGCCCTGCTCACCGCCGTCGTGGTGCTGGCCCGGCCCGCCTTCGGCGCCCCGAGCAAGCCGCAGGCGCCGTGGATCAAGTCGGTCGCCTGGGCGGGCGTGGCGCTCGGCGTCATCGGCCTGCTGCTGGCCGTCCTCAAGTACTCCGACGCACTCCTCGGCCTGCCGTCGACCAGCTGACACAGCCGCGACAGCCCAGGTCAGAAGGGGCCTTAGGGCGTCCGTAAGCACCTTACGGACGTACTAAGGCCCCTTACGCGTGTCCGGGGTCCGGCGGCCCCGCGAAGATGCGGAACTCTCCCGATGTGGCGCACCCCCCTGGGAGACGAAGGTGGAGGCATCGCGAAAGCGAAGCCCGATCACCCGCTCTCACAAGGGACACACCATGTTCGAGCTCGAACTCCACCGGATCCGCTCCGCCGAACTGCGCCGGCAGGCCGCGGACGCCCGCCTCGCCCGTGAGGCCATCCGCTCCCGCCGCGCCGCTCGCCAGGAGGCCCGGGACACCGCGGCGGCGCAGGAGGCCCATACCGACCGCCGTGGCCGGCGCCGGCTCCCGCGCGCCGCGTGAACACGGGGCGGCCGGGCGGCGCCGACCGCCCGGAGGCCGGGAACGGGGAAGCCGGTGGCCGTACGGGGGTCGGCCGCCGGCTTCCCCCGTTGCCTCCCTCGCCGCCGTCCACCGGTACGACAAGCGCACTGGCGCTGTGGAAAACCGCTGCCGTGGACTCCGAGGCCCATGCGATGCTCTGGCCTGTGGAAACCAGGTCCGTGAGTCCCGTGTTCGTAGGCCGCAGCGACGAGTTGGACACACTGAACGACGCGCTCGCGCGTGCCGGGGCCGCCGAGCCGCAGGCGCTGCTGCTCGGCGGCGAGGCCGGCGTCGGCAAGACCCGGCTGGTCGAGGAGTTCGCCACGGCCGCCTGCCGCCAAGGCGCGGTCGTCGCCCTGGGCGGCTGTGTGGAGATCGGCGCCGACGGACTGCCGTTCGCCCCCTTCTCCACCGCCCTGCGCGCACTGCGGGCCGCCCTGCCCGACGAACTGGCCGCGGCCGCCGCCGGCCAGGAGGACGAGCTGGCCCGGCTGCTGCCCGAGCTCGGCGAGGCCACCTCCGGCCGCCACGACGAACAGGGCATGGCCCGCCTCTTCGAGCTCACCGCGCGCCTGCTGGAGCGGGTCGCCGCCGAGCGCACGGTGGTCGTCGCCCTGGAGGACCTGCACTGGGCCGACGCCTCCACCCGCCACCTCCTCGCCTACCTGCTGCGCACCCTGCGCACCGGCCGGCTCGTCGTCCTCGCCACCTACCGCTCCGACGACATCCACCGACGCCACCCGCTGCGCCCCCTGCTCGCCGAACTCGACCGGCTGCGCACCGTCCGCCGCCTCGAACTCGCCCGTTTCACCCGTGAGGAGGTCGGCCGCCAGATCGCCGGCATCCTCGCCACCGAACCCGACCCCGTCCAGGTCGACGAGATCTTCGAACGCTCCGACGGCAACGCCTTCTTCGTCGAGGAACTCGCCGTGGCCGCCGTAGAGGGCTGTTGCACCGGGCTCACCGACTCCCTGCGCGACCTGCTCCTGGTCCGGGTCGAGGCCCTGCCCGAAAGCGCCCAGCGGGTGGCCCGGATCGTCGCCGAGGGCGGCTCCACCGTCGAGTACCGGCTGCTCGCCGCCGTCGCCCGGCTCGCCGAGGACGACCTCATCGAGGCGCTGCGGGCCGCCGTCGGCGCCAACCTCCTCACCGCCACCCCCGCCGGCGACGGCTACCGCTTCCGGCACTCCCTGGTCCGCGAGGCCGTCGCCGACGACCTGCTGCCCGGCGAACGCTCCCGGCTCAACCGCCACTACGCCGAGGCCCTGGAGGCCGACCCCGGGCTGGTACCGGCCGACGCGCACGTGACCCGCCTGGCCAGCTACTGGTACCAGGCCCACGACCCCGCCAAGGCCCTGCCCGCCGTCCTCGACGCCTCCGTCGTGGCCCGCCGCCGGCACGCCTACAGCGAGCAACTGCGGCTCCTGGAGCGGGCGATGGAGCTGTGGGACATCGCCCCCGAGGAGATCCGCGCGGCCCTGCGCCCCGTCGACTACACCGACGTCTACCCTCCCTGTGGCTGCGATCCGGCAGCCGCTCCGCTGAGCTACCTCGACCTGATGGCGGAGGCGGCGGTCGCCGGCCGCTTCTGCGGGGAGCGCGAACGCGCCCTGAAGATCACCAAGAAGGCACTGCGGATCCTCCAGGACGAGCACGACCCGCAGCGCGCCGCCTGGTTCTGGGTGCAGCGCTCCCGGCTGGTCCAGGGCCTGGCCCGCGGCGACGGCCGGCAGGAGCTCGCCAACGCCCAGGACCTGGTGCGCGGCCTGCCGCCGTCCGAGGTGCACGCGGACGTACTGGCCAACGTCGCGACCTGGTCCATGCTGCACCGACCGGGCCCCGAGGCCTTCGCCGCCGCCGAACGGGCCGTGGAGTACGCCCGGATGGTGGGCGCCAGGGAGATCGAGCTCAACGCGCGCGTCACCCTCGGCTGCCTCATGGTCGACTCGGGCGACGTCGACAACGGACTGGCGGAGCTGTACCGGGTCAAGGAGGCCGTGCTCCAGGACGGCGTGGCCCACGTCGTCGGCCGGGCCTTCGTGAACCTGCCCTCCGAGCTGGAGTCGGTCGGCCGCTCCCGGGAGGCCGTGCCGATCCTGCGCGAGGGCGTCGACTTCACCCGCAGATACGGCCTGCTGGACTCCGAGGCATGGATCTGGGGCAACCTCTCCGAGTCGCTGTACTCGCTCGGCCAGTGGGACGAGGCCGCCGAAGCCGCCGTGGGCGCCCTCGGCTCCGCGGCCAGCGCCAAGCCCCGGGGCGTCGGAGCCCTGCACATCGCCCATATCGCCCTCGCCCGGGGCGACGCGGCCGAGGCCGCCCGCCGGCTGGCCATCGCGCAGGCCCACTACGGCACCCACGACCCGATGCCCCAGGTACTGCTGCCGGTCGCCCGGATCGCCATCGGCGTCGCCGCCGAGGAGGGCAGGCTCCTCGACGCCCGCGCCGAGCTGGACCGCGCCCTGGCGGCCGGCTTCCCGCCCGGCACCCACCGATACGGCTGGCCCCTGCTGCTGGCCGCCGCCACCGCCGAGGCCGACGCCCGCACCCTGCCCGCGGCGGCCGACGGTCGCGCCGAGGCCCTCGACCGGCTCGCCGAGGCCGCGCGCAAGCTCACCACCGGCGCGCCCCTCTGGCAGGCGTACGAGCGCTGGACCCGCGCCGAGCTGCACCGCGCCCGGGGCACCGACACCGCCGCCGTCTGGTCGGACGTGGTCACCGACTTCGAGTGCCTGGACCGCCCCTACGACCTCGCCCGGGTCCGCCGCCGCCTCGCCCAGGCCCTGCTCGAAGAGGCCACCGGCGACGACGAACGCGACCGCGCGACGGAACTCCTCCGGCTGGCCGGAGCCGTCGCCGACCACCTGGGCGCCCGCCCGCTCGCCGAGGCCGTCGCCCTTCTCGCCCAGCGCGCCCGCCTCACCCTCACCACCCGCGCCTCCCCCAGGGCCCTCGACCCCGCCGAGAGCCTCGGCCTCACCAGCCGGGAGCGTGACGTCCTCCGCCTGGTCTCGGCCGGCCGCACCAACCGCCAGATCGCCGAGGAGCTCTTCATCTCCCCGAAGACCGCGAGCGTCCATGTCTCGAACATTTTGGGCAAGCTGGGCGTTGCAGGAAGGGGCGAGGCGGCGGCGGTGGCACACAGACTCGGATTGTTCCCCGTCGAGGCCCTCGACCCGACCAGGTAAGGGGACCGGCACAGGAGGCACCGTGTTCAACATGTTCGAGGAGCTCTTCGCACCCGGCCGCAAACACACCCACGAGGAGCAGAAGCGGCTGGAGCTGACCCGTGAGGACGTGGGGGACACGGATCCCGGACGCGGCCCGATAGACCTCGCGTCCGGCAAGGTCGTCATACGGCTCCCGCAGGAGGAGTCCGCGACGGATTCCGCAGGGGATTCCGAAGCGGGGCCCTCGGCGGACTCCGGGGACGACGAGGCCTGAGCGGCGTGGTCGCCGCCTACTTCACCTCCAGCTCCAGGATCCTGTCGTCGCCCGCCTTCGGCTTGCCCCGCCCGTCGGTGTTGCTGGTCACCAGCCACACCTTGTCGCCGCCCGCCGCCACGACCGTGCGCAGGCGCCCGTACTGGCCGGTGAGGAAGGCCTGCGGTGCGGCGGCCGCGGTCGTGCCGTCCAGCGGGATGCGCCACAGCCGCTGGCCCTTCAGACCGGCCATCCAGATCACGCCGTCGACATAGGCGATGCCGCTGGGGGAGGCGTCGTCGGTGTGCCACTGGGCGATCGGGTTCACGTACTTCGGGTCGGAGGACCTGCCCTCCGCGTCCGGCCAGCCGTAGTCGCCGCCGGGCTTGATCGCGTTCAGCTCGTCCCAGGTGTCCTGCCCGAACTCCGAGGCGAACAGCCGCTGTCGGTCGTCCCAGGCCAGGCCCTGCACATTGCGGTGGCCGTAGGTGTAGACGGGCGAGCCCGGGAACGGGTTGCCGGGGGCCGGGTCGCCCTCCGGCGTCAGCCGCAGGATCTTCCCGCCGAGTGAGCCCTTGTCCTGCGCCAGGCCCCGCTGCCCGCTCTCCCCGGTGCCCGCGTAGAGCATGCCGTCCGGGCCGAAGGCGATCCGGCCACCGTTGTGGATGAACCCCTTCGGAATCCCCTTGAAGATCGTGTCGGGGGCGCCCAGCTGCTCCTTGGCCGGCTTGCTCTCGTCCCAGAGCAGCCGCACGATGCGGTTGTCGGAGGCCGACGTGAAGTACGCGTAGATCATGTGGTCCGAGGCGAAGTCGGGGGAGAGGGCGATCCCCAGCAGACCCCCCTCACCGGCCGCGGACACCCCGGAGACGATCCCCAGCTCCGTGATCTTCCCGGTCTTCTCGTCGACCTTGCTGATCGTCCCGTCGTCCCGGTCGGACACCAGCAGCCCGGTCCCGTCCGGCAGCGGCGCCAGCCCCCAGGGCGACTTGAGCCCCTCGGCGACCGTACGCAGCACCTTGACCGACCCCTTGGCAGGCGCGGCGGACTCACTCGCCGAGGCGGACGGGGAGCCCCCGGAGCCACTGGCCGACGACCCCCCGGCCCAGGGCGCCTCCGGCACCCCGCCACCACCGCCCCCGGAGGAACACCCGGCCACCACCAGGACCCCGACCACGGCCAACATGGCAGGCACACCTCGACGTTGCACGATCACGGTCCCTTCAACGGCTCCTCCCTGCCGACGTTAGTGCAGCGCGCCCCATCAGGGGCGTGGGTCTGTCCGGCGGATCATGAATCGAACGCCCGCTGAAAGCGCCCCCAAGGGGCGCGGGGAACTGCGCGACCAGCCACAGCGGTGCCGCACTGAACCGACGACAGATCGCGGCACTCTCGACAACCGCTCAATCCCACGAGCCCTGCGCAGCAGGCAGCCCGCCCAGCTCCGCCAGATCCCCCGCAGTAAGCCGGACATCCGCCGAACCGGCGTTCTCGGCCACCCACCGCCCCTGCTTCGTCCCCGGCACCGGCACCACATGCGGCCCCTGCGCCAGCACCCACGCCAGCGCCACCTGCGCGGCGGTGACCCCCTCCCCGTGCCGGCCGGCGATCCGCCGCAGCCCCGCCACGATCGGCTGGTTCGCCGCCATCATCTCCGCGGTGAACCGAGGGTGCCGCGCCCGCAGGTCGTCCGGTTCGAAACCCTCACCCGGCGTGAGCGTCCCGGTCAGGAAGCCGTTGCCGAGCGGCATCGCCGCCAGGAACCCCACGCCCCGATCCGCGCACCACGGCAGCAGCGCCTCCAGCGCCTCGGGCGACCAGACCGACAGCTCCGCCTGCACCGCGCTCACCGGAAACACCTGCTGCACCCGCTGAAGCTGACGCAGGGTCGCGTCATGCAGTCGCGCGCCGGACCTGCGCCCCCCGCGCGCCCCCACGGCGCACAACCCCAGCGCCCGCACCTTCCCCGCCTGCACCAGTTCCGCCATCGCGCCCCAGGTCTCCTCGACGGGAACCTCGGGGTCGGCCCGGTGCAGCTGGTAGAGGTCTATGACATCGGCCTGGAGCCGGCGCAGCGACGCGTCGCACGCCCGCTTCACATAGCCGGGCCGGCCGTTCGCCACGATGTGCTGGTCGCCCACCAGCAGGCCCACCTTGGTCGACACGAAGGCCTCCGCGCGCCGTTCCCTGAGCACCCGCCCCAGCAGCAGCTCATTGGTGAACGGGCCGTACATGTCGGCCGTGTCCAGCATCGTCACGCCCAGGTCCAGTGCCCGGTGCACCGTTCTCAGCGACTCGTCGCCCCGCTGCCGCGACCCGCTGTACGCCCAGCTCATCGGCATGCACCCGAGTCCGACGGCCCCCACCGCGAGCGCCCCCGCGCCGATCGTCCTGCGCTCCACCAGCCCGTGAACCTCCTTCTCCGGCCCCCAACCTAACCTCTGCGTCCCCACACCCCTGACATAGCCTCCTGAGCATGACCCAAGACGTGTGGCTCCCCATCCCGCCGGCCGAGATCCAGGGGCTGCCGGGAGGCCTCAATTACCTCTTCTGGGACGGCGACCAGGACTTTCCCGGCGACCCTGCCGACTGTGCCGTGTACGTCGTCCCCTACATGAAGCGGCAGCCCGTCAAGGTGCGGCCGCTGGAGGGGATGCGGAACGTCCGGTTCATCCAGACCCTCACCGCCGGCGTCGACGACATGATCGCGGCCCTCGACCTGATCGCCCCCGGGGCGCGGCTCTGCAATGCGCGCGGGGTGCACGAGGCGAGCACCGCCGAACTCGCGCTGGCGCTCACGCTGGCGTCCCTGCGCGGCATCCCGGGATTCGTGCGGGACCAGCAGCGGGAGCACTGGCAGAGCGGCTTCCATCCCGCGCTCGCCGACAAGTCCGTCCTCATCGTCGGCTACGGCGCCATCGGTTCGGCCATCGAGGACCGGCTCGTGCCGTTCGAGGTTGCGCGGGTGGCGCGCGTCGCGCGCTCCGGGCGCGCCTCGGCGCGCGGTCCCGTGCTTCCGCTCACCGAACTGCCGAATCTGCTTCCGGAAGCCGATGTCGTCATCCTTTCCACGCCCCTCACGGACACCACGCGTGGCCTGGTCAACGCGGAGTTCCTCGCGCGGATGAAGGACGGTGCGCTCCTCGTGAACATCGCGCGCGGGCCCGTCGTGGACACCAAGGCGCTGCTCGCCGAGGTGGAGAGCGGCCGCCTCACCGCCGCCCTGGACGTCACCGACCCCGAGCCGCTGCCTGCCGGACACCCCTTGTGGCAGGCGCCGGGAGTGCTGATCAGCCCTCATGTCGGCGGCCCCACCTCGGCCTTCCTGCCGCGCGCGGCGCGTCTCGTCAGCGAGCAGTTGAACCGTTTCGTGAACCGGGAGCCGTTGCGAAACGTGATTTTGACGACGGGATCCACCGACAACTGACCATCGCGGCAATACGCGCGTAATCCGCTTCCGGTACGGTCCGCAACCTTCCGGGCGCGGTGCGTGTACGCATAGCCGCTGGTCGTCACGGAGCGTAGAGAAGCTATGTCCCTGAGTGACGAGACTGGTGTATCGTCCCGGAAGGGGCTGCGCCGTGCACCGTTCGGCGCCGGGGATGGACATTTCAGATTTGTGAGGGGGGCGACGGGCGATGCACGGCCTATGGACGAACGATCCGACGCGGCGGAGCCGCCGGCGGCGACCCTGGCGCACAGCTGCGCGCAGACGCGGCCACCACACCAGCCATCACCACCACCGCAGGCACAGCGGCCGCAGGAGGCATGCGCACCCAGCGCACCGGGACCCGAGGGACCCCGGAACGAGGCGGACCGGGAGGGTCCGGTGACAGCGCCGACGCCTGTGACGACCACCCTCCCCGGAGCGCTGCGGGCACAGCCTCCGGCGGGGATGCCGCACCCCCGGCCGCCGGTCACCGGCGGCGGGACCGGCATGGTCCGCCAACTCGTCCTGGCCCTGATCTGCGCGGGATACGCCGTCGGTTCCGCGTTCGACTGGGGCTCGAACCAGATCGCCCTGTTCATGGGCGACTTCGGTCTGACCGCGGCCGCCGGCACCGCCGCCGTGTCGTGCTTCCTGTACGCCCGCTCCCCGCGGGTCCGCTTTCGACCGGCCTGGCTGCTGTTCGCCCTCTCCTCGGCGATGGCGGCCCTGGGCAACGCCGTCTGGGGGTGGTACGAGGTCGTTCTCCAGCGGCCGGTGCCCAGCCCCAGCTACGCCGACCTGTTCTTCCTGTGCTTCGCGCCGCCCGCCATCGTCGGCCTGCTGGTGCTGGCCAAGCGGCCGGTGACCAAGGCCGGCTGGATCTGCCTGGCGCTTGACGCGTGGCTGATCGGCGGCTCGCTGCTCACCCTGTCATGGAGCCTCGCGCTCGCCCAGGCCGCCCGGTTCGACGGGCCCAGCGTCGCGCACACCGCGCTCTCGCTGGCGTACCCGCTGCTGGACATCGCCCTGGTGAGCATGGTGCTCGCGCTGCACTTCCGGCGCTCGCCGGGCAACCGCACCGCGGTGAACACCGCGATCGGCGCCCTCGCCCTGACCGTGATGTGCGACGCCCTGTTCACCTCGCCGCTGCTGCACAGCAGTTACCGCTCCGGCCAGCTGCTGGACGCGGGCTGGTTCGCCGGCTCGCTGCTGCTCGCGTACGCCCCCTGGGCCGCACCCCGGCCGACGGGCGCCCAGGATCCCGACGGGCACACGCGCGTGGTCCACGAGCACGTGCCCGGCGGCCGGGCCACGGCGCCCAAGCAGCCGCCCGCGCCCGCCCCGGGAGGCGATCACGGCCGGTACCCGGCGGGCCGGCCGATCACCGGCTCGCTGGCCGCGCTCACCCCGTACCTGGCCGCCGCCGTGTGCACCCTGGGCATCCTCTACAACGTGCTGAACGGCCGCAGTCCGGACCACGTCGTCCTGATCACCGCCGGCTGTGTGGTCCTCGCGCTCGTCGTGCGGCAGGGCATCATGCTGCTCGACAACATCACCCTCACCCAGGAACTGGCCCAGCAGGAGAACCACTTCCGCTCCCTGGTGCAGGGCTCCAGCGACGTCATCATGATCGCCGCACCCAACGGCATCCTCCGGTACGTCTCCCCGGCCGCCGCCGGGGTCTACGGACGGCCGGCGGAGGACATCGTGGGTTCGGAACTGGCAAACCTCATCCACCCGGAGGACCTGGGCTGCGTGGTGCACGAGGTGCGCCGCTTCCTCGCCGCCAGCTCCCAGGAGGAACCCACCACCCGCATCGAGTGCCGGTTCCGGTCCGGCGAGGGCGGCTGGCTCAACGTCGAGTCCACCGTCAACCGCCACCACGGCGGCCTCATCTTCAACAGCCGGGACGTGACCGAAAGAGTGCGCCTGCAGGCGCAGCTCCAGCACAACGCCGAGCACGACCCGCTCACCGACCTGCCCAACCGCGCCCTGTTCACCCGGCGCGTGCAGCAGGCCCTGTCCGGCCGCCGCTCCTCCGACCGGGGTCCGGCCCTGCGGAACACGGCGGTGCTCTTCATCGACCTGGACGGGTTCAAGGCCGTCAACGACACGATCGGGCACCAGGCCGGGGACGAACTGCTCGTCCAGGCCGCACGCAGACTCCAGGGCACGGTCCGCCACGGCGACACCGCGTCCCGGCTGGGCGGCGACGAGTTCGCGGCGCTGATCGTCGGTGACGGCACCCGTGACCGCAGTGCCCGGGAGCGGCACATCCTGGAGCTCGCCGACCGCCTCAGGACGACCCTCTCCCAGCCGTACGCCATTGACGGCAACGATGTCCGTGTCAACGCGTCCATCGGTGTCGCCTTCGCCGAACCGGGTCTCGGCGCAGGTGAGCTGCTGCGCAACGCAGACCTGGCGATGTACCGCGCCAAGTCGTCCGGAAAGGGCTGCGTCAAGCTGTACAAGCCGCAGATGCAGCAGGACGTCGTACGCAAGGCGGAACTGGCCACCCGGCTGCGGGCCGCCCTGCACGACGGCGAGTTCGCGCTGCTGCACCAGCCCGTGGTGTGCCTGGAGAACGGCCGGATCGAATCGGTCTCCGCGCAGGCGCGCTGGCGCTCCTCGCAGGGGGTGCTGTTCACGCCGGCCGAGTTCCTGCGGGTGGCCGAGGACAGCGACAAGACCTCCGAGCTGGACCGCTGGATCCTCCAGGAGGCGGTCGAGCAGGCCGCCGAGCGGGCCGCGGGCGGGCTCGTGGTGCCGGTCGCCGTCCGGACGTCCGCCCGGCGGCTGCTCGACCGGTCCTCGCCGCTGGGCTCCGTGGAGGCCCTGCTCACCCGGCACGGGCTGCCCTCGGGGGCGCTGGTCCTGGAGCTGTCCGACACCGACCCCAGGGTCCCGCTGGACGAGCTGGAGCGGCGGCTGACCGCGCTCAGCCGGCACGGTGTCCGGATCGCGCTGGACGGCTTCGGCAGTGGCTATGCGGCGATCACGGCCCTCCGGAAGCTCCCCGTCGACGTGCTCAAGCTCGACCGCGGTCTGGTCGAGGGGGTCGTCGAGTCGGCCCGGCTGCACAAGATCACCAGCGGGCTGCTGCGGATCGCCTGCGATCTCGGCCTCCAGTCGGTGGCCGAGGGCGTGGACCTGCCCGAGCAGGTCACGGCGTTGCGCGCGATGGGGTGCACGCATGGGATGGGCATGGCGTTCTCCGGCCCGGTGGACGAGTACCGGCTGCGCCGGGCGCTCGGTTCCGGCCACTATCCCGTTCCGCACGCACCGGCGGCCGAGCCGGCGTTCGCGGGTGGGGGCGGTGGGGTGTACACCGGTGGTGTGCCCGCGGTGCTCGGAGGCGGCAGTGCGCTTCGCTCACATAATGAGACTCCCGTCCCACCCACTTGACACGTGGTGCGCGTCGGAGGGAGGGTCAGTCCCATGCGCACCCGAATTCTCGTACTTGGACAGCGCGTCGGCTGAGCTGGGAACCACCGGAGGACGATCCGGAATCCCCAGCGACCACACCGGCGCGCTCCCCTCGCTTGCCTTTTGGCACGAGGGGTTTTTTGTTGCACCAGCACCAGACGTACGGCAGCAGAAATCCGTACGAACCTCGCAAAAACCCTCAGCATCGAGAAGAGAATGCCGATGACCGAGCAGGCCCCGGGGGCCCACCATCCGCAGCCGCGGCCCCGTTCCGGAGGACAGCAGTCCGCGCCCGTCGAGCACGTCACGGGTGCGAAGTCCCTCATCCGCTCCCTTGAGGAGGTCGGCGCCGACACGGTATTCGGTATCCCCGGTGGCGCGATCCTGCCCGCCTACGACCCGCTGATGGACTCCACCCGGGTGCGTCACGTCCTGTGCCGGCACGAGCAGGGCGCCGGGCACGCGGCCACCGGCTACGCGCAGGCCACCGGCAAGGTCGGCGTCTGCATGGCGACCTCGGGACCGGGCGCCACCAACCTGGTGACGCCGATCGCGGACGCGCACATGGACTCGGTGCCGCTCGTGGCGATCACCGGGCAGGTCGCGTCGTCCTCGATCGGTACGGACGCCTTCCAGGAGGCGGACATCGTCGGCATCACGATGCCGATCACCAAGCACAACTTCCTGGTCACCAAGGCCGAGGACATCCCCCGGGTGATCGCGCAGGCGTTCCACATCGCCTCGACCGGCCGCCCGGGCCCGGTCCTCGTCGACATCGCCAAGGACGCCCTCCAGGCGAAGACCACCTTCTCCTGGCCGCCGGTGATGGACCTGCCCGGCTACCGCCCGGTGACCAAGCCGCACGCCAAGCAGATCCGTGAGGCCGCCAGGCTGATCACTTCCGCGAAGCGGCCGGTCCTCTACGTCGGCGGCGGCGTCATCAAGGCGCACGCCACCGCCGAGCTCAAGGTCCTCGCCGAGCTCACCGGAGCGCCCGTCACCACCACCCTGATGGCGCTCGGCGCATTCCCCGACAGCCACCCGCTGCACGTGGGAATGCCGGGCATGCACGGTGCGGTCACCGCCGTCACCGCGCTGCAGAAGGCCGACCTGATCGTCGCCCTCGGAGCCCGCTTCGACGACCGCGTCACCGGCAAGCTGGACAGCTTCGCGCCGTACGCGAAGATCGTCCACGCCGACATCGACCCCGCGGAGATCGGCAAGAACCGCGCCGCCGACGTGCCGATCGTCGGCGACGCCCGCGAGGTCATCGCCGACCTGGTCCAGGCGGTGCAGAAGGAGCACAGCGAGGGCCAGCAGGGCGAGGCCGCCAAGTCGAGGTACGCGGCCTGGTGGAAGGACCTCAACCGCTGGCGCGAGACCTACCCGCTGGGCTACGACCTGCCCGACAACGGGTCGCTCTCGCCGCAGCAGGTCATCGAGCGCATCGGGCAGCTCGCCCCGGAGGACACGATCTTCGCGGCGGGCGTCGGCCAGCACCAGATGTGGGCCGCGCACTACGTGCAGTACGAGAAGCCCGCCACCTGGCTGAACTCCGGCGGCGCCGGAACCATGGGCTACGCGGTCCCGGCCGCCATGGGCGCCAAGGCCGGCCAGCCCGGCAGGACCGTCTGGGCGATCGACGGCGACGGCTGCTTCCAGATGACCAACCAGGAGCTCACCACCTGCGCCCTGAACAACATCCCGATCAAGGTCGCCATCATCAACAACGGCGCCCTCGGGATGGTCCGCCAGTGGCAGACCCTGTTCTACAACCAGCGGTACTCCAACACGGTGCTGCACTCCGGCCCCGACGACGTCAACCCGGACGCCCGCGGCACCCGGGTCCCCGACTTCGTCAAGCTGTCGGAGGCCATGGGCTGCTACTCCATCCGCTGCGAGTCCCCGGACGACCTCGACAAGGTCATCGAAGAGGCGAACTCCATCAACGACCGCCCGGTCGTCGTCGACTTCATCGTCCACGAGGACGCCATGGTGTGGCCGATGGTCGCCGCCGGCACCTCCAACGACGAGATCCTGGCCGCCCGGGACGTCCGCCCCGACTTCGGCGACAACGAAGACGACTGAGCGAGAGAGACGCAGAAAAAATGTCCAAGCACACGCTCTCCGTCCTGGTGGAGAACAAGCCGGGCATCCTCGCCCGGATCGCCGCCCTGTTCTCCCGCCGCGGCTTCAACATCGACTCGCTCGCCGTCGGGGTCACCGAGCACGCCGACATCTCCCGCATCACGATCGTGGTGAGCGTCGAAGCCCTGCCGCTGGAGCAGGTCACCAAGCAGCTCAACAAGCTCGTCGAGGTGCTCAAGATCGTCGAACTGGAGCCGGGTTCGGCCGTTCAGCGGGAACTCGTTCTGGTGAAGGTGCGCGCCGACAACGAGACGCGCTCCCAGATCGTCGAGATCGTCCAGCTGTTCCGCGCCAAGACCGTCGACGTCTCCCCGGAGGCCGTCACCATCGAGGCCACCGGCAGCAGCGAGAAGCTGACTGCCATGCTCAAGATGCTGGAGCCGTTCGGCATCAAGGAGCTGGTGCAGTCCGGCACCATCGCGATCGGGCGCGGGGCCCGTTCGATCACCGACCGGTCGCTGCGCGCCCTCGACCGATCTGCGTAAGGCTTGAGCAAGGCTTGACACGGGTGGCCGACGGTCGTTCCCGGCGCGCCGACCGCCCGTATGCCGAGACCGCGAGACTTCCCTTCCGCCCGCCGTCATACGGTGGGACGCAACACCTGCACACCAAGGAGAGAACCCAAAGTGGCCGAGCTGTTCTACGACGCCGACGCCGACCTGTCCATCATCCAGGGCCGCAAGGTCGCGGTCATCGGCTACGGCAGCCAGGGTCACGCCCACGCCCTGTCGCTGCGCGACTCGGGTGTCGACGTGCGTGTCGGTCTGCACGAGGGCTCCAAGTCCAAGGCGAAGGCCGAGGAGCAGGGCCTGCGCGTGGTGACCCCGGCCGAGGCCGCCGCCGAGGCCGACGTGATCATGATCCTGGTCCCGGACCCGATCCAGGCCCAGGTCTACGAGGAGTCCATCGCCCCCAACCTGAACGACGGCGACGCGCTGTTCTTCGGCCACGGCCTGAACATCCGCTTCGGCTTCATCAAGCCCCCGGCCGGCGTCGACGTCTGCATGGTCGCCCCCAAGGGCCCGGGCCACCTGGTGCGCCGCCAGTACGAGGAGGGCCGCGGCGTGCCCTGCATCGTGGCCGTCGAGCAGGACGCGACCGGCAACGGCTTCGCGCTCGCCCTGTCGTACGCCAAGGGCATCGGCGGCACCCGTGCCGGCGTCATCAAGACGACCTTCACCGAGGAGACCGAGACCGACCTGTTCGGTGAGCAGGCCGTCCTCTGCGGTGGCACCTCCGCCCTGGTCAAGGCCGGTTTCGAGACCCTGGTCGAGGCCGGCTACCAGCCGGAGATCGCCTACTTCGAGTGCCTGCACGAGCTGAAGCTCATCGTCGACCTGATGTACGAGGGCGGCCTGGAGAAGATGCGCTGGTCGGTCTCCGAGACCGCCGAGTGGGGCGACTACGTCACCGGCCCGCGGATCATCACCGACGCCACCAAGGCCGAGATGAAGCAGATCCTCGCCGAGATCCAGGACGGCACCTTCGCCAACAACTGGATGGACGAGTACCACGGCGGTCTGAAGAAGTACAACGAGTACAAGAAGCAGGACTCCGAGCACCTGCTGGAGACCACCGGCAAGCAGCTGCGCAAGCTGATGTCCTGGGTGAACGAAGACGCGTGAGCCCCAGGTGACAGGGCCGGGGCCACACGCCCCGGCCCTGTTGTCCGTCCCGTCGAATCTCAGACGGGTGATCCTTCCGCAGAGGCGCAGGACGCCCCACGCCACGCCACTACACTGCCGTACTACATACGCGTCAGGCCCACAGCGTCGTGCGTCTCCACGCGGCTAGCCAACCTCCACCGCCTGCGGCCGTCGGGACGGCCGTCCGCATTGGACCTGTGAGGACTCACGTGAGCTCGAAACCTGTCGTACTCATCGCTGAAGAGCTGTCGCCCGCCACCGTCGACGCGCTGGGCCCGGACTTCGAGATCCGGCACACCAACGGAGCAGACCGGGCCGAGCTGCTCCCCGCCATCGCCGACGTGGACGCGATCCTGATCCGCTCCGCCACCAAGGTCGACGCCGAGGCGATCGCCGCGGCCAAGAAGCTGAAGGTCGTCGCACGAGCCGGCGTCGGCCTGGACAACGTCGACGTCTCCGCCGCCACCAAGGCCGGCGTGATGGTCGTCAACGCCCCGACCTCCAACATCGTGACCGCCGCCGAGCTGGCCTGCGGTCTGCTGATCTCCAGCGCCCGCCACATTCCGCAGGCCAACTCCGCGCTGAAGAACGGCGAGTGGAAGCGCAGCAAGTACACCGGCGTCGAGCTCGCTGAGAAGACCCTCGGTGTCGTCGGCCTCGGCCGCATCGGCGCCCTGGTCGCGCAGCGCATGTCCGCCTTCGGCATGAAGGTCGTCGCCTACGACCCCTACATCCAGCCCGCCCGCGCCGCCCAGATGGGCGTCAAGGTGCTGTCGCTGGACGAGCTGCTCGAGGTCGCCGACTTCATCACCGTGCACCTGCCGAAGACCCCCGAGACGGTCGGTCTGATCGGCGACGAGGCGCTGCGCAAGGTCAAGCCGTCGGTGCGGATCGTCAACGCCGCGCGCGGTGGCATCGTCGACGAGGAGGCGCTGTACGCGGCGCTCAAGGAGGGCCGGGTCGCCGGCGCCGGCCTCGACGTCTACACCAAGGAGCCGTGCACCGACTCCCCGCTCTTCGAGCTCGACCAGGTCGTCTGCACCCCGCACCTCGGTGCCTCCACCGACGAGGCCCAGGAGAAGGCGGGCATCGCGGTCGCCAGGTCCGTCCGCCTCGCCCTCGCCGGCGAGCTGGTCCCGGACGCGGTCAATGTCCAGGGCGGGGTCATCGCCGAGGACGTCAAGCCGGGCCTGCCCCTTGCCGAGCGCCTCGGCCGCATCTTCACCGCGCTCGCCGGTGAGGTCGCGGTCCGCCTCGACGTCGAGGTCTACGGCGAGATCACCCAGCACGACGTGAAGGTGCTGGAGCTGTCCGCGCTCAAGGGCGTCTTCGAGGACGTCGTCGACGAGACGGTGTCGTACGTCAACGCGCCGCTGTTCGCGCAGGAGCGCGGTGTCGAGGTACGGCTGACGACCAGCTCGGAGTCGGCCGACCACCGCAACGTCGTCACCGTGCGCGGCACCCTCGGCAACGGCGAGGAGGTCTCGGTCTCCGGCACGCTGTCCGGCCCGAAGAACCTCCAGAAGATCGTCGCGGTCGGCGACTACGACGTCGACCTCGCGATCGCCGACCACCTGCTGGTGCTGCGGTACGAGGACCGGCCGGGTGTTGTCGGCACCGTCGGCCGCATTCTGGGGGAGGCCGGGATCAACATCGCCGGTATGCAGGTGTCCCGCTCGGTGGCGGGTGGCGAGGCGCTGGCCGTTCTCACCGTCGACGACACGGTTGCCTCCGGCGTGCTGGCCGAGGTGGAAGCGGAGATCGGGGCGACCTCGGCTCGATCGGTGAACCTCGTCTGATTTTTTTGCCCCCCGCCCACCCGACTCGCTCGGCTGGAGGGTTGGGCTCGTTCGTCCTCAAACGCCGGACGGGCTGACTTGGTCAGCCCGTCCGGCGTTTGTATGGTCACCTCCTTCGCAGCGTCACCGCCGCTCCCACCGCCGCCAGCGCCAGCAGCGCCGCCCCCGCGATCGCCGCCCCCTGCATCCCGCTGGTGAACGCCTCCCGGGCGGACCGGGTCAGGGCCTCTCCTGCCGGTCCCGGCAGCCGGCCCGCCGTCGCCAGCGCGCCGCCCAGCGTCTCGCGGGCCTGAGCCGGAGCCGTCGTCGCCATCTCGTGGCGGTAGACCGCCGTACCGATCGAGCCCAGTACGGCCATGCCGAGCGCACCGCCGAACTCCGCGGCCGTCTCAAGGAGCGACGACGCCGTCCCGGCCCGCTCCACCGGTGCGCCGGTCAGCGCCAGGTCGGTCAGCTGGGACATGATCGCGACCATCCCGCAGGCGAGGACACCGGCCCCGGTCAGCACCAGCCACAGCGAGTCGGTGCCGATCAGGGCGAGCAGCACGAACCCCGCCGCCATGGCCGTGAAGCCGCCGGCGACGACGTAGCCCCGGTCGACGCCCCGCTGCACAAGCCGCGCCGTGACCGGCCCCGCGACCCCGATGAACACCGAGGGCAGCAGACTCCACAGCGCCGCCGCGAGCGGGCTCATCCCGAGGACCGACTGCAGATACTGCGTGGTGAAGATCGCCGAGCCCATCATGGCGAGCGAGGCGACGAGGTTCAGGACCAGCGCCGGGGTGAAGCCATGGCCCTTCAGCAGGGCCGGCGGGATCAGCGGGGAGCCGGTGGTGCGCTGGCGGTGGACGAAGAGGGCGGCGAAGAGCAGGCCGACGGTGACCGAGACGACGTAGAGCGGGTGCCAGCCCTCGGAGGGGATCTCCTTGACGCCGTAGATCACCGGGAGCACGGCGGCCAGCGAGAGCGGGACGCTCGGCCAGTCGAAGCGGCCGGGGGAGGGGTTCCTGGACTCGGGGAGCAGGAACGGGCCGAGGAGCAGAAGCAGGGCCATCGCCGGGAGGTTGACCAGGAAGACCGAGCCCCACCAGAAGTGCTCGACGAGGATCCCGCTCATCACCGAGCCGAGCGCGATCCCGCCGGTCATCACCCCGGACCACAGGCCGATCGCCTTCGCGCGCTGGCCGGGGTCGGTGAACATCGTGCGCAGCAGGGCCATCGTCGACGGCATCAGGGTCGCCCCGCCGATGCCGAGGACCGCGCGGGCGGCGATCAGGGTTCCGGCGCTGTCCGCGTACGCGGCGAGCAGCGAGGCGCCGCCGAAGGCCGCGGCTCCCATGAGGAGGAGGCGCCGGCGGCCGATCCGGTCGCCCAGCGCGCCCATCGTCATCAGCAGGCCGGCCAGGACGAAGCCGTAGATGTCGAGGATCCACAGCTGCTGGGTGCCGCTCGGCGCCAGGTCGGCGCCGATCGCCGGCAGGGCGAAGTAGAGGACCGAGACGTCCATCGAGACCAGGAGCAGCGGAAGCATCAGCACGCCGAGCGCGGTCCATTCGCGGCGCCCGGCCAGAGCCGTGGTGGTCGGTGGTGCGGTGGTGCTCGTCGGGTTCGTCATGCCAAGGAATGTACGGGCGTATAAAACGCTTGTCTAGAACGCTTGTATAATTCATGCGTCTAGGACGGCTGTATGGATCCCGGGTAGGGTGGTCCGCATGGGACACCGTGAGGATCTGCTGGAAGGCGCCAAGCGCTGCCTGCTGGAGAAGGGGTTCGCGCGGACGACGGCGCGCGACGTCGTCAAGGAGTCGGGGACCAACCTCGCCTCGATCGGCTACCACTACGGCTCCAAGGACGCGCTGCTCGCCCAGGCCTACATCGCCCTGGTGGAGGAGATGTCCTTCGAGGGCGGCGACGGCGGGCTGACCGGAGCGCCCGGCTCCCTCGAACGGTTCCGGGAGGTGTGGTCGAACATCGTCGACAGCATGCGCGGGCCCGGCTCGATGTGGCGGCTCAGCGTGGAGATCGTGACGATGGGCGATCAGATGCCGGAGGTGCGCGACCAGTTGGCGCGCGCCCAGCGCGAGGGCGGCCGGGGACTGACCTCGCTGCTGATGGGCGTGCCGGAGGAGGAGGTCTCCGACGAGACCGCCGACACCCTGGGCCGCTTCTACATGACCCTGATGTCCGGCCTCATCTCGCAGTGGACCTTCGACCCGAAGACCGCCCCCGACGGCGACGCGCTCACCGAGGGGCTGCGCCAGATCGTCGAGGCCGTGAACCGGAGTTGACGCGGCGCAGACGCCGGCCGCCGGGTGGCGCCGGTGCGCCGGGTCAGCCGAGCGGGTACGTCACCACGGCGCGGGCCGGGAACCGCAGCGCGTCGTCGTACAGCGGCGAGCGCTCGACGGTGACCCGGACGCCGTCGGCGGAGTCGTAGTACCAGACGGGGCTCTGCAGGGCGGGCCCGCACAGGCCGTCCGGGAGCTTGTACGGCTCGCCGGCCACGCCGACACCGCCGTGGCTCTTGTCGAACAGGTCCGCGCCCGCCGGCACGATGCCCGCGCCGCGCAGGTAGTCCGAGAGCAGGCCGCTGCGGAAGGACAGGACGGCGCTGCCGTTCCGGGTGAAGTAGTGGACGTCGGAGGCGTCGGAGGGAATCGGCGTGCCGTGGACGATGATCCGGTCCGGCAGCCGCTGGTCGCTTCCGGCGCAGGCCCGTGCGTCGCCGAGCGGGTGGGGCAGGTCGTCCCGGAAGAGCCAGACGGCTCCGGCGGCGAACCCCGCCAGGGCGAGCACCGCGATCCCCAGCGCGGCCGACCGGCGGCCCGGCCCGGGTTGTCTGCGCGCCCCGCTCTCCTCCGCCCGTGGCGGAGCGGCCGCCTCGCCCTGCCGTATGTCCGGACCCGAATCACCCATGTCCGCCCCCGCCGACATCCTTGATGTGAACACGCGGAGCATACGCCGACCGGCATCCGCACATGGCACTGAAGGCGCACCTCAGGCGAGCCGGGCCCCCTTCAGCGCCATGTGCAGCAGCAGGCGGTCCTCGCCGTCGTCCAGGTCGAGGCCGGTGAGCTGCTCGACGCGGGACAGGCGGTAGTACAGGGTCTGCCGGTGGATGCCGAGCGCGGTGGCCGTGCGGCCCGCCTGGCCCGCGTGGTCGAGGTAGACCTCGGCGGTGCGGGCCAGTTCGTGGTGGGCCGGGGTGAGGAGGGGGGCCACGGCCCGGTCGTGGGACGCCGCCGGCGGCAGCGCGGTCAGCAGCCGGTACGGGCCGATGTCCGCCCACTGCGCGACCGGCCCGAACCGCGGCTCCGCCAGCGCGGCCCGGGCGGCCGCCGACGCCTCCTGCCAGACCGCGGCCAGCTCGGCCAGCCCCGTCCGGGCCTCGCCCACGCCCGCGGCGCAGTGCTGCGCGGCCGGGACCGGCCCCGCGAGCCCAGCGGCCACGGCTGCCGCCGTTCGCGCCCCGGCGCCGCGCGCCGCCGCCGACCGGGCCTCCTCCGCCTCCTTGAGCAGCCGGGCGGCGGCCGTCAGGGCGGGGGTGGCCGTGTCCGTGCTGCGCAGCCGGACCAGCACGGCCAGGCTGTGACCGGTGGCCCCCCAGGGCAGCGCGCACAACGCGGTCACGTGCGGGACCGTACGCGGGGACGGGGTGTCGTCCGGGTCGGCGGACGGCCAGGGGGCGACACAGACCAGCGTGTGCGGGCCGTCCGCGCGGGCGCCGAGGGCCGTACGGAGCTCGGCCACCGCCATGTCCCGCTGCCAGCCGCTCTCCGCCACCAGCACCGCCCGAAGCTCGCGGCCAAGGCCCGCCCCCGCCTGCGCCTCGTCCGCGAGCAGTGCCCCGATCCGCCCCGCCACCCCCATGGCGGCGGCCAGCTGGGCGTCCGTCGGACCCGGATCGGAGTCGAGCAGCCAGACGTAGCCGAGGACGACACCCCGATGGCGTACCGGCAGACAGATCCGCCCCCGGTACACCCCGGCCTCCGGGGTCGGCGGAATCCGGACCGGCCCGGTCGCCCGGGTGATGCCGAAGCCCTCGAACCAGGTGCGGACCGCCGACGTGGAGCGCCGGGTCAGGATCGAGCGGGTGCGGACCGGGTCCAGCGCCGACGGATCGAGGTCGCCCTCACTGTCGTACGCCCCGAAGGCGATCAGCTCGAAGTCGCGGTTCTCCAGGGTCGCCGGGACACCCAGCAGCTCCGAGATCTCGTCGACCAGCTCCTGGTAGTCACCCTTGAATTCCGACGTCACCCGGGCATTCTCCCGCAATTCACGGACGCCTTCATACATCTGTCTGAGATCTGCGGCACGGATGCGTGACAGCTGTCGATGGCACACGATCGGAGGGATCCTTAACTTTCACGGTGGTTCCCCGTGCCGTATCCAAATCGTCGGATCGCGGCCTGTCTGGCATGTGTTGTGGAGGTGCCCCGTGCTGGGTCCCGTGATTCTCGCCGCGTCGCGCAGCGACCGGATGCGACGTCTGATCTCGGCGGCCCCGGTGACGAAGCAGGTCGTCGACCGCTTCATCCCCGGCGAGTCGGTCGCCGACATCGTCCCGATCATCGAGGAGCTGACGGGCCGCGGCCTGGAGCTGACGATGGACGTCGTCGGTGAGGACATCACCACCCCGGAGCAGGCCACCGCCGCCCGGGACGCCTACCTCGCGCTCGTCGAGCGGCTGAAGGACCTCGGTCTCGGCGAGCGCGTCGAGATGTCGGTCAAGCTGTCGATGTTCGGCCAGGCCCTCCCCGGCGGCCATGAGCTCGCCCTGGCGAACGTCCGCCCGGTCGTCGAGGCCGCCGCCGCCATCGGGACGACCGTCACCCTCGACGCCGAGGACCACACCACCCTCGACTCGATGTTCGCCATCCACGAGGAGCTGCGCCGGGACTTCCCGCAGACCGGCTGCGTCATCCAGGCCTACCTCTTCCGCACCGAGGCCGACGCCCGCCGCCTCGCCGAGGCCGGCAGCCGCGTCCGCCTGGTCAAGGGCGCCTACAAGGAGCCCGCGGAGGTCGCGTACCAGCAGAAGCACGAGATCGACAAGGCGTACGTGCGGATCCTGCGGACCCTGATGGAGGGCGAGGGGTACCCGATGGTCGGCTCCCACGACCCGCGCCTCATCTCCATCGCCCAGGAACTCGCCCGGTGCGCCGGCCGCAAGCCCGACGAGTACGAGTTCCAGATGCTGTACGGCATCCGCAGCGACGAACACCTGCGCCTCGCCGCCGAGGGCCACCGGATGCGTGTCTACACCGCCTACGGCACCGACTGGTACGGCTACTTCATGCGCAGGCTCGCGGAGAAGCCGGCGAACCTGCGCTTCTTCGTCCGCTCCATGCTCAGCAAGGGCTGAAGCGTCGTCCCTCCCGCCCGCCTCCCTGCAACACCCGCTCACGTACAAGGAGTTACGGATCCCATGGACGCTGTGACCCAGGTCCCCACCCCCGTCAACGAGCCGGTGCACGGCTACGCCCCCGGCTCCGCCGAGCGCACCCGCCTGGAGGCGAAGCTCAAGGAGCTCGCCGAGAACCCGATCGAGCTGTCGATGACCATCGGCGGCGAGAAGCGGCTCGGCGGCGGCGAGTCCTTCCAGGTCGTGCAGCCGCACAACCACAAGGCCGTCATCGGCACCGGGCGCCACGCCACCCAGCAGGACGCCCAGGACGCGATCGACGCGGCCCTCGCCGCCGCGCCCGCCTGGCGCGCGATGTCCTTCGACGACCGCGCGGCCATCATCCTGCGCGCCGCCGAACTGCTCGCCGGCCCCTGGCGCGAGACCATCGCCGCCTCCACCATGCTCGGCCAGTCCAAGACCGCCCAGCAGGCCGAGATCGACAGCCCCTGCGAGCTGGTCGACTTCTGGCGGTTCAACGTCCACTACGCCCGCCAGATCCTGGCCGAGCAGCCCCCGGCCAACTCCCCGGGCGTCTGGAACCGCCTGGACCACCGCCCGCTGGAGGGCTTCGTCTACGCGATCACGCCGTTCAACTTCAGCGCGATCGCGGGCAACCTGCCGACCGCGCCCGCGCTGATGGGCAACGTCGTCGTCTGGAAGCCGTCCCCGACCCAGACCCACGCGGCCGTGCTGCTCATGCGGCTGCTGGAGGAGGCGGGCCTCCCCAAGGGCGTCATCAACCTCGTCACCGGCGACGGCATCGAGGTCTCCAAGGTCGCCCTCGAACACCGCGACCTGGCCGGCATCCACTTCACCGGTTCCACCAGGACCTTCCAGTACCTGTGGAAGACGGTGGGCAACAACATCGAGAAGTACCGCTCCTACCCGCGTCTGGTGGGCGAGACGGGTGGCAAGGACTTCCTCGTCGCCCACCCGAGCGCCGACCGGGCCGTCCTCAAGACGGCACTCACCCGCGGTGCCTTCGAGTACCAGGGCCAGAAGTGCAGCGCGACCTCCCGGGCCTACATCCCGGCGTCCATCTGGAACGACGGCTTCCGTGAGGAGTTCGCCGCCGAGGTCGACTACCTGACCATGGGTGACGTCACCGACCTGTCGAACTTCATCGGCGCCGTGATCGACGACCGCGCGTTCGCCAAGAACAAGGCCGCGATCGACCGCGCGAAGACCGACCCGTCCTGCGAGATCGTCGCGGGCGGCTCCTACGACGACTCGGTCGGCTACTTCGTCCGCCCGACGGTCGTGGTGTGCAGCGACCCGGAGAACGAGGTCTTCCGCACCGAGTACTTCGGCCCGTTCCTCGCCGTGCACGTCTACGAGGACGACCGGTACGACGAGATGTTGACCCAGATGGAGTCGGTGTCGGACTACGCGCTCACGGGCTCGGTCGTCGCGAACGACCGCGCGGCGGCGGCTTACACGATGGAGAAGCTGCGCTACGCGGCCGGCAACTTCTACATCAACGACAAGTCGACCGGTGCCGTCGTCGGCCAGCAGCCCTTCGGCGGCGGCCGCTCCTCCGGCACCAACGACAAGGCCGGCGCCCCGCAGAACCTGCTGCGCTGGACGCTGACCCGCGCGATCAAGGAGACGCTGGTCGCGCCGACCGACTACGCGTACCCGCACATGGGCTGATCCCCAGCCCCCCCGAGCACGGGCCGGGAAGCCTGACCCACGAGCAGGCTTCCCGGCCCGTTCCCATGCCCGGCTCCGGTCCGTACTGCCCCTTCGTCCGGTGGTCCCGTACGACACTGGGGCCATGTCTCTCCACGTCGCCCACACCGCCGACCTCGACCCCGCCGACCTGCGCGCCGCCCGCGCCCTCCTGCACGAGGCGTTCGGCGGGGACTTCGCCGACACCGACTGGGAGCACGGCCTGGGCGGCCTGCACGCCCTCGTCCACGACGAGGCCGGGCTCGCCGCCCACGGCTCCGTCGTCATGCGCCGCGCCCGGCACCGGGGCCGCTGGCTGCGCGTCGGCTACGTCGAGGCGGTGGGCGTACGGCCCGACGCCCGCCGCCGGGGACTGGGCGGGCAGGTGATGGCGGCTCTGGAGCGGGTCGCCGGGCGGGCGTACGACTTCGGTGCGCTGTCCGCCAGCGAGGACGGGGCCCGGCTCTACACCGCCCGGGGCTGGCGGCGTTGGGACGGCCGGGTCTGCGCCGTGTCCCCGGAGGAGGGGATCGTGCGGCTCGCGGACGAGGAGGGGGACGTGTACGTGTGGCCCGGCCTCGCCGGGGACGTCCTCGACCCCGCCCATGAGCTGATCTTCGACTGGCGGGACGGGGACGTCATGTAACCCGTTCGCCTCATCCGTCTCAACCGTCAAAACCCCAGCTCACGGCCGTGTGACCGGCTTCGCCGTCTCAGATAGTAGGAAGTCCGAGTAATTGTGCAGACAGAAGCGGGCCGCTCCCTTACTTTTGTAGGAGCCGAACGTCTCGCTCGATCAAGCGAATGGCGGTCGTGAGCCGGGCCCCGTGCAGGCAACCCCTGCGGCACCGCTCCCCGCCCCTTCCGGCGTCTCGTATCCCCCCTGCCGTACTCCATGTATGTCGAAGGAGTCGATTCCCATGGCCGAGACGACCGTCCGCCGCCGAGTCCGCCACGTGTCCCGCACGAGCGAGTCCGACCGCAAGAACGCCGCCGCCGCCCTCCAGCGCGCCCTCGACCGCCGCGACAACGGCGGCGAGACCGGCCACTGAGCGGCCGCTGAGCACACGGCACCCACGCCGGTAGCACGTGTAACACCCCCCCTTGACGGGAGCCGCACCCGCACGGGGTGCGGCGCGGCCGGGACAGCCGCGCCGTACCCTGCGGATCACTGCCCGCGCCGTACCTCGAAGTGGTCGATCCGCGCACCGCTCTGCGCCAGCGCCGACACCTTCAGCCTCGGGGCCGTACCCGCCTCCGCCTCGACCTTGAGGAAGGAGAAGCCGGTGTACCGCACCCGCGACCACTCCACCGTCTCCGCCACGTTGTGCTGCCCCTTGACCCAGCGGAAGCTGTCCACCGCGTCGTGCCGGGTGACGTGCCCCTCGTAGCTGTCCCTGACCCCCGAGGGGAACCCGTACAGGTTCCGCCCGCCGCCGCCCGCCGTGACGTAGACGATCCCGTCCCGCGTCGGGTCGGTCGAGCCGCCGACCGGGACCGCGCGGCCGACCCCGCCGCCGCGCACCGCGTCCGTGCGCTCGTAGACGTGGTTGTGTCCGTTGACGACCAGGTCCACCTGGTACTTGGTGAACAGCGGCAGCCAGGCCGTCCGGATCCCGCCGTCCGAGGCGTGTGAGGACGTCGAGTACGCGCAGTGGTGGAAGAAGACGACGACGAAGTCCACGCCCTTCGCCGCCCGCAGCTCCTTCAGCTTCCGCTCCAGCCATGCCGTCTGCCGGCCGCCGCTGTAGCCGAGGTTGGCGGGGATCTCGTACGACACGTCGTTCGCGTCCAGCGCCACGAAGCCGACGTTGCCGTAGGTGAACGCGTACACGCCCGGCGCGCCGTGCGGGTCGAAGCCGTTGTCCGGGAGGGCGAAGCGGGCGTACTGGCCGCCGTAGCCGTCGGGGGAGTACCAGGCCTCCATGTCGTGGTTGCCGGTCGTCACCATCCACGGGACGGACCGCGCCACCGGGTCGTTCTGCTTCAGGAACCGGTCCCACTCCCGGGCGTCATAGCCGTCCGAGGTCTTCCCGGCGCCGTTGCCGTCCGCGTAGCAGATGTCGCCGGCGTGCAGGTGGAAGGCGGGGTTCTGCTTCAGCAGCGCGTTGTCACTGGCCTTCCCGGCCTGGCTGACGCCCTGGTCGCCGAAGGCCGTGAACACGAACCGCTCCGGGCTCGCGGGCGCGGTGCGGAAGGGGGTGATGGCGGCGCGGTGGCCGGGGGCGGCCGGGTCCCAGCCGTCGTGGCCGACGCCGTAGTAGTACGTCGTACCGGGTGCGAGGCCGTCCAGGGCCGCGTGGACGTAGTACTGCTCGACCACCGGGCGCACCCCCTGCACCCCGGGTGTGTGCAGATGCCGGATCTCCGCGCCGACGCGGGTGCCCAGCTCGTCCGGGCGCGTCCCGATCCGCACGAACGGCTTCCGCACCGCGAACGGCACCTGCCAGGAGATCCGCATCTGCGTCCGCGGATCGGCGCCGAAGGCGAGATGGCGGCCGAACGGCACGACCGCCGCGCCCCGGACCGCCGAGGTGGCCGGCGCCGGGCTCGCCGACTTCGCCGCACAGCCGGTGACCAGCCCGCCGCCCGCCACCGCGCCGGCCGTCACCAGGGTGCGGCGGCTCACCAGCCGGGCGCACAGATACTCGTACTGCTCGGCCATGCTCATCCGGGCGGCCAGTCGCGGCGGGATGCCGAAGTCGGGGACGGGGGGTTCGGGGGATGTCCCCCAGGAAGGCACGGTCATGCCGGGAAAGATGCCCAGCGCAGGCCAACACCGGTCATACGTACGGGTGAACGCCCGTCGACGGAACGACCCGCCGTGTCCGTATGCCGGACGGTGCATGTCATCCCATGGGACGAGGAGTAGGGTGCCCGCATGTCTCGCAGCATCAATCTCGCAGTGATCCCCGGTGACGGCATCGGGCAGGAAGTCGTGGCCGAAGGCCTCAAGGTCCTCTCCGCCGTCCTCCCGCAGGATGTGAAGCTGGAGACCAAGGAGTACGACTTCGGCGCCAAGCGTTACCACGCCACGGGTGAGACCCTCACCGAGGCCGACCTTCACGCGCTGAAGCAGCACGACGCCATCCTGCTGGGCGCCATCGGCGACCCGAGCGTCCCCTCCGGTGTCCTGGAGCGCGGCTTCCTGCTGAAGCTGCGCTTCGCCTTCGACCACCACGTCAACCTGCGTCCGTCGAAGCTGCTCCCGGGTGTCGCCACCCCGCTGGCAGGCGAGCCGCAGATCGACTTCGTCGTGGTCCGCGAGGGCACCGAGGGCCCGTACACCGGCAACGGCGGCACCATCCGCAAGGGCACCGAGCACGAGGTCGCCACCGAGGTGTCCGTCAACACGGCCTTCGGTGTCGAGCGCGTCGTCCGGGACGCCTTCGCCCGCGCCCAGGCCCGCCCGCGCAAGAAGCTCACGCTGGTCCACAAGAACAACGTGCTGACCTTCGCCGGGCACCTGTGGACGAACATCTTCAACAAGGTCGCCGCGGAGTTCCCCGAGGTCGCGACGGACTACATCCACGTCGACGCGGCGACGATCTACCTCGTCACCGACCCCGGTCGCTTCGACGTCATCGTCACCGACAACCTCTTCGGCGACATCATCACCGACCTCGCCGCGGCCGTCTCCGGCGGCATCGGCGTCGCCGCGAGCGGGAACATCAACCCCTCCGGCGAGTTCCCGTCGATGTTCGAGCCGGTCCACGGTTCCGCGCCCGACATCGCCGGCCAGGGCAAGGCCGACCCCACCGCCACGGTTCTGTCCGTCGCCCTGCTGCTGCGCCACCTCGGCTACGAGGCCGAGGCCGCCCGCGTCGAGGAGGCCGTCACCGCCGACCTCACCGAACGCCAGGGCAAGCCCGCCCGTTCCACCTCGGAGATCGGCGACGCGCTCGCCGTACGAGTAGCCGGCTGACCCGCCGAGCTTCTCCGATCACCCAGAAGCCGTCGGGTCGCACCAGCGCCCGGCGGCTTCCCCATGCCTCCCGCCGGGTGCCACCATCTACCCCGGTCCGCATTCACCCCGATTCCTTCCCACCCGGCCCCCGCGCGATAATCGAACGCGGAGCCGCGCCATGAGGGAATGCTCGGACGTCCTATGACAAGGGTGTGAGCGCGGCCCATCACTACAACCGGTGAAGGACACCTACCCATGACGACGCCCACGATCGAGCTCAAGCCGTCCGCGCACCCGCTGGCCGCCGCGGAGCGCAAGGCGATCCTGGCCAACCCCGGATTCGGCCGCCACTTCACCGACCACATGGTGACGATCAAGTGGACCGAGGGCCGCGGCTGGCACGACGGCCAGCTCGTTCCGTACGCGCCGATCCCTCTCGACCCGGCCACCAACGTCCTGCACTACGCCCAGGAGATCTTCGAGGGACTGAAGGCCTACCGCCGCCCCGACGGCTCGGTGGCCACCTTCCGCCCCGACCAGAACGCCAAGCGCTTCCAGCGTTCCGCCCGCCGGCTCGCCATGCCCGAGCTGCCGGTGGAGACCTTCATCGAGGCCTGTGACCTGCTGGTCCAGCAGGACAAGGAGTGGGTCCCGGCACACGGCGGCGAGGAGTCCCTCTACCTGCGCCCCTTCATGATCGCCACCGAGGTCGGCCTGGGCGTCAAGCCGGCCAACGAGTACCTCTTCCTGGTCATCGCCTCCCCGGCCGGTGCCTACTTCCCCGGCGGGGTCAGGCCGGTCTCCATCTGGGCCTCCGAGGACCGCGTCCGCGCCGTCCCCGGCGGCATGGGCGACGCCAAGACCGGCGGCAACTACGCGGCCTCCCTGCTCGCCCAGGCCGAGGCGGCGGCCCAGGGCTGCGACCAGGTCTGCTACCTCGACGCGGTCGAGCACAAGTGGGTCGAGGAGCTCGGCGGCATGAACCTGTACTTCGTGTACGGGGACAAGATCGTCACCCCGACCCTCACCGGTTCGATCCTCGAAGGCGTCACCCGCGACTCCCTGCTCACCGTCGCCCGCGACCTCGGCTACGAGTCCGAGGAGGCCCGGGTCTCCATCGAGCAGTGGCAGCGCGACTCGGAGAACGGCACCCTCACCGAGGTCTTCGCCTGCGGCACCGCCGCCGTGATCACCCCGGTCGGCACCGTCAAGCGCACGAACGCCGAGTGGCAGCAGTCGGGCGGCGAGCCCGGCGAGGTCACCCTCAAGCTCCGCGAGGCGCTCCTCGACATCCAGCGCGGCACGGTGGAGGACAAGCACGGCTGGATGCACCGGCTCGGCTGATCCGGCCGATCGCACCAACAGGCGATCTTCGACTGTCCGTTCGACGCGTATCACCTCCCCCGTACGGGTATCTCCTGAGTCCACACGGGGGAGGGAGCGCGCGTGAGCGGACGATCGCCGATGCCACGGCTGCGGTGGCTGATGCGCACGTTGAGAACGCCGCGCCGTCCCCAGAGTCTCACCGTGCTCGCCCTGCTCACGGCCGTCGCGGCGCTGCTGCTGTGGCGGGCCTCGACGATGGACAACTACGGACAGAACCTCGCCCTCAACCTCGGCACCGACATCGTCGGCGTGGTCGTCACCGTGTTCGTCATCGGCCCGCTGATATCCCGGGCCCAGGAGGGCCGGGTCCGTGAGCACACCCGGCTGGACTACGAGTGGTTCGCCGCGCAGGTGCACGGCTCGACCTCCAACGTGAAGGTCCTGGACACCTTCTCCAACCTGTTCGGACCGCAGTTCTCCGAGCGCCTGTTCCGGGGCGTCAGATCCGCCACCGCGAGCGGCGCCCGGGTGCAGATCCTGCTCCTGGACCCCGACTCGCTCGCGGTCATCCTGCGCGGCCGCGAGCTGGGCGAGCAGAGTGCCGACATCCGCCGCGACATCATGCGCAACCTGCGCACCCTGGACGCGTTCGCCCGCCGCCTCGACGCCACCTCCCGGCAGCTGCTCGAGGTACGGCTGTGCTCCACCTCCCCCGGTGTCACCCTCTACCGCTGGGACGAGCGCTGCCTGGTCTCCTTCCTGACCGTCGGCCGGCTCTCCGGCGAGGGCGTCCAGCTGGAGGTCGCGGTCCGTTCCCCGCTGGGCACCTTCGTGGAACAGCGTTTCGACGAACTCTGGCAGCAGGGCAAGCCGATGGAACGGTTCACCCGCCTTCCCGTCACCCTCGTCGACGCCACGGACGGGCGACGGGAGTTCGTCTGCCACTTCGTCTTCCTCGACGACCGCCTGTACGTCGCCGCCCCCGACCTCGTCACCTACCTGGCCCGCCGCCGGCTCGACCAACTCAGCGCCTACAGCGAGGCACTGAGCGGGTCCGGCGCGCACGACGTCATCGTGGTCGACGACGAGAGCGAGCTGCATCGGCGGCTCATCCACCACTTCGGGGAGAAGTACGATGCGCGGGCGGCCGCCTTCGTGGAGTTGCGGCCGTCCACGGTCCTGGTCACGGAATGAACAGAGGGCCCCGCCACACATGAGCTCAGCGCACCACCCCCGTTTTCGCGCCTTCACGCCACGTGACCTGGACGGTCTGCTGCGGCGTGTCTCCCTGACGGACGATCAGCGGCTGGCGCTGCGGGCGGTCTCCTCGGTCCTGCCGTTCCGTACGAACGCGTACGTCGTCGACGAGCTGATCGACTGGTCGGCCGTGCCCGAGGACCCCGTCTTCCGGCTGACCTTCCCGCAGTCCGGGATGCTGCCCCCGCCCGACGTCCGCCGGATGGCCGACCTGCTGGCCGGGGACGCCCCGCGCGCCGAGATCCAGCGCGCCGCGCACGAGATCCGGATGCGGCTCAACCCGCACCCCTCCGGCCAGCTCGACGCCAACGTCCCCGTGCACGAGGGGCAGCGGCTGACCGGCCTCCAGCACAAGTACCCGGAGACGGTGCTGGTCTTCCCGCGCCAGGGCCAGACCTGCCACGCCTACTGCACCTACTGCTTCCGCTGGCCGCAGTTCGTCGGCGAGGCGGACCTGCGCATCGCGACGGACGACATCGCGGCCACCGGCTCCTATCTGCGCGCCCACCCCGAGGTCGCCAGCATTCTGATCACGGGCGGCGACCCGCTGGTGATGAGCACGGAGGTGCTGCGCCGCTACGTCGAGCCGTTGCTGCGGATCGACACCGTCCGCTCGATCCGAATCGGCACCAAGTCCCTCGCCTTCTGGCCGTACCGCTTCACCACCGACCGCGACGCCGACGATCTGCTGCGCCTCTTCGAGGAGGTGGTGGCGAGCGGCCGGCATCTCGCCCTGATGGCCCACTTCACCCACCCGCAGGAGCTCCGTCCGCCCGTCGTCCGGGAGGCGATGCGGCGCGTCCGCGACAGCGGGGCCGTGATCCGCTGCCAGGGCCCGCTGGTGGCCGGGATCAACGACAGCGCGGACGCCTGGGCCGAGCTCTGGGAGGAGACGACCACGCTCGGCGCGGTGCCGTACTACCAGTTCGTGGAGCGGGACACCGGCCCCCAGGGCTACTTCGGCGTCCCGCTGGCCCGCGGCCACGCCATCTTCCGCGACGCCTACGCCCGCGTCTCCGGCCTCGCCCGCACGGTGCGCGGTCCGGTCATGTCGGCGATGCCCGGCAAGGTCTGCGTGGACGGCGTCGCCGAGGTGGCCGGCGAGAAGGTCTTCGCGCTCCACCTGATCCAGGCCCGCGACCCGGACCTGGTCGGCCGCCCCTTCTTCGCCGCGTACGACGAGGGGGCGACGTGGTTCACCGACCTGAAACCCGCGTTCGGGGCGAGCCGGTTCCTGCCGGGGCTGGAGGCGGGCTGACCTGGTCAGCCCACCGCGCTGCCCGGCAGTCTGACGGTGAAGCAGGCGCCGCCCTCGGGTCCCTGGCCGCCGGCGGTGATGGTGCCGCCCAGCCGGGTGGTGAGGCGATGGGCGATGGCCAGGCCGAGGCCGCTGCCGACGGGGCGGATGTCCCGGTAGCGGTCGCGGAGCACGCCACGCTCGAACGCGACCGCGGCGTCGTCGTCGGACAGGCCGGGGCCGCCGTCGCGGACCTGGATGACGGCGTGACCGCCTTCGGCGCGCAGCGCCAGGACGAGGGGGCTGCCTTCCGGGGTGACGCGCAGGGCGTTCTCCAGCAGTCCGTCGGCGATCTGCCGTACGCGGAACCCGTCCGTGTCGGCGAGGACCGGGGAGTTCGGGCGCTCCAGGCGGAAGTCGACGTGGTGGCGTGCGCAGAGCCGCGACCAGGTTTCCGCGGCCTCCTCGACCAGGGCGCCCAGGTCGGTGCGCCGGATGTCGAGGTGGAAGTCGTCCGCTTCGAGGCGGGCGAGCCGCAGCAGGTCGCTGACGAAACCGTCGAGCCGCCGGGTCTCGGTCAGCAGGGTGCGTCCGACGGCGGGCAGTTCCCCGGCCGGCACGACGCCGTCGTCGAGGGCCTCCGCGTAGCCCTTCACGACGGTCAGGGGGGTGCGGATCTCGTGGGAGACGGACAGAAGGAACTCCCGCTGGCGGTTCTCGCTGCGGGTCAGCGCCTGGTCGAGCACGGTCAGCGAGCTGCCCAGTTCGACCGCCTCCACGGGGCCGCCCGCCGGACCGTGCAGCCCGCGCTCGCCCGCGGCCAGCCGGTGCGCGACGGCCGCGGCCGAGGCCAGCGGCCGGGCGATGCGGCGGGCCAGGAACGCCCCGGCCAGTGCGGCGCCCACCAGTCCGGTGCCCATCGGCAGCAGCAGGCTCCTTTGCATCCGGGAGGCGGCCCGCCCCACGTCGGTCATCGGCTGGATGAGCACGACGGCGCCGCCCCCATGAGCCGGGTGCGCTTCGACCATGAAGTTCCCGCCGTCCAGGGTGGCGGTGGCGGACACGGGACGGCCGGACAGCAGCCGGTCGCGGTCGGCGTCGGTGAGTGCCGGGGCGGCCGGTCCGGCGACCCTGCCGTTCGGGGCGACGACGGCGAGCCGCACGCCGTTGGATCCGGCCAGCCGCTGCTCGTCCTCGCGGAGGAGCGAGGGGGGCGCCGGGACGCGGCTGAGGACCGTGGCCTGGCGGGCGAGCCGGTCGCGCTCCTGGGCCTCGGCATTCGCATGGGCCGTCTCCCCGGACACCAGCCCCGTCAGCATGACCGCGAGCGCCGCCACCAGTGTCGCCAGCAGGACGATGGCGCCGGCGAGCGAGCCGCGCAGCGGCCACCGGGGCCTGAGCCGGTGCCGTACCGCCTTGTTCATGCCGGGTTCCTCACGCCGGGCCGGCGCTGTAGCCGACCCCGCGAACGGTGCGGATGGGGCCGGCGTCACCGAGCTTGCCGCGCAGCTGGGAGACGTAGACGTCGACGACCCGGCCGTCGCGGTAGTCGGCGTACCCCCAGACGTGGGACATCAGCTGCGCGCGGGTGAAGACCTGGCCGGGCCGGCGCATCAGATGGGCGAGCAGGTTGAACTCGGTCGTGGTCAGGTCGACCGGCCGGCTGTCGAGGTGGACGGTCCGGCGGGCCGGATCGAGGGTGAGCGCGCCCATCGTCAGCACCGGCTCGGCCGGCGGCCCGGCGGCCCGGCGCAGCACCGTCCTGATCCGGGCGACGAGCTCCCGCGGTGAGAACGGCTTGGTCAGGTAGTCGTCCGCGCCGAGCTCCAGGCCGATGATCCGGTCCGCTTCCTCGTCCCGGGCGGTGACCATCACCACCGGCGTCCAGTCGCCGCCGTCCCGCAGCAGACGGCAGAACTCCACGCCGTCGAGGCCGGGGAGGGTGAGGTCGAGCACGACGGCCACCGGGCGGAGCCGCCGGACCGCCGCCAGTCCGGCGCGGCCGTCGCTCTCCACGTGCACGCCGAAGCCGTCCCTGGTCAGGTAGAGCCGCTGCAGGTCGGCGATGTGCGCCTCGTCCTCCACGATCAGGACGAGACCTTTGTCCTGGGGCATGTGCACCGAGCCTAGCGGTCACGGCCCCCGCGCCCCGCCTCGTGCGGGCCGGTCCGCCGGTCCTTACGTTGCCCGAACAATCCACGAACACCCGCCTCGCACGGCCCGGCCATGCTCGGTGGCGGCCGGGAAGCGCCCGGTCCGCCGGCCACCGAGGGCGAGAGAGCCGACTCCTGAGGCCCTGAGGCCCTGAGGAACGCCCGTGCCCGGCGCTGCTGCTCGCCGGGCCCGGTCCGACAGGCAGGGCCCGCCGCGATGCCGAACATGTGAAAGAGGAACGTCATGGCCAAGTTCATGCTGGGCAGGACACTCGTCGGAGTGGCGGCCCTGGGACTCGCTCTCACCGCCTGTTCCACGGACGGTGAGACCACGGAGTCGGGCGCGGCCAGTGCCCAGCCGAGCAGCTGCCCCACCACCCCGGCACCGCAGGGCGGCGCGGGCGCCGGAGCCGGAGCTCGCGCCGGCGTCCCCTCCGGCGGGCCCGGCGGTGCGGGCGCCGGTGGCCAGCTTCCGGTGGCCTCGACCGTGGCCAAGCCCGACACCACCAACAGCAAGGTGATCACGGCCACGGGGGCACAGATCGAGTGCGGCGGGACCGAGGTGGAGACGCACGACGACATCGTGTACTCGACCCCCGGCGCGAACGGGAAGAAGACCGAGCTGAAGCTGGACATCACCGTGCCGAAGTCCGGCGGCGAGAAGCCCCTGGTCGTCTACATCCCCGGCGGCGGCTTCCTGGCGGCCCCGAAGGAGCAGGGGCTGAACCGGCGGACCTACATCGCCGAACACGGCTACGTGGTCGCCAGCGTCTCGTACCGCACCACCACGGACGGGGCCACCTACGCCGACGGCCTCGCCGACGTGAAGTCCGCGATCCGCTATTTGCGCGCCCACGCCGCCGCGTACCGGATCGATCCCGACCAGGTCGCCGTGTGGGGCGACTCGGCCGGCGGCTACCTCGCCGCCATGGCCGGCACCACCGGCGGGATCAAGAAGTTCGACGTCGGTGACAACCTCGACCAGAGCAGCGAGGTCCAGGCCGTCGTCGACGACTTCGGGCCGGCCGACCTCTCGAAGATCGGCGCGGACTACGACGACAAGACCAAGCAGGAGAACCTCGCCGTCGGCAACATGACGGCCAAATGGGTCTACGGTCCCGACACGAAGAAGTCCGTCGCCGAGTACACGGACGAGGTCAAGGCCGCCGACCCGGCCACGTACGCGGACGCCGGCGACCCGGCCTTCCTCATCTACCACGGCGACCAGGACCGCCTTGTCTCGCCCAGCGAGACCCTGGCGCTGAACAACGCGCTCCTGGCCAAGGGCGTCGACAGCACCCGTTACATCATCACGGGCGCCGGTCACGGCGACGGGGCCATAGGGATGCCCGCCTCGATGACCGAGCCCTGGACCACCCGGAAGGTCGTCGACCAGCTGGTCGGCTTCCTCGACGATCACCTGGGTTCCTGACGGGGGCGGTGCCGTAGGGGTGGCGGCCCTTGTCGGGGGCTGCGCCCCCGGACCCCCCTTCGGCCTGAACGGCCTCGTCCTCAAACGCCGGATGGGCTGGAGTGTGGTTCTGGTGGGCCTTTGTTCTCGGATGCGGGATGGGCTGGAGTGTGGTTCTGGTGGGCCTTTGTTCTCGGATGCGGGATGGGCTGGAGTGTGGTTCTGCGCGGCCTTCGTCCTCAGGCGCCGGACGGGCTGAGTGAACCTGGACCGGGTTGTCGCTGCTCCGGAGTTGCAGCAGCAGATAGACCGCGCCGCCCACCAGCCCTGACAGCAGGAAGCTGCAGTCCACCCCGCCCGTCAGCGTCAGCAGCGGGCCCTCGTACGACGGGAGTGACACCGCCAGGAGTCCTACACCCGCGCCGAGCGCCCAGGACGCCGTGGCCCGCACGTTCCAGCCGGCCCGGTACCAGTAGATGCCGCCCCGCGAGCGGCGGTTGAAGACCTGCAACGCGTCCGCGTCGTACACGCCCCGGCAGCGGGCGAAGCCGATCAGGGTGATGACCGCCCACGGGGTGCCGATGGCGGTGAGCAGGAGGACGAAGGACGTCATCGCGGACTGCGCGTTCCAGGCGATGGGGGTCCCCCCGGGCGCGAGCGAAGCCGAGCGTTTGGGGGAGGCCGGCGAAGACGCAGGCCGTGGCGACGATCGCGACCGTGTAGGTGGCGCGGGCGCGGGACACGCGGGGGAGGATCGCGTCCAGGTCGAGGCCCATGGAGTAGAGCATGAGGCCCGCGTTGCCCACCGAGCCGGCCGAGGCGGAGAGCAGGAGCGGGACCAGGTACCAGGCGGGGGAGGCGGACACCAGCGGGCCCGCGTAGTCCGCCGCCGCCCGCGCCGCGTACGCGGTGAACGTGCCGAAGAGCTGCGGGACCAGGAGGCCCAGGATCAGGCCCAGCCAGGTTCCGTGCAGGACCGGCGGGAGGTGTGGCGGGCCGGGGAGATGTAGCGGGTGTAGTCGCCGAGCAGGGTGATGAAGGCGACCGGCCCGGACAGCCCGGCAGCCACCGCCGCCAGACACCACGTCGGCCAGAAGCCGCCCAGCAGGTAGCCGCCCGCCTCCGGCAGCGCGGAGGTGGTGAAGTGCGGGGCGTAGGCGAAGATCCCGAGGACCAGCAGGGCCGTCATGCCGACGGCGAGGACCTTGGACATGGCGAGCAGCACACGGTAGCCGTACACCGCGCCCGCCACCGTCGCCGCCGCGAGCACCGTGTAGACCACGGCGTACGCCACCCCGTCCGCCGGCATCCCGAACAGCCGTCCCAGCACGCCCACCATCACGTCGCCGCCGATCCACACGGTCAGCGCGGTGTGGCCGAGGGCGAGCAGCAGGCCCACCACCGAGCCGACCAGCCGCCCGCGCACCCCGAACTGGGCGCCGGAGGAGGTGGACAGGTTGGTCGCGGTACGGAGGGAGACCAGGGCCAGCGGGGCCGTGAACACCGTGCCGATCAGCGTGCCCGCCACGATCGCGCTCACCGGCGCCCACCAACCGAGCCCGAAGGACGGCGGCAGCCAGCCGAAGATGATCACGCTGAGGCAGAGGTTGGAGCCGAGCAGGATCGAGACCAGGTCCTTCGGCCCGCTGGTGCTCCCCCACGCTCTCAACTGCGTTCGAGCGCGGGAGGTACCCCCATCCCGTCCGGGATGGTGTCGACTCCGCGCTGTTCTATCGGCATGGCTGGTCTCCTTCGACGGCCACCTGAGACATCCGGGCTGATGGTTAGAGCGACGTTCAATGTGGGTGACTCGCAAGTCGATGTCAATGGTTCCCTTCTCGTAATCCGACATTTAGAGTGGTGTTCTAAGTCGAGGATGTGAAGGAGGTGCCTGAACGTGCGACTGACCCCCACGGAACGTGACCGGCTGCTGCTCTTCGGAGCCGCCGAGCTGGCCCGCGCCCGCCGCGCCCGGGGCCTCAGGCTCAACGTGCCGGAGGCCACCGCGCTGATCGCGGACACCGTGTGCGAGGCCGCCCGGGACGGCCGGCGGCTCGCCGAGGCGATCGAGGCGGCCCGCTCCGTCCTCGGCCCCGCCGACGTGCTGCCCGGCGTCGCCGACGTCGTCACCGAGGTGCACGTCGAGGCCGTCTTCGACGACGGGTCCAGGCTCGCCGTCGTCACCGACCCGATCGGGGGCGGGGGACTGGGCGAGGACGCGCCCGGTGCGCTGCTGCCGGGGCCCGAGCACGCCGACCCGGAGGCGGTCGTACGGCTGACCGTCACCAACACCGCGACCGTGCCCGTCTCCGTCACCTCGCACTTCCACTTCTTCGAGGCCAACCCGCGCCTCGACTTCGACCGCGCCGCGGCCTACGGCCTGCGGCTCGCCGTGCCCGCCGGGTCGTCCGTGCGGTTCGGGCCGGGGGAGTCGCACGAGGTCGGTCTCGTGCCGATCGGCGGCGGCCGGGTCGCCATCGGCTTCGCCGGGCTCGTCGACGGGCCGCTGGACGCGCCCGGCGCCCGCGCGGAGGCCCTGCGCCGCGCCGCCGCCTGCGGATACCTGGGCGTAGGACAGACAGAGGAGGCCGAGCGATGAGCCGTCCCGGAGGACATCCCGCCGAGGCCCGCCGCCTCACCCCGTACGAGTACGCGGCCACCCACGGCCCCCGGGCCGGCGACCGCGTCCGCCTCGGGGACTCGGGGCTCGTGATCCGCGTCGAGGACGACTCCCAGCGCTACGGCGACGAGTTCCTGGCCGGTTTCGGGAAGACGGCCAGGGACGGGCTGCACCTCAAGGCCGCCGCCGTCCGCGAGACCTGTGACGTCGTGATCAGCAACGTCGTCGTGATCGACGCCGTGCTCGGGATCCGGAAGGTGTCCATCGGCATCAGGGAGGGGCGGATCTGCTCGATCGGGCGGGCCGGGAACCCCGACACCCTCGACGGGGTCGACGTCGTGGTCGGCACCGGCACCTCGATCGTGTCCGGCGAGGGGCTCATCGCCACCGCCGGGGCCGTGGACACGCACGTCCATCTGCTGTCGCCGCGCATCATGGAGGCCTCGCTGGCCTCCGGCGTGACGACGATCATCGGGCAGGAGTTCGGGCCGGTGTGGGGCGTGGGCGTCAACTCGCCCTGGGCGCTGAAGCACGCGTTCAACGCCTTCGACGCCTGGCCGGTCAACATCGGCTTCCTCGGGCGGGGTTCGTCCTCGCACGCGGCTCCGCTGGTCGAGGCGCTGGCCGAGGGGGGCGCCTCGGGCTTCAAGGTGCACGAGGACATGGGCGCCCACACCCGCGCCCTGGACACGGCCCTGCGGGTCGCCGAGGAGCACGACGTCCAGGTCGCCCTGCACAGCGACGGCCTGAACGAGTGCCTGTCGGTCGAGGACACCCTCCGGGTGCTGGAGGGCCGCACCATCCACGCCTTCCACATCGAGGGCTGCGGCGGCGGACACGTGCCCAACGTCCTGAAGATGGCCGGTGTCCCCAACGTCATCGGCTCCTCCACCAACCCCACCCTGCCGTTCGGCCGGGACGCGGTCGCCGAGCACTACGGGATGATCGTCTCCGTCCACGACCTGAAGACCGACCTGCCCGGCGACGCCGCCATGGCCCGCGACCGCATCCGCGCCGGGACCATGGGAGCCGAGGACGTGCTGCACGACCTGGGCGCGATCGGCATCACCTCGTCCGACGCCCAGGGCATGGGCCGGGCGGGGGAGACCGTCCGCCGTACCTTCGCCATGGCCGGCAAGATGAAGGCCGAGCTCGGCGCCCCGGACGACGGCCACGACAACGAGCGCGTGCTGCGGTACATGGCCAAGCTGACCATCAACCCCGCGATCGCCCACGGCCTCGCCCACGAGGTCGGCTCGATCGAGGTGGGCAAGCTGGCCGACATCGTGCTGTGGGCGCCGGAGTACTTCGGGGCCAAGCCGCAGCTGGTGCTGAAGTCCGGCTTCCCCGCGTTCGGCGTCACCGGTGACCCGGGCGCGGCCACCGACACCTGCGAACCCCTCGTCCTGGGACCGCAGTTCGGGGCGCACGGCGCCACCCCCGCCGACATCTCCGTCGCGTTCGTGGCACAGGCCGCCCTCGACCAGGGCCACGACACCATGCCCACCCGGCGCCGCCGGGTCGCCGTCCGCGGCACCCGCGGCATCGGCCCGGCCGACCTGCGGCTCAACTCCCGTACCGGAGCGGTCGACGTCGACCGGCGCACCGGCCTGGTGACCCTCGACGGCGAGCCGCTGCGCTCGGAGCCCGCCGACTCCGTCTCCCTCAACCGCCTGTACTTCCTGTAAGGAGCACCGATGTCTGCTGCCTCCGACGGCTTCCGGATGCCCGCCGAGTGGACCCCGCACGAGCGCACCTGGATGGCGTGGCCGGGCCCCAACCCCACCTTCGACGACGCCGACGACCTCGTCGCCGCCCGGATGGCCTGGGCGTCGGTGGCCCGCGCCGTCCTCCGCTTCGAACCGGTGACGGTCGTGTGCGGCCCCGGCCAGTCGGCCGAGGCGCAGGCGCTGCTCGGCCCGGGCGTCGACACCGTCGAGCGCGACCTCGACGACGCCTGGATGCGCGACATCGGCCCCACCTTCCTCACCGACGGACGCGAACTGGCCGCCGTGGACTGGACGTTCAACGGCTGGGGCGCCCAGCACTGGGCCCGCTGGGAGCATGACGCGAAGATCGCCGCACATGTCTCGGACCTCGCGGGCGCGCGGACGTACGCCTCGAAGCTGGTGAACGAGGGCGGTGCGATCCACGTCGACGGCGAGGGGACCGTCCTGCTGACCGAGACCGTGCAGCTGGGCCCCGAGCGCAACCCGGGCTGGACGCGGGAAGAGGTCGAGGCGGAGATCCACGGGATGCTCGGCACCCGCAAGGCGATATGGCTGCCCCGCGGCCTCACCGGCGACTACCCCCCGTACGGCTTCGGCACCCTCGGCCACGTCGACATCGTGGCCGCCTTCGCCCGCCCGGGAGTCGTGGTGGCGCACTCCCAGCCCGACCCCGCGCACCCCGACCACGAGGTGACCAAGGAGGTCATCGGCCTGCTGCGGTCGCAGACGGACGCGCGCGGCCGGACGCTGGAGGTCGTCGAGGTGCAGGCCCCGACCGTCCTGGAGGCGAACGGCCACTGGGCCGACTACTCCTACATCAACCACTACCTGTGCAACGGCGGGGTCGTGCTGTGCGGCTTCGACGACCCGCGCGACGAGATCGCCGCCGGGATCTTCCGCCGTCTCTTCCCCGAGCGGACGGTCACGCTGGTGGACGCCCGTACGATCTTCGCGGGCGGTGGGGGTATCCACTGCATCACGCAGCAGCAGCCGAAGATCCAGTCGTAGTTCGAGGAGCCGAAGATGGCCGGTGGGCGCAGACAGGCCCCGCCCCGCGAGGAGGTGCTCGCCGCCGCCATGACGATGATCGCCGAACGGGGCCTGGAGAAGCTCACCATGGCCGCGCTCGGCCGCGAGGTCGGGATGAGCAGCGGCCACCTCCTCTACTACTTCCACTCCAAGGACGAACTGCTGCTCCAGGCCCTGGAGTGGAGCGAGGGCCGGCTGGGTGCCGAGCGCGGCCGGCTGCTCACCCGGCGCGGCACCGCCCGCGAGCGCCTCGACGCCTACGTCGACCTGTACGTCCCCGACGGGCACCGGGACCCGCACTGGACGCTCTGGCTGGAGGTCTGGAACCGCTCGCAGAACGCCGACGAGGCGGCCCGCGACCGGCAGGCCGCCATCGAGGGCGCCTGGCACCGCGACCTGGTGGCGCTGCTCGCGGAGGGCATCTCGCGCGGCGAGTTCCGGCCCGTCGACCCCGACCGGTGCGCCGCCCGCCTGCGCGCCCTGCTCGACGGCTTCTCCATCCATGTGGCCATCGGGCTGCGCGGCACGGACCGGGCGCAGGTTCTCGGCCATGTGCGCGAGTTCCTGGAAGCGGATCTCCTCGCGGACGCGTGACCCCCCTCGGCACAGGGCCGGGGCCTGCGTTCGTAAGGCATCTGGGGGAGCGGACCGTGTCGCCTGTGGTGCATGTCACCGTCCGTGACGACCGCATCCTGAGACAGTTAGTGAGCCGGGGGCGGGGCTGTGCCAGACTGCCTCCGTGCTCTCGTTCGCCACGATTATTGGCAGCAGGCGCGCCGGTCCGCAGTGACCACCACGTACGACCAGGTACGGGTGGCCATCGTCGTCCTCGACCCGCGCGCAGACCTCTCGCACCCGCGAGGGGTTTTTTCGTTTTCCGGCCCACCTACAGCCGGACGGCGAGGCGCGAGGGACCATTGAGGGACGGTGGAGCCGGTCATTCCGGTACGACCGAGAAAAGACATCAGGAGCCTAGGGACCATGACCGAGACGGAAACCCACGAGCTGGACGACTCGTTCCACGTCTTCGACACCACGCTGCGCGACGGCGCGCAGCGTGAGGGCATCAACCTCACCGTCGCGGACAAGCTGGCCATCGCACGGCACCTGGACGACTTCGGCGTGGGCTTCATCGAGGGCGGCTGGCCGGGCGCCAACCCCCGGGACACCGAGTTCTTCGCCCGCGCCCAGCAGGAGATCGACTTCAAGCACGCCCAGCTGGTCGCCTTCGGCGCCACCCGCCGGGCGAACGCCAAGGCGGCGGAGGACCCCCAGGTCAGGGCGTTGCTGGAGTCCGGTGCCCCGGTGATCACACTGGTCGCCAAGTCCCACGACCGGCATGTCGAGCTGGCGCTGCGCACCACCCTCGACGAGAACCTGGAGATGGTCCGCGACACGGTGTCCTTCCTGAAGGACCAGGGCCGCCGGGTCTTCGTCGACTGCGAGCACTTCTTCGACGGCTACCGCGCCAACCCCGAGTACGCCAAGGCCGTCGTACGGACCGCCGCCGAGGCCGGCGCCGACGTGGTGGTCCTCTGCGACACCAACGGCGGCATGCTCCCCGCCCAGGTCAACGCCGTCGTCTCCACCGTCCTCGCGGACACCGGCGCCCGGCTCGGCATCCACACCCAGGACGACACCGGCTGCGCCGTCGCCAACACCCTGGCCGCCGTGGACGCCGGCGCCACCCACGTCCAGTGCACGGCGAACGGCTACGGCGAGCGGGTCGGCAACGCCAACCTGTTCCCGGTGGTCGCCGCCCTGGAGCTGAAGTACGGCAAGAAGGTGCTGCCGGAGGGCCGGCTCCGCGAGATGACCCGCATCTCGCACGCCATCGCCGAGGTCGTCAACCTCACGCCCTCCACCCACCAGCCCTATGTGGGTGTCTCGGCCTTCGCGCACAAGGCCGGCCTGCACGCCTCCGCCATCAAGGTCGACCCCGACCTCTACCAGCACACCGACCCCGCCCTCGTCGGCAACACCATGCGCATGCTGGTCTCCGACATGGCCGGCCGCGCCTCGGTGGAGCTCAAGGGCAAGGAGCTCGGCGTCGACCTCGGCGACGACCGCGAACTGGTCGGCCGCGTCGTCGAGCGGGTCAAGGAGCGTGAGCTCCAGGGCTACACCTACGAGGCCGCCGACGCCTCCTTCGAGCTGCTGCTGCGCGCCGAGGTCGAGGGCGGGCCGCGCTCGTACTTCCGCGTCGAGTCCTGGCGGGCCATCGTCGAGGACCGCCCCGACGGCACCCACGCCAACGAGGCCACGGTCAAGCTCTGGGCCAAGAGCGAGCGCATCGTCGCCACGGCCGAGGGCAACGGCCCGGTCAACGCCCTCGACCGGGCCCTGCGCGTGGGCCTCGAAAAGATCTACCCGCAGCTCGCCAAGCTGGACCTGGTCGACTACAAGGTCCGCATCCTGGAGGGCAAGCACGGCACCGAGTCCACGACCCGCGTGCTGATCTCCACCTCCGACGGCAGCGCCGAATGGTCGACGGTCGGCGTCGCGGAGAACGTCATCGCCGCGTCCTGGCAGGCGCTGGAGGACGCGTACACGTACGGCCTGCTGCGCGCCGGTGTCGAACCGGCGGAGTAGGCCCCCGGTTCAGCAGGAGTCCTCGGCGAGCTTCTCGAACTCGCCGAGGCTCATCACCCGGCCGTCGGCCCAGACCTGGCCGGGCCTCAGCTTCTCGACGTCCTCGGCGGAGAAGTCAGCGATCCCGTTGTAGGAGTCGCCGGTGATGTAGTGCCCGAAGGACAGCGTGTAGTGGTGCCCCGGCAGCAGCTTCTGCGCCCCGCGATGCCGGGCCCGCCACCGCTCGGGCGGCGAGAACAGCGGGAACCCGGCGTCCCCGGACCGCTCGCCCTTCACGTCCCAGCCGGTGGTGGCCGGGCCGTCCTGTGCCGCGCTGGCCCAGCCGTCGAGCGAGAGCCCCTGGTAGCGATCGTCTCCGCACGGCCGGATCAGCGCGTACGGTGTCCCGTCCGCGCCCGCCCGCACCCCGGCCAGCGGCAGGTCGACCGCCGCGCACCCGCTCAACAGCAACGCACCGGCGGCCGTGCCCAGCACGGCCGCCGCCCCCGTAGTACGTCTCATGGCGCTCCTACTGCAGGTGCCACTTCTGGTTGGCGGCCCCCGTGCAGGACCAGATCTGCGCCCGGGTCCCGTTCGCCGACGAGTTGCCGGTGACGTCCAGGCACTTGTTCGCCGCCGTGTTCACCACATCACCGGTGGACGCGTTGTACGACCACTGTTGCGCACCGGTTCCGTTGCAGTCGTACAACTGCACCTTGGCCCCGTCCGCCGTCGAGGCCGACGTCACGTCGAGGCACTTGCCGAGCGAGCGGACCGTGCCGTCGGACTGCACGGTCCACTGCTGGGCGGTGGAGCCGTTGCAGTCGTAGAGCTGGACGGCCGTGCCGTTGGTGGTCGAACCGCCCGCCACGTCCAGGCACTTGCTCGCGAGCCCCACGAACGCGCCGGTCTGGCTGGAGCCGCCCGACTGGGTGCCGGACCAGGTGAAGGTCGCCGAGGTCTTGCCGGGGAGCGAGTAAGTGGCGTGCTGCGAGCCCCAGTTGATGGTCACCGACTGCGCGCTCGACGAGTCGTTGTAGGCGATCAGCGCCTTCGAGCCGTCCGGGTTGCGCCAGGCCACGTTCGGTACGGCGGTGGACGCGGTGGAGGCGATCCGCTGCGCGCCCGGCCGGACGAACTTGGTCAGGTGGCCCATGTCGTAGTACTCGACGGTGTAGTCGACCGTCCCGCTGGCGCCGTCCCCGTTGTGGACGGTGATCAGGCCGGTGCAGGTGCCGCAGCCGCCGTTGTGCGGGCCCATGTTCTGGTCCACGGCCAGCGACCACTTGGTCACCGACTTCGCCCAGTTGCGGGTGTAGTCGATGATGTTGGACATGTCCTCCTTCTGCTGGTTGGTGACCCAGGTGCCGCCGGAGTGCTCGGTGCCGAAGGCGTCCAGGGTGGGGTACTGGTTGTGCACGGTGGTCTGCTCGGCGACGTCACCGCCGTAGCCGTGCCAGGCGATCCCGCCGAAGTTGGGGTGGTTGCGGATCGTCGCGTCGTTGACGAGCGCGGCCGCGTAGGAGTCGTACACGTCCCAGTTCCAGTCGTGCGCGAGGACCTTGGTGGACAGGCCGGCCGACTGGAGCTGCGGCAGCAGGTCGTTCTTGAGGAAGTACTGCAGTCCGGACGCGTTCCAGCTCATCGACGGGTAGCCGGAACAACAGGTGGGCTCGTTCTGCGGGGTGACGTAGGAGACGTTGACGCCCTGCGCCTGGTACGCCTGGAGGTACTTCACGAAGTACGCGGCGTAGGCGGCGTAGTCCTCCGACTTGAGCCAGCCCCCGTTCAGCGAGCCGCTGTCCTTCATCCAGGCCGGCGCCGTCCATGGCGAGGCCATGACAGTCAGAGAGGGGTTCAGCTGGAGCGCCTGCTTGGTGAGCGGGACGACGTCCGCGAGGTCGTGCGAGATGGAGAAGCTGTTGAGGTTCGGGTCGGTCTGCCCGGCGGGTATGTCGTCGTACGTGTACCCGTACCGCGCCAGGTCCGAGGCGCCCATCGGATTGCGCAGGAACGACAGCCCGATCCCGTTCGTCGGCGAGAACAGCTTCTGCATGGTGGCGTCCCGGGTGGCCTGGGACAGCGCCCCGCTGCTGTTCATCAGCCAGGCCGCGGTGTCCGTGAAGGACGCGCCGCCGCCGGTGAAGGTCTGGTAGCGGGTGTTCTCGTCGACGGTGATGTTCGTGCCGCTGCCGCCGGTCCCGGAGGAGAAGGCGAACGGCGTCTGCGCCTGGAGCCCGCGGGTGACATGGCGTCCGGCGGAGTCGTCGGTGGTGGTGAGGTACGCGGTGACCTGCTCGCCGGCCGCGTGCGCCGGCGCCACGACGGCGCTGAAGCCGGCCGCCGTGAGCAGACCGGCCAGGAGGAGCCGGAGGCTGCGGGGTGTTCTTCTCGTCGGCACGTGGGGGGTGCTTCTCATGGGCACATCGCCCTTCCTGACGGGACGTCTTGACGGGTGTGCGAGCCGTTAGTTAACTCACGACGTGATCTAAGCCATGAGTGAACTGTGAGAGCCCCGAGTGAACCAGAGAGTCGAGGGAAGGTCCATGCCAAGAGCCGCCCTGCTCGTCTCCACCGCCCTACTCGCCGCCCTGATCCCCCTGTCGGCAGCCAGCGCCGCCGACGACCCGGCCCCCACTCCCGTCGACCACTTCGAGGGCGAGGTCCCCTTCGCCTCCCAGCCCGCCGAGGGCATCTTCACCTGGGGAAGCGACAGCAACGACCCGCCCGCCCTCCAGTTCGCCGACCGCGCCGACGCCCCCGAGGGCGCCAAGGTCCTCTCGGGGACGTACGACATCAGCGGCTACGGCGGCTTCACCCACGACTTCGCCGCCACCGAGCCCGCCCACGACTGGTCCGCCCACAAGGGCATCCGCTTCTGGTGGGACGGCCAGGACAACGGCAAGAAGATCCCCTTCGAGATCAAGGACGGCGGCGCCAACGGCGAGGCCTCGGAGCTCTGGACGACGTCCTTCACCGACGACTTCACCGGCTGGAAGCAGATAGAGATCCCGTTCTCGGACTTCGTCTACCGGACCGACTACCAGCCCGTCGGCGGCATCGACCACGTCCTCGGTCTCACCCAGATGTGGGGCTACGCGGTCACCCTCCCCGTCGGGGTCAAGGGCCAGTTCGCCATGGACGACGTGGAGCTGTACGGCAAGGCCGACCAGGCACTGCGGGCCTCCGTCACCACCGACGCGGCCGTCTACCCGGTCAAGGAGGGCGGCACGGCGACCGTGAAGGTCACCGTCGCGACCACCGGCTCCGCCCCGATCGACGACCCGGTCACCGTCGCCTACGAGACGACGGGCGGGACCGCCGACGCAGGCAAGGACTACCAGGCGGTCTCCGGCACCCTCACCTTCCCCGCGGGTACGGCCTCCGGGGCCACGCAGACCATCAAAGTGCCGACGCTGAAGGACCGTTCGGCCGAATCGGCGGAGACCATCCCGCTGAAGCTCACGGTCACCGGCGCCAAGGCCCCCGCAGAGACCCCGCAGGTCGTCATCGACGCCCACGGACTGCCGTACCTGGACAGCAAGTTGCCCGTGAAGAAGCGGGTCGCCGACCTCCTCTCCCGGATGTCCCTGGCGGAGAAGGTCGGCCAGATGACCCAGGCCGAGCGCGGTGCGGTGGGGACCGGCGGTGACGTCACCGCCTACGACCTCGGCTCGCTGCTCTCCGGCGGCGGCTCGACCCCCACGCCCAACACGGCCGCGGCCTGGGCGCAGATGATCGACTCCTTCCAGCTCCGGGCGCAGGCGACCCGGCTCCAGATCCCGCTGATCTACGGCGTCGACGCGGTGCACGGCCACAACAACCTGGCCGGCGCCACGATCATGCCGCACAACATCGGCATCGGCGCCACCCGCGACCCCCGGCTCGCCGAGAAGACCGGCGCGGTGACCGCCTCCGAGGTCCGCGCCACCGGCATCCCCTGGGACTTCGCCCCCTGCCTCTGCGTCAGCCGTGACGAACGCTGGGGCCGCTCCTACGAGTCCTTCGGCGAGGACCCGGCCCTGGTGAAGTCCATGGAGACCATCATCCAGGGCCTCCAGGGGCGTGCCGACGGCCGCGACCTGAAGGACGACGACAAGGTCCTGGCCACCGCCAAGCACTTCGTCGGCGACGGCGGCACCGCCTACGGCTCGTCCACGACCGGCACGTACACCGTCGACCAGGGCGTCACCACGGTCACCCGGCAGCAGCTGGAGGCCATCCACCTGGCGCCGTTCCAGACGGCCGTGGACCGGGGCATCGGCACGGTCATGCCGTCGTACTCCTCGCTGGACATCGTCGGCGACGGCCAGGGCCCGGTGAAGATGCACGCCCGCGCCGACATGATCAACGGGGTGCTCAAGGGGCAGATGGGCTTCCAGGGCTTCGTGATCAGCGACTGGAACGCCATGGACCAGCTCCCCGGCGACTACGCCTCCCACGTGCGCACGGCCGTCAACGCGGGCGTCGACATGATGATGGTCCCGTACGGTTACAAGGACTTCACGACGAGCCTGACCGACCAGGTCAAGGCGGGCAGCGTCACCGAGCAGCGCATCGACGACGCGGTCTCCCGCATCCTCACCCAGAAGTTCAAGCTGGGGCTCTTCGAGCACCCGTACGCGGACACGTCCGGCGCCTCGAAGATCGGCTCCACCGCGCACCGGGCGGTGGCCCGGCAGGCGGCCGCCGAGTCGCAGGTGCTGCTGAAGAACTCGGACGGTCTCCTGCCCCTGAAGAAGTCGGAGAAGGTGTACGTCGCCGGGTCCAACGCCGACGACCTCGGCAACCAGACCGGCGGCTGGACCCTCACCTGGCAGGGCGCCTCCGGCACCCACACCACGGGCACCACCATCCTCCAGGGCATGAAGAACGCCGGGGGAGACGTCACCTACTCCAAGGACGCCTCGGCGCCGACGAGCGGCTACGACGTGGGTGTGGTCGTGGTCGGCGAGACCCCCTACGCCGAGGGCGTCGGAGACGTCGGCAACGGCAACGACCTCACGCTGACCCCCGCCGACCAGGCCGCCGTGGACAAGGTGTGCGCGGCCATGAAGTGCGCGGTGCTGATCGTCTCCGGACGCCCGCAGCTGGTCGGTGACCGGCTCGGCGAGATCGACTCCCTGGTGGCGTCCTGGCTGCCGGGCACCGAGGGCGACGGCGTGGCCGACGTGCTCTACGGGAAGAAGGCCTTCACCGGGCAGCTCCCGGTCACCTGGCCGAAGTCCGAGGCACAGCTGCCGATCAACGTGGGCGACGCGTCGTACGACCCGCAGTACCCCTACGGCTGGGGTCTGACCACCTTGACCAGGGCTCCCAAGGGCGGCGAGGCCACCCTGAAGTCGCTCGGCGCGGCCGCGAAGGCGGCCGAACGGGCAGGCGCCGACGCGGCCGGCCGGAAGCTGGTCGACAAGGCGCGGCTGCTGGTCCAGGCGAAGATCGGGCAGTCGATCACGGCCGCCGTCTCCAAGCCCTTCGCCGACGCGGACCACCTGCTGCTCACCGGCAGGTACGCGGCGGCGGTGGAGAAGCTGACGGAGGCGTACCGGGCAGCGTAGAGGGACAGCGCTCTTCGGGAGGCTTCGGGGTAGTTTCGAAGCATGAAGGCGGTGCGACGGACCACCCGAAGCCTCCCGGGGCTGCTGCTCCTGGCGTGTGCCCTGGCGCTGGTCGCCCTGACCGCGCTCACCCCGCGGGCGGCCGCGGTCACCGGCGTCTCGGCGATCGCGGACGCCCTCCGCAAGAACCCGGTGTACGTCGACCCGGCGGCCGCCGCCCAGCTCTCCACGGCCGACGCCGACACCCTGGCCCGGCAGATCAAGGACGCGAACAAACCCTTGTTCATCGCCGTCCTGCCCTCCGACTACCCCACCCAGAACCTCTTCACGGACCTGCGCACCGCCACCGGCATCACCGGCCTGTACGCGATCCGGCTCGGCGACCGCTTCGACGCCCGCGCCGACTCGTCGGTGCTCTCCCGGACGGCCGTGCAGAACCTGGTCACCAGCGTCCAGGGCGAGAGCGCCAAGGCCCAGCTGACCGACTTCACCGACCGAGCCCTGACCAACATGGGCGGCAAGGCCCCCTCGGCCTGGGGCGGCGGCAGCACGGGCGGCTCGGGCGTCTCCAGTACGGCGCTGATCGCGATCGGAGCCGTGGTGGTGGCGGGCGGGGCGGGCGCGTACGCCCTGGTCCGCCGGGGCCGCCGCCGCCACGAGGAGGAGCAGCGGGCCGCCCTCGACCGGCTCCGGGTGGTCGTGGACGAGGACATCACCGCGTTCGGCGAGGAACTGGACCGCCTCGAATTCCACCCGGCCGAGCCGGGCGCCGACGACGCGATGCGCGCCGACTACGAGCGCGCGCTGAACGCCTACGACCAGGCGAAGTCCGCGATGGCCGGCGCCCGCAGACCGGAGGACGTCCGCGCGGTCACCCAGGCGCTGGAGGACGGCCGCTTCTCGCTCGCCCAGCTGGCCGCCCGCCGCGAGCGCCGCCCGCTCCCGGAGCGCCGCCCGCCCTGCTTCTTCGACCCCCGGCACGGCCCCTCGGTCACGGACGCCACCTGGACCCCGCCCGGCGGCGCGCCCCGCGAGGTCCCGGTCTGCGCGGCCGACGCCACCCGTCTGGCCGACGGCCGCGACCCGGTGGTCCGCGAGGTCGACACCGACCAGGGCCGCCGCCCTTACTGGGACGCGGGCCCGGCCTACGGCCCCTGGGCCGGCGGCTACTTCGGCGGCGGCATCCTCCCCGGCCTCCTCCTCGGCACCGCCCTGGGCGGCTGGATGTCCGCACCCGCCTACGCGGCCGACTACGGCACCGGGTACGGCGACTTCGGCGCCGGCGGCTACCAGGGCGGCGATGTGTCGGGCGCGGACTTCGACCCCGGGGACTTCGGGGACTTCGGCGGGGGCGGCGACTTCGGCGGCGGGGGAGGGGACAGCGGGGACTTCGGCGGCGGTTTCTGACCTACTGCGCGTCCCCCAGCCGCTCCATCACGGCGGCCGCGAGCAGCAGCACGCCGCGTTCGGTCTCGCTCAATGTCCCGAACGCCTCGGCCAGCCAGGCGTCCCGCTGGGCCATGTCGGCCTCCAGCGCGTGCCGCCCCGCCCCGGTCAGGCTCAGCACGGACTGCCGCCGGTCGGACGGGTCCGGCGCCCGTGCGACCAGTTCCTCCGCCTCCAGCTCCGCGAAGACCCGGGTCAGCGACTGAGGCCGCTGCCGTTCGGCCGCCGCGACCTCGCCGGGCGTGGACGGACCGTGCCGGTACAGATGGCCGAGCACCGTCAGCTGATTGGCACTGAGGCTCCCGTCCCCGCGCTCCTGCCGCAGCCGACGGTTGAACCGGAGGACGGCACGACGGACACGGGCGGCTTCGGCGAGGTGTTCCATAAGCCGGATCGTACGCGACTACTTACTACCTACTGCTCGATTGCCCGTATCCTCAGCCATGTGACCGCCAAACTCATACGCAACGCGTACGAAGCCGGGCTGACGATGACCGCCGTACTGCTCTCCTGGGGAGCCGCGCTGGTGCTGGAGGGGGCCGCCGGGCTGCACACCGACGTGCTGGTCCTCGCGGTCGCCCTCACCCTGACCCTCGCCAACACCCAGCGCACCGCCGACACCCGCCGACGGCTGACCGCGCTGGTGCTGCTGCCCCTGACCGCCGCCGCCTCGATCTTCGTCGGACGCCTGCTCGCCTCCCACTACGCGGCGGGCGCGGCCGTCTTCACGGCCGGGATGGCCCTGGCCATCTGGATCCGCCGCTTCGGCCCGGCCGCCACCAAGGCGGGCACGCTGCTGGCCCTCCCCCTGGTGGCCCTGCTGGTGGTCCCCGGCCCCGCACTGCCGGCCGAGGCGCAGAGCGGGCTGGTGACCTGGGGCTGGTCCGCGCTGATCGGGTTCATGGCCTGCTGCTCGGTGTGGCTGGTGCAGGCCCTGGGCGACCGCTACGGCCCCTGGCGCGCGGCCCCGACCCCCGACCCGCCCCCACGCCGCTCCCGCCTCCACCCGCGCCCCAGCACCCGCATGGCCCTGCAGATGGCGGCGGCCATCGCAACCGCCTTCGTGCTGGGCCGTTTCCTCTTCGACAACCACTGGCCGTGGGCCGTCCTGACCGCGTACGTCGCCGCGAGCGGAAACCGGGGCCGGACCGACGTCCTGCGCAAGGGGGTTGAGCGCCTGGCCGGGGCGTGCGTGGGCACACTCCTGGCGACGGCGGTGGCGCAGGCGGGGGTGACGGGCCGCACCTCCGTGGCCCTGATGTTCGCCGTCCTGGCCGTCGCCCTGTGGCTGCGCCCCCTCAACTACGCGTACTGGGCAGCCGGCATGACCACGGCCCTCTCCCTGCTCCTCGGCTACTTCGGCCAGAACGCGGAATCCGTGCTGCCGACCCGCCTGGCGGCCATCGCGGTGGGCGCGGTCCTGTCGGTGGCGTCGGCGTGGTGGCTGCTGCCGGTACCGGGCAGAAGGACGACGGCACGCCCCGAGATCCGACCGAGCGAGGCTTAGTCAGGCGACGGTCACTTCGCCGTATGCCCGAGGAAGGCGGTCCAGGTGGTGGGGGAGACGGTGAGGTGTCCGCCGCCGGGGTTCTTGGAGTCACGGATGTGGACGGCGGCGGGGCGGGCGGCTACCTCTACGCAGTTGCCGCCCTCGTCGCTGCTGTAGCTGGACTTGAACCAGGCAAGCGCTGCTGCGGGTTTCATCACTCTCCTAGCAGTCCGTTCAGGAGGCGCACGCTCTCATAGGGAGAGAGGGCTTGTGACCGCAGCATTCCATACTTGTGGTGATAGTCGCTGACCTCGTCGGGATCCTCGACGAGGATGCTGGCGCGGTGTGCCTCCAGGTACACGAGCCGCTCGTACTCAGGGGTTTCCAGCAACAACATGGGGCCGGCGAGACCAGCATGCGGCGTCCGGTCCATGGGCATGATCTGCAGGCCCATGTGAACAGGCTCGGTGTACTCAAGGATCTGCCGGATCTGCTCGCGCATCACCCCACGGCCTCCGACTTCCCGCCGGAGAATGCTCTCCTCCAGGATGAAGTGGCCGACAGGTGGCCGGTCTCGCTGCCAGATCAACTGCCGTTCCATACGGGCGTTCACCCACTGCTCGGCGGTCTCGCTGCCGATCGCCGGATAGCGGTAGCCGAAGACGGTACGGCAGTAGTCCCTGGTCTGCAGTAGCCCGGGTACGACCTGGCTCTCGTACGAGAGAACGCCCACCGCCTCCTGCTCATGGTCGACCAGCCCCTGCGCGAACTGAACGATCCGCTCCCGCACCGGCATCTTCGCCACCAGCACGGCCAACGCCCCGCCCGTTCCCAGCAGTTCGTCGAACTGCTCGGCCCGGTCCGGCTGAAGGGCAAGCCGCCCCTGCTCGACAGAGCCCACCGTGTCGACGTGCAGGTTCGCGAGCTCGGCGAACTGCTCCTGCGTGAGCCGGGCCTGTTTCCGGTAGTGGGCGACGAGCGCTCCGACCGCGTGCCACGAACCGACCTTCTTGGGCTTCCTCGCCACGTGCATGCGTGTCCCTTTCCCCCGTGCGCGCCCGAACCGCTCGTAGTGGACTCGTAGAAGTCAGAACTACGACCTCACTCACTGATCCATGTTAGTCACTCACGGTGACAATCGCCTCATGAACCCGGAATTCCAACACCCCCACACCCGCGAGGCGTTCTACCGCCGGGACCGCAGATCAGTCGGCCTGGCACGCGACTTCACGCGCACGGCCCTGGCCGACTGGGAGGTCGGCCCGCGTGCGGACGACGTACTGCTCTGCGTGAGCGAACTGACCACCAACGCCGTGCTCCACGGCGTACCCCCGGGCCGCGGCTTCCGCCTCCGGCTGACCCTGCACCCCGACGGAGTCCTCCGCGCCGAGGTCCACGACAGCGGCCCGGGTGAACTCCGCTATGGCGACCTGTCACCGGAGTCGGAACACGGCCGGGGCCTGCTGATCGTCACCCTGCTCGCGGACAAGTGGGGGGTGGGGGAGCGGGAGCCGGGGAAGGTGGTGTGGTGCGAGTTCGCGATGGGGGGAGAAGGCCACGCCAACTCCGAAGGCCGGACGCTCCATTGCTACTGAAACGGTCATGAGGTCAGCGGTTGCCGTCCGTGGAGCCGGCGGAGGTGGGGCCGAGGACTGTGGGACCGGCGGCGGTGTGCGTGGTGAGGTTTTCGCCGTCCTGGGTCGCCTGGCGGGCTCCCGCGGGGGCACGGAGCTGTTCGGCCAGCCGCTCGAGTTCGGCCGCCGTGGCAGGCGAGCGGTCGTTGAGTCCGCTGTGCACGGCCGTCGGGCTCTTCAGGAAGCGCCGGAGCACGGCCACGAGGAGCCCTTGCGGTAGAGCCCGCAACGCGGCGAACGCGCGAGGTACCGGCGGCGTCTCCATCGCGGCGAGGTTCTGCCGCATGAGGTGGAGCATGCCGCGTACCGCGTCCGGGGCGTCGGCCAGCGCTACAGGCCCGCCCGCCGCGTGTACCGCCTGACCGAGCGGCACCTCGAACGCGGCGTGCGTCCTGAGCCAGGCATCCATCTGCGGCTCGGCCTTGGCGTTGATCCCGGCGGTACGGAACGTCTCCACGATCCGTTCCAGTCGCGGGGTGGTACGGCCGTCGGGCTCGCCGATCGGCATCGCGACCCGGCGGGTGATGAAATTGGTCTTGCGGTAGCGGACCACGTCGCCGTCCATCGTGCCGCCGGTCGCGGGGAAGCCGAGCAGCACCCGCTCGTGGCCGATCACCGCACCCAGCGTCTCCGGGCCGGCTGCCCAGTTGAGCAGGAACAGCCCGTCACCTTGGACACCGGCGAGTGATTCCAGCACTGCATCGACCTGGTGGGTGCGGACGAAGACGGTGATCAGGTCGTACCCGCCGTCCGGGTGCTCTGTCACCGGTACCGGCACCCGCCTGACAGGGCCGTCTTCCTCGGCGAGCCGCACTCCCTGCCGGCGCAGGGCGGTCAGGCGCTCGCCCCGGGCGAGGAGCGAGACGTCGTGGCCGGCCTCGTCCATGCGGGCGGCGAACAGGCTGCCGCAAACCCCGGCGCCGTACACGAGCAGCTTCATGGCAGTCCTCTTTCATACGTCCGTTTGATTCATACGTTCGTTTCATTCAAACATATGTATAGTCCCTTGTGTGGCGACCCCAGACACCCGCACCCAGATCCTCGACGCGGCCGAGCACCTCTTCGCCGAGCACGGATACCGCGGCACCTCGGTCCGCGCGATCACCAAACTCGCCGGAGCGAACCTGGCCGCCGTCGGCTACCACTTCGGCTCGAAGGCGGAGCTGATGGCCGCGGTCGCCCGTCGCGTGGTCGAGCCCATCACCGCTGCCCAGTGCGCCGGGCTCGACAAACTGCTCGCCCGGACCCCCGACCCACCGGTCAGCGAACTGGTGGAGGCATTCGCGGGGCCGCTGTTCGACGAGATGCCGGCCGGCGACGAGGGCGGCGCCCGGACGTCCCGGCTGATGGTGACGATCCTCAGCGACCCGGCCGAGGAGGCACGCAGCTGGACCGGTCCGGCCGAGGACTCGGTCCGTGAGCGCTACTTCGCGGCCTTCGCGCGCGTACTGCCCGGCCTTTCCCCGGAGGAGCTGTGGTTCCGGATGCGGGGGATCTTTGCCGTGACGGCCGTCGACCGCCTCCAGGTCCACCAGCAGCCCTCCCCTGGCTGCGTGTCCCCGGCAGAGGGCGAGGCGGCCAGGCGATGGGCGATCACGTTCCTGACGGCAGCGATGAGTGCGCCACCGATCCGGCCCTGACGACCCGGGACAGACGCCGGCGGCGCGGGTCAGGCGGCGTTCGCCCTGTGGACGAGGACAGCGTGACGGATGACCACCCTCGGAACTTGTCCCCGCTCCACCGGACCACCGTTGCGGGAAACGTATTTCCGGGAAACGTGCTTCCCGAAGTTCCGTCCGTGCCTCACGGTGGGAGTGATCGATGCCGCCGTCCTAGACTCGGAGGACCGCCACGGGGGGATGCCTACCCCAGGAGGACGCGATGGCGCGGCAGACGAGGCTGGTCGGGGAGTCCGAGGAGTATGTCGGTGCCCGCGAGGAGCTGCGGCTGGCCGAGATCCGGCTGATGCGGCACCGGGAGGAGGTCGCGGCGCTGCGGCGGGCGCTCCCGCAGGGGCCGGCCGTCGACGACTACGTCTTCCTGGAGGGGCCTGGCGACCTCCACGCGGGGGACACCCCGGTTCGCGAGGTCGCGTTGAGCGAGCTGTTCTCCGGCCCCGAACGGCCGCTGATCGTCTATCACTTCATGTACGGCAAACTCCAGACCAGCGCCTGCCCGATGTGCACGCTGTGGATCGACGGCTACAACGGCATCGCCCACCATGTGGCCCGCACCGCGGACTTCGTCATCGCCGCGGCCGCCGACCCGCCCACCCTCCGTCAGTACGCCCGCGATCGCGGCTGGCACCGGCTGCGGCTGCTCAGCTGTGGTGACAGCACGTTCAAGTACGACCTGGGCAGTGAGGACAAGGCCGGCGCGCAGGATTCCACGGTCTCCGTCTTCACCCGTGCGGGCGGCGGCACAGTCCGGCACACCTACTCCGCCCATCCGCGGATGGCCGACGACATCCAGGAGCGCGGCATCGACCTGCTGGCGCCCGTCTGGCACCTCCTCGACCTCACCCCACAGGGGAGAGGTGACTGGTACCCGACCATCGATTACTAGGGCACGCGCAGAACACCCGGACATGGCCGAGCGCCGCCCTCAGGGGAGTGGAGGGCGGCGCTCAGCGGGCGTGATCGGGGTCGGCGGTTTCGCGCCGCTGGCTCACGCGTTCTTGATCGCCGAGATGTCGAAGTTCAGCTTGATCTTGTCGGAGACGAGGACGCCACCGGTCTCCAGCGCCGCGTTCCAGGTGACGCCCCAGTCGGAGCGCTTGATCTCGGCCTTGCCCTCGAAGCCGACGCGCTCGTTGCCGAACGGGTCCTTGGCGGAGCCGTTGAACTCCAGGTCGATGGTGACCGGCCGGGTGACACCGAGGATGGTGAGGTCGCCGGTGATGCGGTAGTCCTCACCGCCCAGGGCCTCCGCCTCGGTGGAGCGGAAGGTCATGGTCGGGAACTCGTCGATCTTGAAGAAGTCCGCCGACTTCAGGTGACCGTCACGGTCGGGGCTGCCGGTGGTGATGCTCTGCATCTTGATGTCGAGCGAGGCCGTGGACTTCGACGGGTTCTCGCCGTCCAGGTGCAGGGTGCCCTCGAACTCCTGGAAGCTGCCCTTGACGTTGGTGACCATCGCGTGGCGGGCCACGAAGCCGAGCGTGGTGTGCGCCGGGTCGATCGTGTAGTCGCCGGTCAGCGCGGCTGTGTCGGCGCCGGTGCCGGCGGCGGTCGTCTCGTCGTTCTTGCGGCCGAAGATGCCCATGACGTGCTCCTTGGGGGGACGGGTCGCGACTTCGAAGCGGTGGATGCGAAGGCGCGGACTTGATGTTTAACGTTCAACGAACTCAACGAGAGACACCGTAGACCTATTCCATTCAACCTTCAACATCATCGACACGCGTGTCGCGTTCACTACTCAACGTAACGTCACGCCGCCCGAAACGGGCGACGGGACCCGCTGGGGGAGCGGCTAGGCTCTGCGTGGGTGAACCGCCGTCCGGAGTCCTGTGTCACTCCGCGGGTGGTATGGGCCGCCGGGGAATGTGAGGCGGGTCTCAGCCGATGCCTTTGTGGTACCCCTACAACGGTGAAGCCCCCTGAGCAGTCGGAACGGCTGCATGCCGTTCTGGTTCTGTTCAGTGGTTCCAGGAAAACGCGTCGGAGACTGTACGGAGTCGACGTCTCTCATTCCTTGGTGTCCTTCGTAAGGTCGCTACATGACCGTTTTGGAAGAGACGACGGGCGAGCCCACCGGTGAGCCGACGGACGCGCGCGGGCGGGTCGCCGAGCTGCACGAGATCCGTGCGGCAGCCGTGGCGGGCCCCAGCGAGAAGGCGACCGAGGCACAGCGCGCCAAGGGCAAGCTGACGGCCCGGGAGCGCATCGAGCTGCTCCTGGACCCGGGTTCCTTCCAGGAGGTCGAGCAGCTGCGCCGGCACCGCGCGGTCGGCTTCGGCCTGGAGGCCAAGAAGCCGTACACCGACGGTGTCATCACCGGCTGGGGCACGGTCGAGGGCCGTACCGTCTTCGTCTACGCCCATGACTTCCGGATCTTCGGCGGCGCGCTGGGCGAGGCCCACGCCACCAAGATCCACAAGATCATGGACATGGCCATCGCGGCCGGCGCCCCGCTGGTGTCGCTGAACGACGGCGCCGGCGCCCGCATCCAGGAGGGTGTCTCCGCCCTCGCCGGCTACGGCGGCATCTTCCAGCGCAACACGAAGGCGTCGGGCGTCATCCCGCAGATCTCCGTGATGCTCGGCCCGTGCGCGGGCGGTGCGGCCTACAGCCCCGCCCTCACCGACTTCGTCTTCATGGTCCGCGAGACCTCCCAGATGTTCATCACCGGCCCGGACGTCGTCAAGGCGGTCACCGGCGAGGAGATCACCCAGAACGGGCTCGGCGGCGCCGACGTCCACGCGGAGACCTCCGGCGTCTGCCACTTCGCGTACGACGACGAGGAGACCTGCATCGCGGAGGTCCGCTACCTCCTCTCCCTCCTCCCGCAGAACAACCGCGAGAACCCGCCGCGCGTCGAGTCCACGGACCCGATCGACCGCCGCAGCGACGTGCTCCTCGACCTGGTCCCGGCGGACGGCAACCGGCCGTACGACATGGCCAAGGTCATCGAGGAGATCGTCGACGACGGCGAGTACCTGGAGGTCCACGAGCGCTGGGCGCGGAACATCATCTGCGCGCTGGCCCGGATCGACGGCCAGGTGGTGGGCATCGTCGCCAACCAGCCGCAGGTGCTGGCCGGCGTCCTGGACATCGAGGCGAGCGAAAAAGCTGCGCGCTTTGTTCAGATGTGTGACGCTTTCAATGTTCCGATCGTCACATTCCTGGACGTACCGGGCTTCCTCCCCGGTGTCGACCAGGAGCACGGCGGGATCATCCGCCACGGCGCGAAGCTCCTCTACGCCTACTGCAACGCGACCGTGCCCCGGATCTCCCTGATCCTGCGCAAGGCGTACGGAGGTGCCTACATCGTCATGGACTCCCAGTCGATCGGCGCCGACCTCACGTACGCCTGGCCGACCAACGAGATCGCGGTCATGGGCGCCGAGGGTGCCGCCAACGTGATCTTCCGCCGGCAGATCGCCTCGGCCGAGGACCCCGAGGCCATGCGGGCCCGCATGGTCAAGGAGTACAAGTCCGAGCTGATGCACCCCTACTACGCGGCCGAGCGCGGCCTCGTCGACGACGTCATCGACCCGGCCGAGACCCGTGAGGTACTCGCCAAGTCCCTGGCGATGCTGCACACCAAGCACGCCGACCTGCCGTCCCGTAAGCACGGCAACCCCCCGCAGTAATCCTGCGGAAACCTCTCTCACGGAGACTGACACCCATGAACGTGCCTGACATCCGCGTCGAGAAGGGCAACGCCGACCCGGAGGAAGTCGCCGCCATCACGGCGGTCCTCCTGGCCCGCGCGGCCGCCCGGCCGACCGCCGACACCGAGCAGACCCACCGAGGCCGCGCCAAGGCCGGCTGGCGCCGCCTGGAGCGCGAGAACGGCTTCCGCGCCCCGCACAGCTGGCACGGCTAGGCTGCGCCGCTCAGCCGACAGCACGCAAGAGAAGGGCCCCTCTGCCGAAGAGGGGCCCTTCTCCGCGTGCGCCAGGGGCTGCCAGGCCGGTTCGGCACCGCCGACCACCGCCGCCGGTCCGAGCGCCGTTGCGGCGGGAAAAAAAGAACTGAGCTGCGGCCGTGGCAAAAAGTTCGGGCCCCTTCAAAGAAGGGGCCCAGGAACGCGCCCCCGAAGGGGCGCGGGGAACTGCGCGACAAGCCACGAACCACCCGCAGTCGGCGTACGACCGGCCGTGGCAGCCCGGTGTCCGGAACTACCGGAGCCGAGCCATCAGGGCGTGCTCCACGAGAGTGATCAGCGCCGACTTCGCATCGGCACGATGCCTCGCGTCGGTCGTGATGATCGGGGTGTCGGGCCCGATCTGCAGGGCCTCGCGGACCTCTTCGGGGTTGTAGGGCTGGTTGCCGTCGAAGCCGTTGAGGGCGATGACGAAGGGCAGGCCCGAGTTCTCGAAGTAGTCGACCGCGGGGAAGCAGTCGGCGAGGCGGCGGGTGTCGACCAGGACGATCGCGCCGATCGCGCCTCGTACCAGGTCGTCCCACATGAACCAGAAGCGGTCCTGACCGGGGGTGCCGAACAGGTACAGGATCAGGTCCTGGTCCAGGGTGATACGGCCGAAGTCCATGGCGACCGTGGTGGTCGTCTTGTCCCCGGTATGGGTGAGGTCGTCGATGCCGGCAGACGCGGACGTCATCACGGCCTCTGTGCGCAGCGGGTTGATCTCCGAGACGGCACCGACGAACGTGGTCTTGCCCACGCCGAAGCCGCCCGCCACCACGATCTTCGCGGAGGTGGTGGAGCGGGAAGGACCGCCGCTAGAGCTTGCGAAGTCCACTGAGCACCCTTTCGAGCAGTGTCACGTCTGGCTGGCCACCGGCGTTCTCGTCGCCGCCGGGCTGATGGATGGCGACCAGGCCCGCCTCCGCCAAGTCGGCGACGAGGATCCTGGCCACGCCGAGAGGGATCGACAGCAGGGCCGAGACTTCGGCCACCGACTTGATCTCCCGGCAGAGGTTGCAGATCCGCTGATGCTCGGGCAGCTGGCCCTGCATCTGGTGCGGCTGCGCGGTGGTGTGCACCAGTGCCTCGATGGCGAGCTGGTACCGCGGGCGGGTCCGGCCACCGGTCATGGCGTACGGACGCACCAGGGGATTGTTGGACCCCGAGGCCGGCGCCGGCTCGGGGCGGCGCTGCGGCTGTACCGGCTGGATGCGCGGCGCCGGCGGCTGGTCGTACGGCGAGGGACCGGGGCCCTGCGGTGCGTACGGCTGCCGGTGGCTCGGCGTGGAGGGGAAGTTGTACCGGTTCCCGGAACCGTCGCCCTGGCCCTGCGCAGGCCCGTACGACCAGTTGCCGTTATTAGAACCGCCTGGGGGTGTTGCCACTTTCTCTCCTCCTCCGACCGTGCCGGGCACCCATCCTTGTGGAGCCGCGTCCCGAAACCTTACGGCCCCGGGACGCCAAAACGCACCGCCTGACTGTTAGTTGAGAAGGCTTCCTTGGAGTTCCGCACGCAGATCCGGGGTAAGTACCGTGCCTGCGCGGTCCACCAAAAGGGCCATCTCGTACCCAATCAGGCCGATGTCGGCCTCCGGGTGGGCCAGGACCGCCAGCGATGATCCATCGGAAACGGACATGATGAACAGGAATCCCCGCTCCATCTCCACAACCGTCTGATTCACGCTGCCACCCTCGAAGATCCGGGAGGCGCCTGCCGTCAGGGACGTCAGACCGGATGCGACGGCCGCGAGCTGGTCGGCGCGGTCGCGGGGGAAGCCTTCGGACATCGCCAGAAGGAGTCCGTCGGCGGAGACCACCACCGTGTGGGACACCCCCGGGGTGTTGTCCACGAAGTTGGTGATCAACCAGTTCAGGTTCTGTGCCGCCTGGCTCATCGGGCTCACACTAACGCTCCTGGTTGTAGGTGCTGTCAGGACCGAAGCCCTGGCCGTTCGTTTCACTGCCTGCGTTGCGCCCGCGCTCGACGCCGCGACGCAGGTTGCTCAGCCTGCCCCGGATGTCCTCCGGGGCGCGGGAGACCTGTGGGCCTCCCTGAGGGGTGCTCTCGGCGGCTCCCTCGACCAGGTTGGCCTTGGGTACCCGCCTCGGCAGACCGGAGGAGGTGACCCCGCCCGCCTTGGGCCTCCGCAGCGCCGAGGCCTGCTGCCAGCGCTCGTCGTTCTGCGAACGCCAGGAGCTGTCGCCGACCGGCTCCGGGGCGGAGGCCGCCGGTGCCGGAGCCGCCGGTGCCGAGGCCTGCTGCACGGGACCCGAGCCGTTCGCGCCGCCGGCGGCGGAGCCCCGGCGGGGCAGCCCGGCGTCGGTCAGCTGGTGGCCCGCGGAGGGGGCCGCTCCCGGACGGTCGAAGCCTACGCGGTTCCGCTCGCCCACGTCACCGGCCTGCGTCGACTCCGCTTCCGGAGCGTACTGGGCCGGGTAGCCGTTCGTGTAAGCGTCCTGCTGCGGCCAGTCGTCCTGGTAGGGCTGCTCGCCGAAGGCCGCGAACGCCTCGGCGGCCGCGGCCTGCGCGGCCGTGGGTTCCTCCTGGACCGGCTCCGCATAAGCGGGCTCCGGGTAGCCGCCGTTGACGGAGAACGCGTCGGGCGAGAACGTGTCGCTCTGCGGCAGGCCGCCGTTCGGCGCGTAGTACTGCTCGTCGTACGTGCTCTGCGGCTGCTCCTGGTACGCCGGCTGCCCGTCGTAGCCCGTGGGCTGCTCCTGGAAGCCCGTACCGTTCGTGCCGTAGCCCTGCCGGCCGCTGTCGAACTCGTCGACGTACGCCGGGATCTCCGAGGTCTCCTGCGGGGCCTGAGGGGCCTGCGGGAGCTCTGCGCCCTGCGGGGGCTGCGCCTGGGCCTCCAGGGCCGCACGGCGCTCCTCACGCATCAGGGAGCGGCCCACGGGGTCGAGGTCGCGGATGTCGTCCGGGACCTCGATGTAGCGGCTGTCGTCGAAGCCGAGCTCGGCCGCCGTACGCATCGGCTGGAGCTGCGGCTGGCTGAAGCTCTCGGGCTGGAACTGCTGCTCCGGGATGATCTGCGAGACCGTGAACTCGTCGCGGTCCAGCTGGTGTTCGCCACCACCACCGTGGGTGATCGCGTCCGGCAGCATGACCAGCGAGGTGGTGCCGGCCTGCTCGCCGGAGGGGCGCAGCTGGACGCGGATGCCGTGCCGGTCGGACAGCCGGCCGACCACGAACAGGCCCATGCGCTGGGAGATCGCGGCGTCCACGGTCGGCGGGTTGGCCAGCTTGTGGTTGATGTCCGCGAAGTCCTCGGCGGTGAGGCCGATGCCCTTGTCGTGGATCTCGATCATGACGCGGCCGTCGGGGAGACGGGTCGCGGTGACGCGGACCTTGGTCTGCGGGGAGGAGAACGTGGTGGCGTTCTCCAGGAGCTCGGCGAGCAGGTGCACGAGGTCGGTGACCGCGCGGCCGTGGATCTCGGCCTCCGGGACGCCGGAGAGCTCGATGCGCTCGTACTGCTCCACCTCGGAGGAGGCGGCGCGCAACACGTCGACCAGCGGGACCGGCTGGTCCCAGCGGCGGCCGGGCTCCTCGCCGGCGAGGACGAGGAGGTTCTCGCCGTTGCGGCGCATACGGGTCGCGAGGTGGTCCAGCTTGAAGAGGTTCTCCAGCTGGTCCGGGTCGGCCTCGTTGTTCTCCAGGTCGGTGATCAGGGTCAGCTGGCCCTCGATCAGCGACTGGTTGCGGCGCGACAGGTTGGTGAAGATCGCGTTGATGTTGCCCCGCAGCAGGGCCTGCTCGGCGGCGAGCCGGACGGCCTCACGGTGGACCTGGTCGAACGCGCGGGCGACTTCGCCGATCTCGTCGGTCGAGGTGATCGGGATCGGCGCCACCCGGGTGTCGACCCGGCCGGGGTCGGTGCGGGAGAGCTGGTCGACCAGCATCGGCAGGCGCTGCTCGGCGATGCCGAAGGCGGCGTTGCGCAGCTGGCGCATCGAGCGGGACATCTGGCGGGCCACCATGCCGGCCAGGATGAACGCGGCGAGCAGCGCGACCATGACCGCGGCACCGGTGATGAACGCGGAGGTCTTGGCGTCGTCAGCGATGCTGGAGGCCTCGCTCACCGCCTTGTCGGCCATGTCCGACTCGATCGTGCGGTAGGCCTGGTACTTGAGGGTGTTGACCGTCCACCAGTTCTCGGCGGTGACGCCCTGGGAGGCCAGCGCCTGGCGGGTGCTCGCGTCGGTGTTCGGCAGCGTCGCCAGCGCCGAGACCATCGCGTTGTCCTTGGACGGCGGGGCCACGTAGTTCGGGTCCTTGGCCTTGGCCTGCTGGACCAGCGTCGCGCCGTCGGTCTTGATCTTCTTCTCGAGGTCGGTCAGCTTCTGCGCGTCGGCCTCGGTACCACCGCCGACGTACTCCTCGACGGCGATGCCTTCGAGGTAGGCGTACGAGGAGAGGGCGACCCGCTGGGTGGCCAGGTTGCCGGCGTCCGGGCCGGGCTTGACCAGCAGGTGCATGCCGATCGACCGCTCCAGCGACAGGGCCGCCTTGGTGAGCGAGATGGCGTAGACGGTACGGCCGTAGGAGGTGATGTTTCCGGTGCCCAGACCGAGCTCGTTGGCGAACTCCATCAGCGGGTGGGCGACCTGGGTGTAACCCTCTTCCGTCTTCACACCGCCGAGCGTGCTGGTGTACGCGGCGGCGCGCAGGTCCTTGAGGGTGGGCTCCGCCTCGCGGAACAGCTTCAGGCGGCGCTCCAGGCCCGGCTTCTGCGGCATGTTCAGCGCGGCCGCGTCGAAGGCGTCGGCGGCCTTGTCGGTCGCGGCACGTGCCTCCGTGACCGTCTTCTTGTCCTTGTCCAGGAGCAACGGTGCCGCACTGACGTCACGCTCGTTGTACAGGGCGTCGCCGTAGGTGAGGGCGGCGCGGACCAGGCGCGCGGTGTTCTCCGCGTCCCGGGCCTCCTGCCAGGTGTCGATGGAGCTCTTCACCTGGAAGCCGCCCATGACCAGGCCGACGACCACGGGTATGAGCAGAATCGCGTTCAGCCTGGTCGGCACTCGCCAGTTCCGCGGGGAGAAACGGCCGCCGCTCTTCGCGGGCGCGGCCGGTGGTTCCGCGGCTGGCACAGGGGTGGGCGCCGCAGCGCGCGGCGGCGGGGTGAAGTTGCCCCGTGCCGACGGCTCGGGACCGTTCTTGCTTCGCCTCACTCGACCAACAACCTCTCGGCGGCGGGCACCTATCGTCGTGCCGCAGTCTCTCAGAGCCCGGTGTGTCTCAGACCACTACTCAGTACGTCTTTGACTATTGGGCAGTTCAGGCATTCCAGCACGTGGTCCGCTGCACTTCCAAACAGTCCATTGGGGCAGAGAGCGCCGATGTAAGCCCCAGATAAAACGGTCATAAAGAGCGAGCCCCGCCAAAAGGCGGGGCCATTGTGAGCGCAGCGGCACCGCGCGACCGCGACGCGTGGCGATACCACTGGATTCCTCTGCCGAAACGTTATGAACACCGAAGCCGACCGTGTCAAAGGCCACAGTCGGCTCCGGTTTCCATACGACAAGTGCCGTACGCGGCGACGGACTTGGTTACGGCTCCGCGACTACCGCAGGCGCGCCATGAGGGCGTGCTCCACCAGCGTGATCAGCGCGCTCTTCGCGTCGGCGCGGTGCCGGGCGTCGGTCGTGATGATCGGTGCGTCCGGTCCGATCTGCAGCGCCTCGCGCACCTCTTCGGGTGTGTAGGGCTGGTGTCCGTCGAAGCCGTTGAGGGCTATGACGAACGGCAGACCGCTGTTCTCGAAGTAGTCCACCGCCGGGAAGCAGTCGGCCAGGCGCCGGGTGTCCACGAGCACCACCGCGCCGATGGCACCCCTGACCAGGTCGTCCCACATGAACCAGAAACGGTCCTGACCGGGCGTGCCGAACAGGTACAGGATCAGGTCCTGGTCGAGCGTGATACGGCCGAAGTCCATGGCCACCGTGGTGGTGGTCTTGTCCCCGGTGTGGGTCAGGTCGTCGATGCCCGCCGAGGCGGACGTCATCACGGCCTCCGTGCGCAGCGGGTTGATCTCGGAGACCGCTCCCACGAACGTGGTCTTGCCGACGCCGAAGCCGCCCGCCACCACGATCTTCGCGGAGGTCGTGGCCCGGCCTCCGTCAGAGCTTGCGAAGTCCACTGAGCACCCTTTCGAGCAGCGTCACGTCAGGTGCGCCACCGTTGTTCTCGTCGCCGCCCGGCTGGTGGATGGCGACCAGGCCGGCCTCGGCGAGGTCGGCCACCAGGATCCGGGCCACACCGAGCGGCATGGCGAGCAGCGCCGAGACCTCGGCCACCGACTTCACCTCGCGGCACAGGTGGCAGATGCGCTGGTGCTCCGGGAGCAGCCCCATGAGTGCTGCCGGGTCTGCCGTCGTGCTGATCAGAGCCTCGATGGCGAGCTGATAGCGCGGCCGGGTCCGGCCGCCGGTCATCGCGTAAGGACGTACCAGCGGCTGGTCGCCCTCGTCCCCGTACGGCTCCGCGTACGGATCATGAGAGGCGGTGGGCGGGGTCATCGTTCCTCCGGGCGGGACAGCAAGTCGGTCAGTCGTGCCGTCGGACGTGGCCGGTGGGGGGAATGTGGCGGCCGGACGGTGATTTGGTGAGGTGGGTTGGATCCGGGCGGTCAGTGGAGCAGACTGCCTTGCAGTTCGGCGCGCAGGTCGGGCGTGAGTACCGCGCCCGCGCGGTCGACCAGCAGTGCCATCTCGTAGCCGACGAGGCCGATGTCGCACTCGGGGTGGGCCAGCACGGCGAGGGACGAACCGTCGGAGACGGACATCAGGAAGAGAAAGCCGCGTTCCATCTCGACGACCGTCTGCGCCACGTTGCCGCCCTCGAAGATCCGGGAGGCCCCGGCGGTCAGCGAGGTGAGCCCGGACGCGACAGCCGCCAGCTGGTCGGCACGGTCACGCGGGAAGCCTTCGGACATCGCCAGAAGGAGACCGTCGGCGGAAACGACGACGGTGTGGGACACACCGGGGGTGTTGTCCACGAAGTTGGTGATCAACCAGTTGAGGTTCTGTGCCGCCTGGCTCATCGGACTCAACTAACGCTCCTGCTGGTGAGTGGGGCTCGGGAAGCTGCCGGTCTGCGGGCCGGTGCCGGCCTGCCTACCCTGCGCGATACCCCGACGGAGATTGGTCAGCCGGCCGCGGACGTCATCAGGCGCACGCGAGACCTGCGGACCGGTGTGGTGCTGTTGCTGCTGGGCCGTGCCCGGGACGAGGTTCGCCCGGGGCACTCGGCGCGGCAGACCGGAGGTGGTGACACCGCCCGCCGCCGGCTGCCGTACACGCTCCGCCTGCCGGACGAGGTCGTCGTTCGGGGAGGTGCGCCAGGCTGCCTGGGCGGGACGCTGGGGGGCCGCGGCGGCGGGGGCCGGCGGCTGGGAGGGCACCGGCGGGACCGGCGGAATCGACGCCGCCGAGCCGTTGCCGTTGCTCTGCTGGTGCTGCTGCTCCTGCTGGCCGCCGTGGAACCAGTTGGTCTCCAGCGTGTCGTACAGCGGGGTACGACCGTCACCGGGACCGCTGGCCGGGGGCAGCGCCTCCGGCTCCTGGCGGACGGGCGGCGCGGGCGGGACCGGCGGACGCTGCGGCGCACCGAAGTCCATGCCGCGGCCGTTGGTCTGCGGACGCTCGAACTGGCCCGTGCCGTACTGGCCGTTGCCGTTCTGGCCGTTGCCCGCGTAGCCGTTCTGCCGGCCGGGCAGGGAGTGCTGCCCGGTGGAGCCGCCGTCGAAGGACGGCGCGGCGAACTGGCCGGTGGAGCCGTTGTCGTAGGCCTGCGGAGCCGCGAACTGCCCGGTGTTCTGGGAGCCGTTCTGCGGTCCGGCCTGCCCGCCGAAGACATCGGAACGCACGAACTGGCCGTTGTCCTGCTGGCCGTTCACGTTCGGGCGGGGGAACGACCCGGTGTCCTGCGGGCCGGTCGTACCCGGCCGCGGGAACGAGCCCGTGTTGTGCTGGCCGTTGACGTTCGGGCGGGGGAACGAGCCGGTGTCCTGCGGGCCGGTGGTACCCGGGCGCGGGAACGAGCCGGTGTTGTGCACGCCGTTCGGCGTGTTGAAGTCCGGGCGCGGGAACTCGCCGGTCGACGGAGCCTGCGGGATCGCCGGCATCTGCGAGGTGGCGCCGAGGCCCTGCCGGTCGTCGATGCGGGGCATCGGCGCCGTGTGGGTCGGATCCTGCTCGTCGTGGCCGCGCGGGGTGTCCAGCGAGGCACGGGAGAGCGGCGGCTGGGCGTTGTCGTCGCTCCAGCTGGGCCGGCCCGCCGGCGGGTTGCCGCCGGGCAGCTCGGCCCGCGGGCCGCCGCGCGGCGGCAGCTGGGGCTGACGGCCCTGGTCGGAGGGGTTCGCGGAGCGCTGCGGCGGGACCGGGGCGCGGTTGCCGAAGGCGTCCTGGCCGCCGAAGGAGTCCTGCGAGTTGCCGAACGCGTCCTGGTTGCCGAAGGCACCGGCACCCGGGTTCGGCCGGCCCTGCTGGCCGCGGGCGCCGCCCGGCGCACCGGGACGGCCGCCGTTCTGCCCCGCGCCGGGCAGCGCGGCCCGGGGACCCTGGCCGCCGCCGACCTGGCCGCGCGGACCCGCACCGGCGCCGAGCAGCCCGCCACCGGAGGGAGCGCCGGAACCGAGGGCACCACCGCGGCCGCCGGGCGCACCGGCACCGCCGAGCGCCGGGGCGGGGGCACCCGCACCGAGCGAACCACCGCCGCCCTGGCCGTTGCCCCGCCGGGCCGCGGCCGCACCGGCCGCGGCCTGCGCGGCGGCCGGACCGCCGGACGTCGCCGGGGCGCCGGGCTTGCCGGGAGCGGGCTTCTTGCCGCCCTGGGCGACGTCGACCGGGAGCATGACCAGCGCGGTCGTACCACCGGAGTCGGACGGGCGCAGCTGGATGCGGATGCCGTGGCGCTGCGACAGACGACCGACCACGAACAGACCCATGCGGCGGGAGACGGAGACGTCCACGGTGGGCGGCGAGGCGAGCCGCTCGTTGATCGCCGCGAGGTCCTCGGGGGAGAGGCCGATACCGGTGTCGTGGATCTCGATCAGCACGCGGCCGTCGGGCAGCGCGTGACCGGTGACCTTGACCTTGGTCTGCGGCGAGGAGAACGAGGTGGCGTTCTCGAGCAGCTCGGCGAGGAGGTGCACGAGGTCGTTGACCACGCGGCCGGCCACTTCGGTGGTCGGCACGGCGGCCAGTTCGATGCGCTCGTACTGCTCCACCTCGGACGCGGCGGCGCGGAGCACGTCGACCAGCGGGACCGGGCGGGTCCAGCGGCGGCCGGGCTCTTCACCGGCGAGGACGAGGAGGTTCTCACCGTTACGGCGCATACGCGTCGCGAGGTGGTCGAGCTTGAAGAGGGAGGACAGCTGGTCCGGGTCGGCCTCGCGGGACTCCAGCTCGGAGATGAGCGAGAGCTGACGCTGGATGAGGCCCTGGGAGCGGCGCGAGAGGTTGGTGAACATCGCGTTGACGTTGCCCCGCAGCAGGGCCTGCTCGGCGGCGAGGCGGACCGCCTCGCGGTGCACGTCGTCGAAGGCCGCGGCCACCTGGCCGATCTCGTCCCGGGAGTGCACACCGACCGACTCCACGGACGTGTCGACGTCCTGCGGGTCGGACTCGGAGAGCTGCTTGACCAGCTCGGGCAGGCGGTCCTGGGCGACCTTGGTGGCGGTCTCCTGGAGGCGGCGCAGCGAGCGGATCATGGAGCGGGCCACGATGAAGGCGCCGACCAGCGACACACCGAGGACCAGCAGGATCAGCGCACCGGAGATGATCGCGGACTGCTCGGAGGAGGCGCGCAGCTCGCGGGCCTTCTGCTCCATGTCCTCAAGCAGCGTGTGCTCGATCTTCTGCATCTGCTCGATCTTGGTCGAGCTGTCGTCGACCCAGTCGAGGTACGAGCGCTTGCTGAGCTCGTTCAGACCGTTCTGGGCGCCGAGCGCACGCTTGGCGTAGGTGTCCGCGGCCTCGATCGTCGGGTTGTTCCCGTCGATCGGGCTGAGCAGGTCGGCCGCGTTGCCGGCGTAGATCTTCCGGAAGATCGTCAGCTCGGAGGTCTCGCTCTCCTGGGCGGACTCGCCGTACAGGCGGTCGTTCTCGGAGAGGTCGCCGGCGCTCGTGCCGTTGGCGGGCAGGGCCGCGGCGATGACGGCGCGCTGCACGGACGCGTACTCCTTGGCGGTGGAGAACGCCGCCAGGGCGCGGGTGCGCTGGATCATCTCCGGGTTGCTGGAGGCCTGCGCCATGTCCTGGGAGAGGTCGATCAGCTGGGTGATCAGCCGGTGGTAGGCCTCGACCGTCTGGGTCGAGTTCTCCTTCTGCTGATAGGCGTCCTTGCGGATCTTCGCCAGGTCGTCCAGCTGGCCGGCCAGACCGACGAGGCTGTCGCGGACGCCCTGGAGCTGACCGTTCTTGCTCGCGGTGTCGATTTCCTCGGAGGCGTTGAGGAAGTTCTCGCGGGCGCGGTCGGTGTCGTTCTCGAGGCCCGTGACCGCGGGGCTCGTGGCCGAACCGCCGTGCGCCAGCGGACCGGCCGTCTTGTCGCGCTCGGCCTGGAGCGCGGTGGCCAGCTCGGTCGCCTGCGTGGTCATGTCCGTCAGCAGCTGCATGTTGTCGAGCTGCTGGATGGAGTCGAGCGACTGGTTGATGCGCACCGCGCCCAGCGTCGTCGCCGCCACCACGGGGAGCGCGAGCAGCGACACCAGGCGCGTCGAAATGCGCCAGTTGCGCAGGGCTATGCGCGAGCCCGGGTTGGACGGACCCTTCGCGGGCTTGACCGTAGGAGTAGGTGTGTTGGCCGGTTGGGAGCCCGAAGACGCCGACACGGCGGGGCGCCCGGAGCGCTCACCGCCGTCACCACCACCGCCGACCGGGGTCGGGCCCGGGTTCTGGGCGTGCTGGGGCGAGGAACCGCGGTCGGTCCCGCCGTGCGCCTCCGGCTCCGCCGGAGCGCTGCCATCCCTCTTGAAACGTCCCTGCACTAGCGTCGCAACCTCTGGACCAGGCGCCCCTCCGGGAACGGAAGGACACGGTGTCGGCGTTGTACCGGGAGCGCCCTGAATGCGCCCCCTGTTGGTCGTGAGTGTGACCGGCGCTGGCTCCCCCTGTCTCGCCGCCACTCGGCGCTGCGTTGCGCCCCCTGCGCGCCGGCTCGATCCTGCGGCGGTTCCGTGGAATTCCAGCACAGTGCCGGATCTCCAACAAGGGCCGTGGACCGAGCTGTGACCTCCGTGACAGCGTGTGAGTGACACGTTACGAGATGTGGAAGCCGATCGCGTACATAAAGGGCGTATCCCTGTCAGTCGCCGGTGTGCGGGCCGTGTCCCAGTCGCCATGATCAGGAGCGGAATGACAGGTTCAGTTCGTCAATGTCCGTTTCGTTGCGGTGATCTGTCAGCCGGATATGACCGCTTTGCCCCTGACTCCGTGAGCAAACTCACATATGAATCCAGGCCTCTTGGCGGCTTCGGCCGGGAATTCGATGTTTAGCCTGGCGCTTTACAAGAGGGAAGTCTCTGCCAACCCACACACGACGGGGTCCACTGCAACCGTGAAGACGACGATGATGTTCCGCAACATAGCCAACCCCCGCCGCACCACCCTCGCCCACCTCAAGGACGCCGAGGAACTGCAGACCCCCGAGCTGCCCGAGCACTCCCTCGACCTCCCCGCCCAGACCGCCAACCCCCGGCGCACCATCCTCATGGAGATCCCGGCCGGGACCTCGGTCGCGGAGTAGTACGGGACCCGGCCGCCGTTCACTCACCCACCCGGTCGCCGGGTTATTCCACGGCGGCCACCCCTTACCGCGTTAGCCTGGGGCGTCAGACTCCAGCCGGCTCAGTGAGGGGCGCAAGGATCCCGTGCGCATCGCCAGGTTCTCCATCGACGGGAACGTCGCCTTCGGCGCCGTCGAGGGCGACAAGCAGGACGAACTCGTCCTCGACATCATCAAGGGCATTCCGTTCGCGGACTTCGAGCTCTCGGGTACGAAGGTCCCGCTGAGCAAGGTCCGCCTGCTCCCGCCGGTACTCCCCAACAAGGTCGTCGCCTACGGCCGCAACTACGCGGAGCACGCGAAGGAGCTGGGCAACGAGGTCCCGGACGCCCCCTTCGCCTTCTTCAAGCCGTCCACCTCGGTGATCGGCTCCGGCGACGAGATCCAGTACCCCTCCTTCTCCCAGGACCTCCACCACGAGGCCGAACTGGCCGTGGTCATCGGCCGCATGTGCCGCGAGGTCCCGCGCGAGCGCGTGTCGGACGTGATCCTCGGCTACACCTGCGCCAACGACGTCACCGCCCGCGACGTCCAGAAGCGCGAGAAGCAGTGGGCCCGGGCCAAGGGCTTCGACACCTCCTGCCCGCTCGGCCCCTGGGTGGAGACGGACCTGGACCTCGCCACCGCGTCCGACCTGACGATCCAGCTCACGGTCAACGGCGAACAGCGCCAGCTCGGCCGTACGAGCGAGATGATCCACTCCATCGCCGACCTGATCGTCAACATCACCGAGGCCATGACGCTGCTCCCCGGCGACGTCATCCTCACCGGCACCCCGGCAGGGGTCGGCCCCCTCAGCGTCGGCGACGAGGTCGCCGTCACCATCGAAGGCATCGGCACTCTCACCAACAAGGTTGTCAAGCGTGGCTAGCGCACCCGTCCGCGTACGTTTCTGTCCCTCGCCCACCGGTAACCCCCATGTGGGCCTGGTCCGCACCGCCCTGTTCAACTGGGCGTTCGCCCGGCACCACCAGGGCACGCTCGTCTTCCGCATCGAGGACACCGACGCGGCCCGCGACTCCGAGGAGTCGTACAACCAGCTGCTCGACGCGATGCGCTGGCTGGGCTTCGACTGGGACGAGGGCCCCGAGGTCGGCGGCCCGCACGCGCCGTACCGCCAGTCGCAGCGCATGGACATCTACAAGGACGTCGCCGCCAAGCTGCTCGACGCCGGCCATGCCTACCACTGCTACTGCTCCCAGGAGGAGCTGGACACCCGCCGTGAGGCCGCCCGCGCCGCCGGCAAGCCGTCCGGCTACGACGGCCACTGCCGCGTCCTCACCGATGAGCAGGTGGCGGAGTACAAGGCCCAGGGCCGCACCCCGATCGTCCGTTTCCGGATGCCCGACGAGACGATCACCTTCACCGACCTGGTCCGCGGCGAGCTGACCTTCACCCCGGAGAACGTCCCGGACTACGGCATCGTCCGCGCGAACGGCGCCCCGCTGTACACGCTGGTCAACCCGGTCGACGACGCCCTGATGGAGATCACCCACGTCCTGCGCGGCGAGGACCTGCTATCCTCCACCCCGCGCCAGGTCGCCCTCTACAAGGCGCTGACCGAGCTGGGCATCGCCAAGCAGACCCCGGCCTTCGGCCACCTGCCGTACGTGATGGGCGAGGGCAACAAGAAGCTCTCCAAGCGCGACCCGCAGGCGTCCCTCAACCTCTACCGCGAGCAGGGCTTCCTGCCCGAGGGCCTGCTCAACTACCTCTCCCTGCTGGGCTGGTCGCTCTCCGCGGACCAGGACATCTTCTCGATCGACGAGATGGTCGCCGCCTTCGACATCTCCGACGTGAACCCCAACCCGGCGCGCTTCGACCTGAAGAAGTGCGAGGCGATCAACGCCGACCACATCCGCATGCTGGATGTGAAGGACTTCACGGAGCGCTGCGCCCCCTGGCTGAAGGCCCCCGTCGCCCCCTGGGCCCCGGAGGACTTCGACGAGTCGAAGTGGCAGGCGATCGCCCCGCACGCCCAGACCCGCCTGAAGGTCCTCTCGGAGATCACCGAGAACGTCGACTTCCTGTTCCTGGCGGAGCCGGTCGAGGACGAGGCGTCCTGGACCAAGGCGATGAAGGAGGGCAGCGACGCCCTCCTGACCACGGCCCGCGAGAAGCTGGAGTCGGCCGACTGGACCTCCCCGGAGTCCCTGAAGGAGGCCGTCCTGGCCGCGGGCGAGGCCCACGGCCTCAAGCTCGGCAAGGCCCAGGCCCCGGTCCGGGTGGCCGTCACCGGCCGTACGGTCGGCCTGCCGCTCTTCGAGTCCCTGGAGGTCCTGGGCAAGGAGAAGACCCTGGCCCGGATCGACACGGCACTGGCGAAGCTGACCGCGTAACACGCGGACGTACGTGGAGGGGCGCCCCGGAGTCTCCGGGGCGCCCCTCGCGCGTCCCCGAGCCGCCCCCGAGCCGTCTCCGGGAGTTAACCCCTACGGCCAAGTCCCGCTTCCTGGGCGGACGTTGGATGTTTCCTGTGCGCATGGTGTGCATGCGTACCCGGTAGCAGGGGGTGGGGGACGTGACCCGTTCACGGCACGAAGTGATCCGTTCGCGCAGACTGGCCACGGCCGTCGTCGGAGCAGCGGCTCTGGCCTGCGTCGCGGCGACCTCGCCCGCGCAGGCCGGGCCCGCGGTCCCCCTGCCGGTCGGGTTCGTCACGCTCAGGTCGTGGGAGCCGACCTACGTGTACTACATGTGGGCGGGGGCGTCCGGGTTCCAGTGGGAACCCCGGACCTCCATCGGCCCTGGCACCTGGGTCGAATACCCGGACTTCGTCCCGCCCGCGCACGCCGGCCCGGACGACCTGGCCACCGGCACCGACGTGGTCAGCACCTGGGACGAGGGTGCCAAGGTGACCCAGCAGCACCGTTCCACCGGCGTGACGGCCACCGTCACCATCCCGGCGGGCCAGACCTACAGGACCACGTCCGGCTGGAGCGTGCTCACCCAGGACACCTCCGGCACCCCGCACGTCCTGCGCGCCGCGGCCGACGGCTCCACCATCGACCTCCCGGTGACCGGACTCCCCGCAGGCGCCCGGCCCACCGGTTACGTCCCGGGTGGCTCGGTCCGCCGCGCCGCGATCGTCTACACCCTGGACGGCACCACCTCCGTCGGCCTCGTGGACCTGAGTGACGGCACCTTCCGCACCTACGTCACGGGAGTGGCCGCCGAACCGCCGGTCCGCTTCAACGACCGCTGGCTGGTCGCCGACTGGAGGTACATCCGCGTCGACGCGGACCCGGGCACCCAGCCCACCGGTATGACGCCCTGGGGCGCCGAGCTGGTGGCCGTCGTCGGTGACCAGCTCCTCACCGGTAACCCGGCCTTCGTCTACGGTGGCACCCAGCCCGCGCTGACGGCCCGCTCGCTGACAACCGGCGAGACCCGCACCGTCCTCGCGAACTCCTCCGGAGGAATGGGCCCGACCCCGGACGGCGGCGCGCTCGCCACCGCCGGCACCTCCAGCTCCGACTGGAACGTCCACCGCATCACCCCCACCGCGGACGGCGGCACCGCCACGAAGGAGGTGGCCCAGGTCCCGGCCGAGACGATACGGGCCGAGGGGCTGGCCATGGCCGGCGGCGAGCTGTTCCTGGACGGCAGGCAGGGCAACGGCCACGTGATCTCCAGCTTCGCGCTCAACGCCGTCGGCGTGCCGGTCGGACCCCAGACCCGCCGCAGCCCCACCCTGGCCGACCCCACCTGCCTCCCGGGCGACGCCGCCTGCCCCCAGCTGGAGGCCCTCGGTGACGGACACGTCACCCACCTGTTCACCGACTCCTCCGGCCGGGAGTACGTGATCGAGACCGGCCTCGACACCGCCTCCCTGCAGAACGTCCCGACCGGCGACTCCCGGGGCCGCATCGCCGGCGGCACCGGCCGCTACGTCCTCTACAACGGCGGTACGCCCGGCGTGCAGAAGATCGTCGACTTCCCGCGCGGCGCCACGGCCGGCAAGATCCTGCAGAGCCGGAACCGCACCACGGCGGCCCTGTGGGGCCAGGTCCTGTGGACGCCCGGCAGCGTCAAGGGGTCGATCACCGGGCACGACCTGAAGACCGGTGAGACCACGACCACGGTCACCACCGGCTCCCGGTGTGTCCCCACCGACATCCAGGCCGTCAACAGCCGCCTCTACTGGAGCTGCGGCGCCTCCGGCCCGGCCGGCGTGTACGACCGGGCGGCCAAGCGGAACATCCCCGTCCCCGCCGGCCCCTCCCCGGCCCGCCTCGGCGACGGCTTCCTGGTGCGCGAGAACCGCACCACCCACCAACTGCTGCTCACCGACGTCCACACCGGGACCGCGCAGACCCGCGTCGTGGCCGTGCTGCCCACCACCGACCAGAACACCGGTACCAGCAACGGCCGTTGGGCCGTGGACCGGTTCGGCGGCCAGATCGCCTACCTCGACTATTACAAAAAGGTGTGGATCGTCCCCAGCGGCGTCCCCACCTCGCCGCTCGCCCAGATGGACGCGCAGGTCTACTCGCCGTCCGTCATCACCAGGTCGGCGCCCTGGTCCCCGGTGTGGCAGCTGAACAAGCCGTCCACCTGGACCCTGACCCTCGCCACTCCCTCGGGCACGGTACGGCGCACCCTGACCGGCGCCTCCACGGGCGCGGCCGTCCGCCCGGCCTGGGACGGCACGACCGACAGCGGCGCGGCCGCCGCGACCGGCAGATACACCTGGAAGCTCGCCGCCCGTCCCCGCGACGGCCAGGGCCGGACCCTGACCCTGACCGGCACCATGACCCTGGGCTGACGGCGCCCACGGGGTACGGTCGGTGTCATGACGATCAGGGCCGTGGTCTGGGACGTGGACGACACTCTCTTCGACTACACGAGTGCCGACCGCGAGGGCATGCGAGCACATCTGGCGGCGGAGGGGCTGCTCGCCGGCTGGGCGAGCGCGGAGGCGGCGCTGGTGCGGTGGCGGGAGATCACCGACCAGCAGTGGGCGCGGTTCGCGGCGGGCGAGCTCTCCTTCGAGGACCAGCGCCGCGACCGGGTCCGGGTGTTCCTGGAGAGGGAGCTGACCGACACCGAGGCCGACGACTGGTTCCGCCGGTACCGGACGCACTACGAGGCCGTCTGGGCCCTCTTCCCGGACGTCCTGCCCGCTCTGGACACCCTCGCGGCCGACTACCGGCACGCCGTGCTGTCCAACTCCAGCCTGCACGTCCAGGACCACAAGCTGCGCACGCTGGGGGTGCACGACCGCTTCGAGGCCGTCCTCTGCGCCGCCGAACTGGGTGTCTCCAAGCCCGCGGCCGGCGCCTTCCTGGCGGCCTGCGAGGCGCTGGAACTCGCCCCGCACCAGGTCGCGTACGTCGGCGACCACCCGGAGATCGACGGGCGCGGCGCCGCCGACGCCGGGCTGCTGTCAGTGTGGATCGACCGCCACGGACCGGCCGCCGCACCGTTCAGCGCACCGGCCACCGCACAGGCCACCAGGGCCGACGCCCCCGCCGGCCCGCACCGGATCGCCTCCCTCGCCGAACTGCCCGCGATCCTCCGCGCGGATACCCGTTTTGGAGCCCCGTCCACCTTCGGGTAATGTTCTTCCTGCGCCGCCGGGGAGCGGGCCGAAAGGCCGGAACCGGAGGCGCGAAACTAGAACAAGATCCCCTCAGGGGCTTGCGTTCCAGTGGCCTATGGTGTAATTGGCAGCACGACTGATTCTGGTTCAGTTAGTCTTGGTTCGAGTCCAGGTAGGCCAGCTCGCAGAGCTCATCTGCAACGCCCCCGTTGTGTAGCGGCCTAGCACGCTGCCCTCTCAAGGCAGTAGCGCCGGTTCGAATCCGGTCGGGGGTACGGAGATCTTCTACGGATGATCGCTAGGGCCCCCGTTGTGTAGCGGCCTAGCACGCCGCCCTCTCAAGGCGGTAGCGCCGGTTCGAATCCGGTCGGGGGTACGAACTGGTCTAAACCACATTGGTCTATGGTGTAATTGGCAGCACGACTGATTCTGGTTCAGTTAGTCTTGGTTCGAGTCCAGGTAGACCAGCTCGGATCTGCGGAAACGCAGATCTTCGCCCCCGTTGTGTAGCGGCCTAGCACGCCGCCCTCTCAAGGCGGTAGCGCCGGTTCGAATCCGGTCGGGGGTACATACAGAAGGCCCTCCGCTTCGGCGGGGGGCCTTTGTCATGGCGTACGGCGAGGGGTGTACGGCGCCCTACTCGAAGCCGTAGCGCCGGGCCGTCTCCTCCTCCTGGGCCAGCCGGTGCAGCGCCTGGAGCATCGGCTCCACCAGTACCGCGCTGGCCACCGCGGCCTCCACCTTCTCCTCCTCCGACGGATGCGTCTCCAGGAAGTCCAGGTCGGCGACGGCCGCCTGGTACATCAACTTCGCGCGCGGCAGGAGGAGTTCGGCGTCCCAGTCGTAACCGAGCCGGCGGAACGCGGCCAGCGCGACCACCAGCCGGCGGTACGCGGGGGAGATCGTCGTCAGCTGCTTGGCGTTCTCCCAGCCGAGGGCGTCAAGCAGCGCGTCGGCCTCCCGATGGGCGGCCCGCACGTACTCGTCGTCCTCGTCCGGCTCCGGCAGCTGCGGCAGCGCCCACAGGGCGGCGCCCACCCGGATCGTGCGGCCCAGCGAGTCGTCGTCGACGTGCCCGAGCACCTCGCGGACCGTCGCCACGGGAATCCGCCCCACCTGGATCATCGCCCGCACCAGCCGTAGCCGCCGCAGGTGCTCCTCGTCGTACTCCGCGGTCGTGGCGTTGACCTGGCGGCCCGGCGGCAACAGCCCCTCGCGCAGGTAGTACTTGATCGTCGCGGCGGACACCCCGCTGCGCTCGCTCAACTGGGCAAGCCGCATGTCTTGCGTGCCTCCTTGGTAAGTGCCACTATCCAAACACCGACAGAAGGATAGTGCCGCTATCCGACAGGCTCCGGGGGTGTCGTTCCTCATGTTCACCAAACCGATTCCGGGCCGTACGACCGCTGCCCGCGAGGGCGACGCGGTGGTCCTGCTCATCGGCATGCGCATCAACCACTTCTGGGCGGTCCACCAGTGGCTCCCGGTCATGCTGTCGATGTTCCGCATGCTGAAGGAGCTCGCACGGGACCCCGGCCGGGGGCTGCTCGGCCGCATCCTGCTGACGGCTTCGCCGCGGACGTACTACGTCGTCCAGTACTGGGAGTCGAAGGAGAAGCTGTACGCGTACGCGAGTTCGCCGGAGATGCTCCACCACGGGATGTGGAGCGTCGTGAACCGCAAGGAGCGGGCGGGGAAGGTCCGCGGCCATGTGGGTCTCTGGCACGAGACGTACGTGGCGCCCGAGGGCGCGTACGAGTCGATCTACTTCGACATGCCGGAGTTCGGCCTGGGCGCGGCGAGCGGAGTGCTGCCGCTGGAACGCCGGGGGCGGTACGCGAAGGACCGGTTCGCTTACCGGAGCGCCCCGTAGGGGCGCGGGGAACCGCGCGATCAACCACGACGGCGTCGTGGACGGCAGACGGCCGGTGGCGGCAGACGCTGCGCCGTGGGAGCTCCGGTCACTGGGCGAGTGCGGGCAGCATGTGGCTGGTCGCGCCCACGCGGCGGAGCCGCATATCGATACAGCCCCGCGCCCCTGGGTGGGGACGGTCCCCGGCGGAAAAGTCTCACCCCCTGAGAAAGGGCCTGCCGCGGCGTTGAGGCCGGCCCGTCCCGGTGGGAGCGTCAGCCCGTGCGGCGCAGTGCCTCCGACAGGCGGGACGCCGCGTCGATCACGGCCTGGGCGTGCATGCGTCCGGGGTGGCGGGTCAGGCGCTCGATGGGGCCGGAGACGGAGACGGCCGCCACCACGCGGTTGGACGGCCCCCGCACCGGCGCCGACACCGACGCCACGCCCGGCTCGCGCTCGCCGATGGACTGTGCCCAGCCGCGGCGGCGGACACCCGAGAGGGCCGTCGCCGTGAAGCGGGCGCCCTGGAGGCCGCGGTGCAGCCGCTCCGGTTCCTCCCAGGCCATCAGGATCTGCGCCGAGGAACCGGCCTTCATCGTGAGCGTCGAGCCGACCGGGACCGTGTCCCGAAGACCGGACAGCCGTTCCGCGGCGGCCACGCAGATCCGCATGTCGCCCTGGCGGCGATACAGCTGCGCGCTCTCTCCGGTGATGTCACGGAGGTGCGTCAGCACCGGGCCCGCCGTCGCGAGCAGGCGGTCCTCGCCGGCCGCCGCGGCCAGTTCCGCGAGTCGCGGACCGAGAATGAAACGGCCCTGCATGTCGCGTGCCACCATGCGGTGGTGTTCCAGAGCCACGGCCAGCCGGTGGGCCGTGGGTCGTGCCAGTCCGGTGGCCCCGACCAGACCCGCGAGGGTGGCCGGACCGGACTCCAGAGCGCTGAGGACAAGGGCCGCCTTGTCCAGAACGCCGACGCCGCTACTGTTGTCCATGCAACGATACTCACGTCTCACTCTGTGAAACGCAAGTTCAATTTTCCGTGGAACGCGCCACCCTGGAATCACACAGTGGCCCGCAGACCAACGGGCCCGGCGGCGGACGCCCGGAACCACGACTTCAGGGGCCCGGAGAACGGGCAGCCGCTTCCTCAAGATCTCTAGTTGGGCCGGTGCACGTCTGCCGGCCGGAGGGAAAGCGATGGGTAGGACACTCGCGGAGAAGGTCTGGGACGACCACGTCGTCCGGCGCGCCGAGGGCGAGCCCGACCTCCTCTTCATCGATCTGCACCTGCTGCACGAGGTGACCAGCCCGCAGGCCTTCGACGGGCTGCGCCAGAACGGCCGCCAGGTGCGCCGCCTCGACCTCACCATCGCGACCGAGGACCACAACACCCCGACCCTCGACATCGACAAGCCCATCGCGGACCCCGTCTCCCGCGCCCAGCTGGAGACGCTGCGCAAGAACTGCGCCGAGTTCGGGGTGCGCCTGCACCCGCTGGGCGACGTCGAGCAGGGCGTCGTGCACGTCGTCGGCCCGCAGCTGGGCCTGACCCAGCCCGGCACGACCGTCGTCTGCGGCGACTCCCACACCTCCACGCACGGCGCCTTCGGCGCGCTGGCGTTCGGCATCGGCACCTCCCAGGTGGAGCACGTGCTGGCCACCCAGACGCTGCCGCTGGCCCGCCCGAAGACCATGGCCATCACGGTCGACGGCGAGCTGCCCGACGGCGTCACCGCCAAGGACCTGATCCTGGCGATCATCGCCAAGATCGGTACCGGCGGCGGCCAGGGCTACATCCTGGAGTACCGCGGCTCCGCCATCGAGAAGCTCTCGATGGAGGCCCGGATGACCATCTGCAACATGTCGATCGAGGCCGGCGCCCGCGCGGGCATGATCGCCCCCGACGAGACCACCTTCGCGTACCTCAAGGGCCGCGCCCACGCCCCCGAGGGCGAGGACTGGGACGCGGCGGTCGCGTACTGGAAGACCCTGAAGACGGACGCGGACGCCGAATTCGACGCCGAGGTGCACATCGACGCCGCCGCGCTCTCGCCGTTCGTCACCTGGGGCACCAACCCCGGCCAGGGTGCGCCGCTTTCGGCGGACGTCCCCGACCCGGCTTCGTACGATGACGCTTCGGAGCGCTTCGCCGCCGAAAAGGCCCTGGAGTACATGGGGTTGGAGGCCGGCCAGCCGCTGCGCTCGATCAACGTGGACACCGTCTTCGTAGGCTCCTGCACCAACGGCCGGATCGAGGACCTGCGCGCCGCGGCCGAGATCCTCAAGGACCGCAAAGTCGCAGACGGCGTACGGATGCTGGTCGTCCCCGGCTCCGCGCGGGTCGGCCTCCAGGCCGTCTCCGAGGGTCTGGACGTGGTCTTCAAGGACGCCGGCGCCGAATGGCGGCACGCGGGCTGCTCGATGTGCCTCGGCATGAACCCCGACCAGCTGGCCCCCGGTGAGCGCTCCGCGTCCACCTCCAACCGCAACTTCGAGGGCCGGCAGGGCAAGGGCGGGCGTACCCACCTGGTGTCGCCGCAGGTCGCGGCCGCCACGGCCGTCCTGGGCCACCTGGCCTCGCCCGCCGACCTGTCCGACGCCGACGTTCGTACGCCCGCTGGAGTCTGATCAGCCATGGAAGCATTCACCACGCACACCGGCCGGGCCGTCCCGCTGCGCCGCTCCAACGTCGACACCGACCAGATCATCCCTGCTCACTGGCTCAAGAAGGTCACCAGGGACGGCTTCGAGGACGGTCTGTTCGAGGCCTGGCGCAAGGACGAGAACTTCATCCTCAACCGCCCCGAGCGGCAGGGCGCGACCGTCCTGGTCGCCGGCCCCGACTTCGGCACCGGCTCCTCCCGTGAGCACGCCGTCTGGGCGCTGCAGAACTACGGCTTCAAGACCGTGATCTCCTCCCGCTTCGCCGACATCTTCCGGGGCAACTCGCTGAAGAACGGCCTGCTCACGGTGGTCCTGGACCAGAAGATCGTGGAGGCGCTCCAGGAGCTCACCGAGAACGACCCGCAGGCCGAGATCACGGTCGACCTCGAGGCCCGCGAGGTGCGCGCCGAGGGCGTCACCGCCTCCTTCGAGCTGGACGAGAACTCCCGCTGGCGGCTGCTGAACGGCCTGGACGACATCTCCATCACCCTCCGGAACGAGGCCGACATCGCCGAGTACGAGGCCAAGCGGCCGTCGTACAAGCCGCGGACGCTCCAGGTCTGATCCCGAGCCCGCTTCGGGCGTGATCGGCACATCTGAATACGGCTGGTTTCAGCCACCGCAACACCCCGCCTGTACCCCCGATCGCCACGATTGGGGGTACAGCCATGTCTGCACCCGAACGGGCGCTCGCGTTGTCGCAGGTCTTGCCAACTTCCCACGTTAGGGCGGATGTTGTCGGGGTACGTGAGTGCTGTGTCCGCGGCTTCCGCAAGTGCTCGGAAGGCCATTTGAGGCGCCAGTTGCACCCTGCGCAGGCGACAACTCGCCCCAGATGGCACAATCTGTGCATGGAACACGACGGCCAACTCCAGCTCTATGCGGCGGTCGCGGGCCAACTCAAGGAAGCGCACACAAGAGTGCGCGCACTGCAAGTCCCGGAGGGCGTACGGATGGCGCTGACCCGGAAGCTGCTGGTCATTACGGCCGCGGCCAAACACGACGTCGCCGACGCGGCAAGGCGGCTCGAACGGTTCAACGCGGACCTCGACGCGGGTCGAATCCCCGAAGAGGACCGCTGACCGGACCGTACGAGCAGGCCGAGTCCGTTGCGGCACAAGGGTGATAAGCCCGTTTCGTGTTTGATTTGCGGTATATATCTGCCTAACGTGCGAAAAAGCTTGAACACATTCGTTCTGGCGATGTCTCCGAAGGGGAAGACGTGAACAAGGCGCAGCTCGTAGAAGCGATTGCCGACAAGATGGGCGGCCGCCAGCAGGCCGCCGAGGCTGTCGACCATGTCCTGGACGCCATCGTCCGCGCGGTCGTCGCGGGTGAGCGGGTCTCGGTCACCGGCTTCGGGTCCTTCGAGAAGGTGGACCGCCCCGCCCGCTACGCCCGCAACCCCCAGACGGGCGAGCGGGTTCGGGTCAAGAAGACCTCTGTGCCGCGCTTCCGTGCCGGTCAGGGCTTCAAGGACCTGGTGAGCGGCTCCAAGAAGCTGCCGCGCGGCGGTGAGGTCGCGGTCAAGAAGGCGCCCAAGGGCAGCCTGACCGGCGGCGCTTCGGCGACGGTCAAGAAGGCGGCGGCGAAGAAGACCACCGCCAAGAAGGCCACGGCGGTGGCGAAGAAGACCGCCGTGAAGAAGACGGTGGCCAAGAAGACCACGGCCGCCGCGAAGAAGACCACCACGGCGGCGGCGAAGAAGACCACCGCCAAGAAGACCACGGCGACGGCGAAGAAGACGGCCGCGAAGAAGGCGCCGGCCAAGAAGGTCACCGCCAAGAAGGCGCCGGCCAAGAAGTCGACGGCGCGCAAGGCTCCCGCCAAGAAGGCCACGGCTCGCTGACGCGGGGAGCGCCGAGGTACTCACGCGACGGGCCGGATTCCCTTGGGGAGTCCGGCCCGCGGTGTGTTTCGGGTGCGGGCCGGTGGGGGCTTGTCGCGCAGTTCCCCGCGCCCCTTGGTTTCTCGCCTCAGAGCGTCTGCAAAGTCACCAGGGTGATCCGGAGGTCGGCTCCGGTCCCCTCCGTTTCGATCCGCACCCGCTGCCCAGGCCTCAGCAGGCGCAGCCCGCCCGCCTCGAAGGCCTTGCCGTCGAACGGCACCGGTGTCCCGTCGTCCAGTAGCACCTGGCCACTGTGCGTCTCGGGGTCGTACGTGTATGCGGTCGCCTGCATGAGCGCAGCCTACTGGTCCGGGATCAGCAGGCGGGCCGCCACCGTGGCCGTGCGGGGGCCCACGCCCAGGGCCAGGGCCGCGCGCAGGTCGGCGCCGGTGTCCACGTCCTGGCGTACCGAATCCACGCCCACCAGTCGCAGTTCCTCGGCGCCCGAGGCGGCATGGCGGGCGCGGGAATCCAGGCCGAATGCGGGCGCCAATTCATGGCCGGGGGTAGCCGCCAGCAGGGTGGTGCCGATTGCCGCCGCGTCCGGGAGAAAAGCGCGCGGGAATTCCGCGGCCGCATCCAGTACCCGGGCCAATTCCAGCGGGCGCACCGCCGGCAGATCGGCGTTCAGGGCCGCCACGGGGCTTTCCGGACGCGATGCCCGGACGGCCGCAGCGCCGTGCCGCAGCGCCGAGTTCAGGCCGCTCGACGGCGTGTCCGGGACGATGCGCGCGCCCAGCGCCGACAGCTCGCGCCCGGCCAGCGTGTCGTCCGTGACGACCGCCACATCCTTCACGGCCAGGCAGGCCAGCGCCGCGGCCACCGTGTCCTGGGCGAAGGCGAGAGCCAGTGACGGACGCAAACCGTCCGACGCGGTGTCCGCGAGCCTGCTCTTGGCCCGAGCCAGCGGTTTGAGGGGTATGACCAAGGTCCACTGCACCGACGTACCGTCCCTCCCTTGTTGCCTCATTGTCACCCGGGCTCACGGGGTGGTCGCGATGCCGAGGCGTACGGTGTTCTCGACAGGCCGGCGGGCCGGGGCCACACTTCTTCCCGATCCCAGGCCGGGAAGAAGTCCTAGAGGAAGGTGTCCGCGTGCCCCGCCGGAGAATCGGCTTCTGGTACCGCTTCGCTGCGGTTCTCTGCAAACCTCCGCTGGTGGTTCTGATCAAGCGGGACTGGCGCGGAATGGAGAACATTCCGGCCGAGGGTGGATTTATCACCGCGGTGAACCACAATTCCCACATCGATCCCTTCGCCTACGCCCATTATCAGTACAACACCGGCCGCGTTCCGCGATTCCTCGCGAAGAGCGGGCTTTTCAAGAAGGGATTCGTCGGCGCCGTGATGCGCGGCACCGGCCAGATCCCCGTCTACCGCGAGTCCACCGACGCGCTCAGCGCCTTCCGGGCCGCGATCGACGCCGTGGAGCGCGGCGAGTGCGTCGCCTTCTACCCTGAGGGAACGATCACCCGCGACCCGGACCAGTGGCCCATGACCGCCAAGACCGGTGCCGCCCGGGTCGCCCTGCAGACCAGGTGCCCGGTGGTCCCGGTCGCCCAGTGGGGCGCCAACGAACTGCTCCCGCCGTACGCGAAGAAGCCCAACCTGCTGCCCCGCAAGACGCACCACGTCCTCGCGGGCCCGCCGGTCGACCTCACGCGCTTCTACGGCAAGGAGATGACCCAGGACGTCCTCAAGGAGGCGACCGAGGTCATCATGGCGGCCATCACCCGCCAGCTGGAGGAGATCCGCGGCGAGAAGGCTCCCGAGACCCCCTACGATCCACGCCAGGTGCGGATCGAGCAGCGGCGCCGGACGCGTGCGCAGAGCGGTCTGGAAGAGGAGAGCGGCAAGTGAGCAAGCCTGCCAAGGCGGCGGTCTTCAGCGCGGGTTCGTGGGGTACGGCCTTCGGGATGGTGCTCGCCGACGCCGGGTGCGAGGTCACCCTGTGGGCGCGGCGCGCGGAGGTGGCCGATGCCGTCAACTCCGGCCGTACCAACCCCGACTATCTGCCGGGCGTGGAACTTCCCGAGAACCTGCGGGCCACGACCGACCCCGCCGAGGCGGCCGCCGGCGCCGACTTCACGTTCCTGTCGGTGCCGTCCCAGACCATGCGGGCCAACCTCGCCGAATGGACGCCGCTGCTCGCGCCCGAGACGGTCCTCGTGTCCCTCATGAAGGGTGTCGAACTCGGCACCGTCATGCGGATGAGCGAGGTCATCCAGGACGTCACCAAGGTCGGCGCGGACCGCGTCGCCGTCGTCACAGGCCCCAACCTCGCCCGGGAGATCGCGGCCCGCATGCCGGCCGCCGCCGTGGTCGCCTGCACCGACGAGACGGTCGCCCAGCGGCTCCAGGCGGCCTGCCACACGCCGTACTTCCGGCCGTACACCGAGACCGACGTGGTCGGGTGCGAGCTGGGCGGCTCGGTCAAGAACGTCATCGGCCTCGCCGTGGGCATCGCCGACGGCATGGGGCTCGGCGACAACGCCAAGGGTTCGCTCATCACGCGCGGTCTCGCGGAGACCGCGCGGCTCGGCATCGCCCTCGGCGCCGACCCGCTGACCTTCTCGGGACTCGCCGGGCTCGGCGACCTGGTGGCCACCTGCTCCTCCCCGCTCTCCCGCAACCACACCTTCGGCACCAACCTCGGCAAGGGCATGACCCTGGAGGAGACCATCGCGGTCACCAAGCAGACCGCCGAGGGCGTCAAGTCCTGCGAGTCGGTGGCCGATCTGGCCCGCCGGCACGGCGTGGAGATGCCGATCACCGAGACGGTCGTGGACATCGTGCACGAGGGCAAGCCCCCGGTGGTCGCCCTCAAGGAGCTGATGTCGCGCAGCGCGAAGCCCGAGCGACGCTGAGCGAACCCGCCCTGCCGACGCTGTCTCGGGGCCCTACCACCGGGTACTCTCAACGCGATATGAGCACCGAGAACCTCCCCCAGAGCCCTGAGCAGCCCGCTCGCAAGCCGCGCGTGGCCGTCGTCTTCGGCGGCCGCAGCTCCGAGCACGGGATCTCCACGGTCACCGCCGGAGCCGTCCTGAGCGCCATCGACCGGACGAAGTACGACGTCCTGCCGATCGGCATCACCAGGGAAGGCCGCTGGGTGCTCACGGCCGACGAACCCGAACGCATGGCCATCGCCGAGCGCCGCACCCCCGAGGTCGGCGACCTCGCCGAGTCCACCGAGGGCGGCGTGGTCCTCCCCGTCGACCCCGCCAGCCGCGAGGTCGTCTACAGCGAGCCCGGCTCGGTGCCCAAGGCGCTCGGCGAGGTCGACGTGGTCTTCCCGGTGCTGCACGGCCCGTACGGCGAGGACGGCACCCTGCAGGGTCTTCTGGAGCTCTCCGGCGTCCCGTACGTCGGCTCGGGCGTGCTCGCCTCGGCCGTCGGCCAGGACAAGGAGTACATGAAGCGGGTGTTCGCCTCCTTCGGGCTCGCCGTCGGCCCGTACCTGGTGATCCGCCCCCGCGAGTGGCAGCAGGACGAGTCCGCCGCCCGCAAGCGGATCGTCGACTTCGCCGGCGAGCACGGCTGGCCGCTGTTCGTGAAGCCCGCGCGCGCGGGTTCGTCGATCGGCATCACCAAGGTCGACGACCTGTCCGGCCTGGACGAGGCGATCGCAGAGGCCCAGTCCCACGACCCGAAGATCCTGATCGAGGCGGCCGTCCGCGGCCGTGAGATCGAGGTCGGCGTCCTGGAGTTCGAGGACGGCCCGCGCGCCTCGGTCCCGGCGGAGATCCCGCCGCCCTCCGAGCACGCGTACTACGACTTCGAGGCCAAGTACATCGACTCCACCCCCGGCATCGTCCCGGCCCCCCTCACCCCCGAGGAGACCGCCGAGGTCCAGAAGCTCGCGGTGGACGCCTTCGAGGCCGCGTCCTGCGAGGGCCTGGTGCGCGCCGACTTCTTCCTCACCGAGGACGGCGGCTTCGTCATCAACGAGATCAACACGATGCCCGGCTTCACCCCGATCTCGATGTACCCCCAGATGTGGCAGGCGACCGGTGTCAGCTACCCGGACCTCATCGACCGCCTGGTCCAGGCCGCCCTGAACCGTTCAACGGGCCTGCGCTAGAAAACGCCCCGAGCTGAAGCGCCCCTTTAGGGGCGCGGGGAACTGCGCGGGCAACCACTGACGACCCGCAGCCGACAAGCGACCTTGAGTCCTACGGCGCTCAGTCGGCAATCCCTTCCGGCACCGCTTTCTTGATGGCAGGCGCCAGACTCACCAACGGCGCCATGCCATCCCCGGTCCGCCCCGCGGGAATCGTCACCTCGACATACGCCTTCCGCAACGTCGTGGTGAACCGGAACGATTTGTCGGCCTCCTGCTCCAGCAGCCACCCCACCCCGTTCACCTCAACCCCGTCGGCTTCCGGGTCGGCCATCTTCGCGGGTCGCGAAACACCGCAGCGCAGTATGATCGCCGGGTCCCCCCAGCCGGCGGTCAGCGCGGACGAGGGCTCGGGGTCACGTCGGCCCAGCTTGTCGACCTTCTGCGGCAACACCTCGTCGAGGTGCCGGCACAGCTTGGCAACGGCCCCGCCCGGACTGGGAACCGCCGCCGACGGGGCGTCGTCTGCTGATGAGCAGCCCGCTGCCGCGATCATCAGCGCGGCGAGCGCGGGCAGACCGGATGGCCGGTGACGGAAGAAGTTCACCGGCCAAGGGTAGACGGGGGCTACAGATGGACGACCGGGCAGGTCAGGGTGCGCGTGATGCCGTCCACTTGCTGGACCTTCGCGACCACCATGCGACCGAGTTCATCGACGGTGTCGGCTTGCGCGCGCACGATGACGTCGTACGGTCCTGTCACATCCTCGGCCTGGATGACTCCGGGGATTTTACTGATCGTCTCGGCGACGGTCGACGATTTGCCGACCTCCGTCTGGATCAGGATGTACGCCTGTACCACGGAACCTCCAGGGCGGCCACGAGGATCATGTGGGGAAAAGGAACGCCACGGTATCGCGTCGCCGCTCACCGCGGGGAGACCTGCGCGGACAGGGGCTTGCGCGCCGGGGTGCAGGCACGACAGATGTTGACGGTCACCTCGACCGTATCCACGACGACGGTGACGCGCGAGCGGGCACGGCAAGGCAGAGAAGGGGCGTAAGGGCAATGAAGGGCACTGTTGGTGAGCTGGGGGAGTTCGGGCTCATCAGGGAGCTCACCTCCCGTCTCACCACCACTCCGGCGGTCCGGGTCGGCCCCGGCGACGACGCCGCGGTGGTCGCCGCGCCCGACCGCCGGGTGGTGGCGAGCACCGACATCCTGCTGGAGGGCCGGCACTTCCGCCGCGACTGGTCCACGGCCTACGACGTCGGCCGCAAGGCGGCCGCGCAGAACCTCGCGGACATCGCCGCCATGGGCGCCGTGCCGACCGCCCTGCTGCTCGGCCTGGTCGTGCCCGCCGAGCTCCCGGTGACCTGGCCCAGCGAGCTGATGGACGGCCTGCGCGACGAGTGCCAGGTGGCCGGCGCCTCGGTGGTCGGCGGCGACGTGGTCCGCGGCGACACGATCATGGTGTCGATCACCGCGCTCGGCGATCTGCGCAACCAGGAGCCGGTCACCCGGGCCGGCGCCCAGCCCGGCGACCTGATCGCCGTCACGGGCTGGCTGGGCTGGTCCGCGGCCGGCTACGCGGTGCTCTCCCGCGGCTTCCGCTCACCGCGGGCGTTCGTGGAGGCGCACCGCCGCCCCGAGCCGCCGTACCACGCGGGCCCGGCCGCCGCCGCCCTCGGCGCGACCGCGATGTGCGACGTGAGCGACGGGCTGATCGCCGACCTCGGGCACATCGCCGAGGCCAGCAAGGTCCGGATCGACATCCGCTCCGGCGCGATCGACATCCCGACCCAGATGAACGACATCGGCCAGGCCGTCGGCGTCGATCCGATCCAGTGGGTGCTGACCGGGGGAGAGGACCACGCGATCGTGGCCACCTTCCCGCCGGACGTGAAGCTGCCCGCCCGCTGGAAGGTCATCGGCGAGGTCCTCAACCCGTCCGCGCTGCCCCAGGTGACCGTCGACGGGGCGCCCTGGACCAGCAAGGGCGGCTGGGACCACTTCGGGGGCATCGAGTCGTGAGCCTGCCGCGCGTACTGACCGTCGCGGGCTCCGACTCCGGCGGCGGGGCCGGGATCCAGGCCGATCTGAAGACCATGCTGGCGCTCGGCGTGCACGGCATGAGCGTGCTCACGGCGGTCACCGCGCAGAACTCCGTGGGCGTGCAGGGCGCCTGGGAGCTGCCGGCGGCGGCGGTGCGGGCCCAGTACCGGAGCGTGGTCGACGACATCGGGGTCGACGCGGTGAAGACCGGGATGCTCGCCTCGGCCGAACTCGTCGAGACGGTCGCCGAGTTGCTCGCCGGTACCGACGCCCCCGTGGTCGTCGACCCGGTCGGGATCTCCAAGCACGGCGACTCGCTCCTCGCCGCCTCCGCCCTCGACTCGGTCCGCGGCAAGCTCCTCCCGCTGGCCACCGTCGCCACGCCGAACCTCGACGAGGTGGCCCAACTCACCGGGGTGCAGGTCGAGTCGGAGGCGGATCTGCGCCGGGCCGCGGCGGCCGTGCTGTCGTACGGCCCGACCTGGGTGCTGATCAAGGGCGGACACCTGCCCGGCGAGGCCGTCGACCTGCTCACGGACGGCACCGACGAACTCCTGCTGCGCGCCCCACGGCACGACAACCGGCACACCCACGGCACCGGCTGCACCCTCGCCTCCGCGATCGCGTCGCAGCTCGCGAAGGGGCGGTCCGTGCCGGAGGCGGTGACGGCGGCCAAGGAGTACGTCACCGGGGCGATCGCGGCCGGGTTCGCGCTCGGCGCCGGGATCGGGCCCGTGGACCACGGCTGGGCCCTCAGGCCGCGGACAGGGCCGGGTACTCCCGCAGCCTGATGTCCGTGGCCGCCTTCTCGGTCATCTTCTTGAAGAACCGGGCCAGCGGGCGCGAGGCGAGCACCCGGTACATCCGGTCCCGGCTGCGGATGCGCCGCTCGGTCGGCGGGGCGAAGAACGGGCCCGCGTTCCCGGAGATCTTCTGGCAGCCCTTGGCGAAGTCCCGGATCCGGGACTCGTACTCCGCGAAGGCGGTACGGAAGTCACCGCCCGCGAGAGCGAGTTCACCGGCGAGGACATACGCGCCGACGATCGCCACGCCGGTCCCCATGCCGCCCATCGTCGCCCCGTACCCGGCGTCCCCGAGCAACGCCACCCGCCCCTTGACAAGGCGGTCGACGTGGATCTGGGCGATCGCGTCGAAGTACAGGTCGTCGGCCTCTTCGAGGGCCTTGAGGACGGCCGGGGTCTCCCAGCCCATCCCGGCGAAGCGGTCCGTCAGAATCCGCTTGATCGCCGTGACGTCCCGGCGGTCGTACGACAGCTCCTCGGACCGGAAGACCAGCAGCGCGCCGGCCCGGTCCGGGTCCCCGTCGTAGTTGCCGATGACGAACGCGCGGCCGGGCTCGCTGTAGACCCGGCCGGTGCGGTCCAGGCCCAGGTGGTTGGGGATGTCGAAGCCGGCCACGTAGTGGTCGAAGAAGCGCAGGTAGCGGGACTCGTCGCCGAAGACGAGCCGTCGGGTGTTGGAGTGCAGCCCGTCGGCGCCGACGACCAGGTCGAAGCGGCGGGGCGCGCCCTGCTCGAAGGTGACGCCGACGCCCTGCGGGTCCTCCTCGACGGAGGTGATCGAGTCGCCGAAGACGTACTCGACGTCGTCCTTGGTGCGCTCGTACATGATCTGCGCGAGGTCGCCGCGGAAGATCTCCACGTCGCCGCTCATCAGCTCGGCGGGCAGGTCGACGCGCGGGCTGCCGTCCGCGTCGACGACCGTCTGGCGGCCCATGCGGGTCTGGCGGGCGTGGATCTCGTCCCAGATGCCCATGGAGGTCAGGACCGTGCGGTGGACATGACCGCGGAAGTCGACCGCGAAGCCGCCCCCGCGCAGGTCCGGGGCCCTCTCGACGACGGTGACGCGGGCACCGAGCCGGGCGAGGTTGAGGGCGAGGGCGGGTCCGGCGACGCTGGCGCCGGAGATCAGGACGCTGAGGTGCGCGAGGTTCTTCGGCGGGTTGTCCGCCGTGTTCTTCGCCGTGTTGTTCGTCGTGTTGTTCGCCGTGTTCTTCGTCATGCGTTGAGCTTCGGCGGGGGCGCTGACCGTCCTCCTACCGTTCGCTGACCGCCGCTGACCGTTGCCGTCGGCCCTGCTCGAAGGCCTGGCCGTACGCCTCGGCGGTCAGCTTCGCCCGTACCTCCCGCTCGACGCGTACGACGTCCGGGTCGCCCTCGGTCCGGCCGCCCCGCAGGCCCGTCGCCGCGCCCAGCAGCACCGCGGCCCGCTCGGCCGAGCCGGCGGCGGATGCCAGCGCCTCGGCCGCGTCGGCGAGTTCCAGGTCGCCCGGTCCCTCCACGGCCAGCTCGGCGGCCTGCCGGAACCAGTCGCGGGCCTCCTCGGGGTGCCCCTCGGCGGCGGCCGTGCGGCCCAGCCCGATGAGGCTGCGGACGGTCTCGCCGACACTGAACCAGTTGGCGGCGCACTCCTGGAGGGCGTTCTCGTAGTGCACGCGCGCGTGTGCCGTCTCCCCGGACAGCCGCGCCGCGTCACCGAGGCCCCGCCGGGCGGCCGCCACCTTGTCGGGGAGCCCGGCGCCCCGCGCGAGCGTCAGCGCCTCGTCGAAGTGGGCCACCGCGGCGGCCGTGTCGCCCCGGTGCAGCAGCACGGTGGCCCGGGTGCGCAGCAGGTCGGCGGTCTCTTCCGGCGCGGCCAGTTCCCGCATGTACGCCAGTCCCTCGTCGAGCAGCTCCAGGGCGCGCTCGGACTCACCGCGGGTGTGGGCGAGCATGCCGAGCGGGTCCAGGCAGTTGGCCATGCCCCAGCGGTCACCGGTGACCCGGTATCCGGCCAGGGCCCGGGCGAAGCACTCCTCGGCCTCGCCGGGGCGGCCCGCGAACTGCGCCCGGAAGCCGAGCCCCACGTCGAGCAGGGCGCACGCCCAGGGGGAGCCGCCGGCCAGGGTGAGCGCGTGCGCGTCGGTGGCAGGCCGCGGACCGGCCGCGACCGCCCACAGCACGAGGATGTACGGCAGCCGCAACGGCTCCCGGTACGCGTACAGAACGGCGTCCACGCGCGCGATGAGTTCCGGTTCGTCGCCCGCGCCGGAGAGCGCGTTGACCGCGCACAGGACGTACTCCTCCGCCAGCCCGGGCGGCGGGGCGTCCCCGACGGCGGCCAGCAGTTCCCGTGCCGTCGCGACCCGGTCGCCGTGCACTCCGCGCAGCCGCCAGAACCAGGAGAGGGGGCCCATGAGCCGCAGGGCCAGGCCGGTGTCGCGGCGCACGAGGTGACGCAGAGCCGTGTCCAGGTTGGCCTGCTCGGCGGCCAGCCGCTCCAGCCAGGGCAGCTGCCCACCGCCGCGCAGCCGCGGCTCGGCCTCCTCGGCCAGCCGCAGGAAGTAGCCGGCGTGGGCGTCCCGGAGGTCCTCCGCGCCTGCCACGCCCTCCGCGGCGAAGGCCCGGATCGTCTCCAGCATCCGGTAGCGGCCCTCGGACACCTCCAGGAACGACTTCTCGACCAGCGAGGCCAGCACGTCCTCCGGATACGGCAGTCCGCACACCGCCTCGACCGCCGCGAGGGTCGCGCCCCCGGAGAACACCGTCAGCCGCCGCGCCAGCTCCCGTTCCTCCTCGTCCAGCAGATCCCAGCTCCACTCCACGACCGCGCGCAGGGTGCGGTGCCGGGGCGCCTTGGAGCGGTCGCCGCGGGACAGGAGGCGGAAACGGTCGTCGAGCCGGTCGTCGAGTCGGTCGGCCAGTTCGTCGGGGGTGAGGGTGCGCAGCCGGGCCGCGGCCAGCTCGATGGCCAGCGGCAGCCCGTCCAGGGCGGTGCAGATGCCGGCCACGCGCGCGTGCCCGGCGAAGCCGGGGCGTACCGCGCGGGCCCGGTCCAGGAAGAGCCGCAGCGCGGGTTCCGGCGGCAGCGGGGGCACCGGGACCAGGATCTCTCCGGTGATGCCCAGCGACTCCCGGCTGGTGGCGAGCACGCGCACCCCCGGGCAGGCGGCAAGGAGCAGGGCGCAGACCCTGGCGGCCTCCTCGACCAGGTGCTCGCAGTTGTCCAGGACGAGCAGCAGCTCGCGCTCCTCCAGGGCGGCCAGCAGCCGGTCCGTGGTGTCGGCGGCGGGACTGCGCAGGCCCTCGCGGACGCCGAGGGCGGCCAGGACGGCGTACGGGATCCGGGAGGCGTCGGTGAGAGGCGCGAGTTCCACGAAGCAGGCGGCGGGGCGGTGCCGGGCGGCCTCGATCGCGAGCCGTGTCTTGCCGGCCCCGCCCGGGCCGGTCAGCGTGACCAGCCGGGACTCGGCGAGGCCGGCGGCGATCCGGGCGAGTTCGGGTTCGCGGCCGACGAAGCGGGTGAGCTGGACCGGGAGGCGGGGCCGCTCGGGTGCCGTGCCCCGCAGCAGCTCCAGATGGAGCGCGGACAGCTCGGGGGAGGGATCGGCGCCCAGCCGGTCGGCGAGCGCGCGGCGGGCCTCCTCGTACACCGTGAGGGCCTCGGCGGGCCGCCCGCCGGCGTGCAGGGCCCGCATCAGCTGCCCGTACAGCCGCTCGCTCAGCGGCCTGGCGGCCAGCAGCGCCCGCAGCTCCGGCACCAGCTCCGAGCCGCCGCCGAGCGCCAGATCCGCCTCGATCCGGTCCTGTACGGCGGCCAGCCGCAGCTCTTCGAGCCGCGCGGCCTCGGCCTGCGCGTCCGGGAGGTCGGGCAGCGCGGGGCCGCGCCACAGGGCGAGGGCCTCGCGGAGCCGGGCCGCGGCGGTCCCGTGGTCGCCGGCGGCGAGGGCGGCGCGCCCGGCCGCGGACCAGGCCTCGAACTGGTGTGCGTCCACGGTGTCGGGGGCGACGGCGACCCGGTACCCGGTTGCGGTGGCCTCGATCTCCGTGTGCGGGGCCAGCCGCCTGCGCAGCCGGGAGACCTGCGACTGGAGCGCGTTTGCGGCCCCGGCGGGCGGCTCGGCGCCGTACAGCCCGTCGGTGAGGCGCTGGGCGGAGACCGACCGGCCGGCGTCCAGGAGCAGCAGGGTGAGCAGGGCGCGGGGGCGGGGGCCGCCGGGGTCGAGGGGGGTGCCGTCGTCGGTGCGTACGTCCAGGGGGCCCAGGATGCCGAAGCGCATGGGATCAGCTTGTCAGGCCTGGTGCCGGGCATGGCAAAAAGCCGGCCCACCCTGAGGTGGACCGGCTCAGTGCAGCGAACCAGCGTTGGCCGCGCGCTCAGCGACAGTGCGTCAGCGCGAGACCTTGCCGGCCTTGATGCACGAGGTGCAAGCGTTCACGCGCTTCGGCGTCCCGCCGACCACGGTACGCACACGCTGGATGTTCGGGTTCCAGCGGCGGGACGTACGGCGGTGCGAGTGCGAGATGTTGTTGCCGAAGCCCGGCCCCTTGCCGCAGACGTCGCAGTTGGCAGCCACGGGTCACTCCAAAGACTTCAGATGCACTTACGGTTGAATCCCGGCGTGCCGGGATCGAGAGCCTTCGGATCGAAGATCTTGAGTGGCGTTGCCAGGGGAATGGCCCGATCAGATCGGGCAACCGGAGCAGCATACAACGGCTGCGTCCGTTAGACGAAACTAGCATGGCAGCTCACGGGCCCGCTCCCGGCCCTCTTCCGGCGGACACCCCTCCGGGGTCTACGCTGCGTCCACGTTCGGCCGGCTCAGGGAGGCGCAGGTGGCGCAGGTGCCGCAGACATTCTTCGATGCTCTCGCGGTACGCACCTGGTGCGGACTGTCGCTCGGGGCGCTCGGGCGGGCGCGCGAGGAGATCGACGCGATCAACGTCTACCCGGTGGCCGACGGCGACACCGGTACCAACCTGTACATGACGGTGGAGTCGGCCGCGGGGGCCGTGGAGGCCGTCTTCGCCGGCTATGAGCTGGGCGAGGAGGTGCCGACCCTGGCCGACGCCGTCCGCGCGATGGCGCACGGCGCTCTCATAGGCGCGCGCGGCAACTCCGGCACGATCCTGGCGCAGCTGCTGCGGGGCATGGCCCACATCCTCACCGAGGGTGACGCGACTCATATCGACGCCGACGCGCTGCGGCTCGCCCTGCGGCACGCCGCCGACGCCGCCCGCCAGGCCGTCGCCCACCCCGTGGAGGGCACGGTGCTCTCGGTCGCGGCGGCCGCGGCGGACGCCGCCGACGCGGCCGAGGGCGACTGCGGGGCGGTCGCGCGGGCCGCCTATGAGGGTGCGTGCAAGGCGCTGGCCGCGACCCCGGGACAACTGGCCGCGCTGGAGCGGGCCGGGGTGGTGGATGCCGGCGGGCGGGGCCTGGTCGCGGTGCTGGGGGCGCTGGTGGAGGCGTTCACCGGGGAGGCACCGACGGCTTTCGACCTGCACGCGGGCGTGGCGGGCCAGGCCGGGCACGCGCGCGTGGACGCCGTTTCCGACGCCCGGGCCGCGAGCTGCGCCGAGCTCGCCGGCGGCCCCGCCTTCGAGGTCATCTACCTCCTGGAGGCTGAGGACAACGCCGTGGACCGGCTGCGGGCCCGGCTCGACGCGCTCGGCGACTCCCTGGTGGTGGTCGGCGGCGACGGCCTGTGGAACGTCCATGTGCACGTCGACGACGCCGGCGCCGCCGTGGAGGCAGGGGTCGAGGCCGGGCGGCCGTACCGGATCCGGATCACGCACTTCGGCGCCGGAGACGTGCACACCGGCGGGCAGCGGCCGCCGCGCGAGCGGGTGCAGCGGGCCGTGGTGGCCGTCGTACCGGGGGAGGGGCTGGCCGGGCTGTACACCGAGGCCGGCGCGACCACCGTGCTCGCCCGCCCCGGGGAGCCGCCCGCCAGCGGGGAGCTGGTGGACGCCGTACGGCGTGCCCACGCGCGCGAGGTGGTGCTGCTGCCCAACGACGCCGACCTGCGGCACACGGCGGCCGCCGCGGCCGAGCAGGCCCGCGCGGAGGGCATCCGGGTCGCCCTCATCCCGACCCGCTCGGCGGTCCAGGGCATCTCCGCGCTCGCGGTGCACCAGCCGGACCGCCGCTTCGACGAGGACGTCGTCCAGATGACCTCGGCGGCCGGCGCCACCCGCTACGCCGAGGTCGTGGTCGCGGAGCGGCAGTCCTGGACCATGGCCGGCATCTGTCAGGCCGGGGACGTGCTGGGCCTGATAGACGGCGACGTGGCGGTGATCGGCTCGGACGTCACGGCCACCGCCGAGACCGTCCTGGACCGCATGCTCCAGGCCGGCGGCGAGCTGGTCACCCTCGTCCTCGGCGACGAGGCCCCCGACGGCGTCGCCGACCGCCTGGAGGCCCGCGTGCGCGAGGCGTACCTCGCCGTCGACACGGTGGTCTACCGGGGCGGCCGGCAGGGGGCTCCGCTCCTCATCGGCGTCGAGTGAGCCCCTTTCCCACCTCTTTCACTCCTCCGTGGGCTCCAGCAGCTGCCGGGCCTCCGCCCGCCGGGCCCGGACCGTCTCGTCGGCCGGGTCGGCGCCCTCGTAGGCGTCCAGCACCGCACGCGCGCGTGCCGCCGCGTCCGCCGGCCGGCTCAGGTCCGCCTCCAGCCAGCCCGCGGCCAGTTCGGCGCCGGTACGGCCGTGCAGCCCCTCCTCGCCCAGCGTGGCGAACACCGAGATCGCCGCCGTCATCTCCGCGAGCGCCGCCTCGAACGCCTCCTGGATCGCCGGGTCGTCGGCGTCCTCCGGCACCGAACGGGCCAGCAGGTCACCGAACTGCCGGTGGGTGTGCCCGAGTTCACCGCCGAGCCGCTCCGCCGCCGCCGGGTCCCCGACGGCCTCCAGCGCCGACTCGCACTCCCGGACCGCGTCCGCCATCAGCTTCCGCGCGCCCTCCGTCCCCGCCTCCGTCCGCAGCGCCAGCCACGCGCGGGCACGCAGCGAACGCACCAGGAAGTGCACATTGCCCATCGCCCGCCACAACTCGCCCGCCCGCGTGTACGCCCGGTCCGCCTCGGCGGGCAGCCCCGCGTTGCCCAGTGACTCGGCGGCCAGATGGGCCAGGGTGGCGTGGTCGTGCTGCTCGGGCCAGTGCCGGGCGATCTCGGCCGCCTGCAGCCGCCGTTCGGCCGCCGCATGGTGCTCGCCCAGCTCGCTCAGACAGTCCCCGAGCCACCACTGGGTCTGGACGACCGCGCCGTCGCCGTGCGTCTCGGCGCTCAGGTCCGCCAGCGCCGACTCCAGCACCTCGGCGGCCTCCGCGAACCGCCCCTGCCGCAGCAGGAAGCCGCCCAGCTGGTGCCGGGCCCACGCGCCCAGCGTGCCGCTCTCCCCGGCCTCGTCGGCCCAGTGCGCCGCCTCCAGAGCGTGCTCGGCGGCCTCCTCGGCCGCCCCGCGGCCGCCGACGACCTCCGCGAGCTGGAGATGCAGCTGTGCCCGCCCGACCGGCTCCACGTACGGCCCGCCGTGCTCCAGCGCCGCGCGCAGCGCCCGCTCCGCCTCGGCCGGGTCGCCCTGCTCATGGGCGAGCGCGGCCACCCGCACCTCGTACTCGACCGCGAACCACGGCAGCTCGGCGCCCACGAACTGCGCCGTCGCCTGCCGGAACAGCTCACCGGCCCGCTCCGCGTCCCCGGCGTGCTCGGCCAGTTCGGCGAGCATCGCCCGCCCCTCGGCCGCCCGGGAAACCAGCCGTACGTCGGACCCGCCGCGCCCGCCGACCAGCGCCAGCAGCTCCCGTACGGCCTGCTCGGCGTCCCCCGCGCCCGCGGACCGCTCGTGCACCCGGCGCATCAGGATCCGCGCCCGGCTCATCAGCACGGACGCCGTCTGCCGCACCCCGGTCGCGTCGTCCGCGTACAGCGCGAGGATCCGGTCGTACGGCTCGCCGATCCCGGCCAGCGCCTCGTCCAGCTCCCCGGACAACGCACGCACGTACGCGGCACGCGCGCGTGCCGCGATCGCCTCGCCCTCGTCACCCGCCTCCGCGTACAGCTCCGCCGCCCGCTCGAACAGCCCGACGCCCTCGGGGCCGCGCCCCATCGCCGTGTGGTCGGCGATCTCCGCGCGGACGTACGTGTCCACCTCGGTCTCCTCGGCGGCCTCCGCCACCGCCGCCCAGGCCTCCAGCGCGTGCGGCTGGAGCGTGTCCGACAGCCGCCGCGCCTCGGCCAGGAGCGCGGGCAGCGACGGCTGCTCCGGCGCGGGCGCCGGGGCGACCGGCACGACGGGGCCGGGGGGCGCCGTCCTGGCCGCCCGCACGCCCAGCGGCAGCCGGTCCGCCAGCGGCTGCTGCGCCATCCGCTCGCGCAGCTGGTCGCCGACGTAGGAGGTGCCGTTGCGGGCGTCGAACCGCGCGGCCAGCTCCAGGGCCTCCCCGCGCGCGTGCCCGGCGAGTTCCCCGGCGGTCCACGCCCGTCCGGCGGGCCCCGGCACCCGCTGCCCGCCGAGCCCCAGCCCGGTCAGCCGGTCCATCAGCAGCGCCACCACCGCCAGGAACTCCATCCGGCTGCGCGGCTGCCCGGTGTCCGTGAAGTAGGCGGGACGTTCCGCCAGCAGCTCGAGACCGCGCGCCTCGTTGCCGGTCAGCGCGCAGAACTCGACGTGGTCCGCGTAGGCGCCCCGCATGCTCTCCATCGGGCGGACGAGACGGAAACCGCGCAGATGGTGCGCGCGGGCCTCCTCGACGCGGCCGAGGCGCAGCAGCGGCACCAACGAGGAAGCCAGGACCGTGTGCGGCTCGTGGGCGCAGCTGTACTCGCCGTCCAGCACCGGCCCCCACACCTCCAGGGCCTCCGCGTGCCGGCCGTTCCTCAGATGCCAGCCGCCCTGCCCGTGCAGCTCGCACGCGTGACAGTCGGCCATCCGGTCCCGGTCCGCCGCCAGCCAGGCCGCGTACGCCCGCTCCGCGCGCGGGAGGTCACCGATGTGCCCGGCGACACTGAACTCGGCCCCGCGCACCGCCCGCTCGGTGTGCCCGGCCAGCCGGTAGCGGTGCTCCATCTCGCCCAGCCACTTCTCGATCGAGGCGAGCGGGACGTGCGGCTGGTCGAGCATGCCGGCCGTCATCCACTTGAAGACCCAGTGCAGCGAATGCGTCTCGTACTCGTCGAAGTCCTCGGGCCGCTCGTCCCACATCCGCAGCAGCCGCGCGAACGGGACGAACATCTTGTCCTTCTCGGAGCTGTAGTTGTAGACCTTCAGCTGGTGCCCGAGCGCCTCGATCACGGCGAGCGGGATGTTCAGCTTCTCGGCCTCCACCAGCAGCTGCTCCGCGCGCGCGTTGCGGGCGGGCCCCTCCGGCTCCTCGGAGTTCTCCGCCATCGCCCGGCGCAGCGAGTCGAAGTCAGCAATCTCCATCAGCGATCGCCTTCCCCATGAGTGGCCCACTCCAGGAGGCCGATGAACGAGCGGTTGAGCAGCGCCGAGTCGGCCGGCCGCAGCGGGCGCTGGGCCATCAGCAGTGCCTGACCGTAGAGCGATTCGGTCGCGGTGCCGATCAGCTCCGGGTCCTTGAGGGCGCTGATCCGCCGGATCAGCGGGTTGAGGTGGTTGAGCACCAGACGGGCGCGGGGCGCGCTGCCGCGCAGCGAGCCCAGGATGCCCGCCCACAGGTCGTCGGCCTGCTCCTCGGCCTCCGCACGGGCCTGTTCGTGACGGGCGGCACGGTCGTCGAGGTGGAGGGCGGGGACCGAGAGGGGGTGGAACGCTCTCAGTACAATGTCACATTGCAGCGGGTCCAGCTTCGCCCGCGCCACCCCCAGAAACCCCGCCACCGCCAGCTCCTCCGCCGGGTCCACGGCATCGAGATGCGCGGTCACGGTGTCCGCGTCCAGCTCCGCGACCACCGTCCCGGGCCGCACCGACGGCAGCGCCTCGACCAGCTCACTGTCGTACGTGTAACCGCCGTTGATCACCCCGACGCCCTGCGCGGAGGCGATCGGCGCGACCTGCCGGTACTCCTCGACCGTCCGCGTGAAGTGCACCACCGGGTGCCGCTGCGCGAACTCCTCCAGGGACAGCTGCCCGTCGGTGGTCTCGAAGGGGAGCCACGGCAGCATGGTCCGCAGCATCTCCTTGTCGTGCCGCGCCAGCGACTTCACACCGAGGTGATGCACGGACAGGAACGCGGCGAGGCGTTCCGGATCACCGGCCGCCAGCCCGGTCAGCCAGGACCGAATCCTTTCGCCGAGCGCCTCCCGTACGGCGGCCAGCGTCTCGTCCTCGTACAGCGACTCGCGCGAAGCGGTCGGCCGCAGACTGTCCGTGTCCAGGACACAGCGTACGAAGAACGCCCAGTCCGGCAGCAGCTGTTCGGCCCGCTCGGTGAGCAGCATGCCCTTGAGGTGCACCCGATGCGTGGCCCGCTGCGCCGGACTCACCGCCGACGGCAGCACGTACGCCACGCCCCGGATCCCGGCCAGCGGCACGTCCAGGGCGATCGAGTCCAACGGCGTGAACCCGAACAGCTCGTGGCAGTGCCGGGCGAGCGCCACCCGCCGGGTGCTGGGGGAGGGGTACGGCCGGTCCCAGGGCGCCGGCAGATCGGTGACCGCCTCGTCGCCCACCCGGACGTCGTACGGCAGCAGCGACCCGAAGTCCCGCGCCAGCGCGAGCACCCGCTGCTCGTCCAGCCACTCGGCGGCACCCGCCCGCGCCACCAGATGCACGGTGGTACCGGGCTCGGGCCGGGCCTCGGGCGCCAACGTCCGCACGGTGTACGACCCGTCGTCGCGGGCCGTCCACTCCACGGGCGGCGCGTCCGGCGTCCGGGCGCTGCGGCTGACCACCCGGATCCGCTCGGCGACCACGAAACAGGCCAGCAGCCCGATGCCGAACTGGCCCAGGAAGTCGGAGCGGGCCTCCTGCAGCCCGTCTCCGCGTTTGGAGCTGCGCCCGATGGTCGCGAGCAGGCTGTGCACGTCGGACTCGGTGAGCCCGACGCCGCTGTCCTCCACCCGAAGGGCGCTGCCGTCGGCGTACAGCCGCACCCGCGCCGGGGCGTCGGGCTGTTCGGCCCGTCTCGCGGTGATCGCGTCCACGGCGTTCTGCAGCAGCTCGCGCAGGTAGACCTTGGGGCTGGAGTACAGGTGATGGGAGAGCAGGTCCACCAAACCACGCAGGTCGACCTGGAACGTATGAGGTGACTGTGATGCCTGGGATGACTGTGAGGTCTGGGAGTCCATCGTCGCTGCGCCGGAGGGGGGAAGACGTGGTCGGCGCGGGGTCGGGCGGTCCCTGGTGGGGTGGTGACCGCGGAAGGATGGCCGGAGCGCGCCATCCTATGACTCAAAACGGCCGTCTGACCAGGGGTTTCCCGAGACATATACGGCATTGTCAGTGGTGTGGTGTGCAATGGATCTCGTGCCCGCACTGGAAGAACCACTGAAGAAAGTGCTCGGCCCAGCCACCGCCAAGGTGATGGCCGAGCATCTCGGCCTGCACACCGTCGGCGACCTCCTGCACCACTACCCCCGCAGATACGAGGAGCGCGGCCAGCTCACCCACCTCGCCGACCTGCCCATGGACGAACACGTGACGGTGGTCGCCATGGTCGCCGACGCCCGCCTGCACACGTTCGCCTCCTCCAAGGCGCCCCGCGGCAAGGGCCAGCGCCTGGAGGTCACGATCACCGACGGCAGCGGCCGGCTCCAACTGGTCTTCTTCGGCAACGGCGTGCACAAACCCCACAAGGAACTCCTGCCGGGCACCCGCGCGATGTTCGCCGGCAAGGTCTCGGTCTTCAACCGCCGCCTCCAACTGGCCCACCCGGCCTATGAATTGCTACGGGGTGACGACCCGGCCGAATCCGTGGAGACCTGGGCAGGCGCCCTGATCCCGCTCTACCCGGCCACCGCCAAACTGGAGTCCTGGAAGATCGGCAAGGCGGTCCAGACGGTCCTCCCCGGCGCCCAGGAGGCCCTTGACCCGCTCCCCCCGGCCCTCCGCGAAGGACGCGGTCTCCTCCCCCTCCCCGAAGCCCTCCTCAAGATCCACCGCCCGCACACCAAGGCGGACATCGCGGCGGCCCGCGACCGCCTCAAGTGGGACGAGGCCTTCGTCCTCCAGGTCGCCCTGGCCCGCCGCCGCCACGCGGACGCCCTGCTTCCCGCGGTGGCCCGCAGACCGACCCCCGACGGCCTCCTGACGGCCTTCGACGACCGCCTCCCGTTCACCCTCACGGACGGGCAGCAGAAGGTCTCGAAGGAGATCTTCGACGACCTGGCGACGGAACACCCGATGCACCGCCTCCTCCAGGGGGAGGTGGGTTCGGGGAAGGCGCAGCCTCTGGACTCCCTGGTGCTGACACCCGTCGGATTCCGTCGGATGGGGGACTTGAGCGTGGGGGACGAGGTCATCGTGCCCCACGGTGAGATCGCGCTCATCGACGGGGTCTTCCCGCAAGGAGAACGCGATGTCTGGCGATTGGTCCTTTCCGACGGAAGTTCCGTGGAATGCGACGACGAACATCTCTGGATCGTCGGAACCAGTTGCGGATGGCACCGGGGCCAGGCACCCAAGGTCATGACCACTCGAGAAATCCGCCTTGACACGTTCAAGGCAAACGGGTCCTCGAAGTGGTACGTCCCGGCGGCGGTACCTGTCGATCTCGGATACGACACGGGCCTGCCCCTGGATCCTTACCTGCTGGGCCTTCTCCTCGGGGACGGTTCCTTCCGGCACAACCTGCGTCTTTCGACGATGGACGACGAGATTCGCGATGCTGTGGCCGCCGCGGTGACACCGGAATGCCGATTGGTGCCCGTGAAGGGCTCCCGCTGTGACTACACGATCCAGCTCTCGCAGCGCGCCGGTGGACTGCGCAATCCGGTGATCCAAATTCTGCGGGACTTGAACCTGTGGGGCGAGACGTCACACGGAAAATTCGTTCCCGACGACTTCAAGAACACCTCGATCAAGAACCGACTCGCGTTGCTGCAAGGACTGCTGGACACCGATGGCACCGTCCAGGCCGATGGCATGAGCGTCTCGCTCTGTTCTGCCTCGCGCAGGCTCGCGGACGATGTTGCCTGGCTTGTGCGATCGCTGGGCGGCCGCGCACGCGTACTGTCGAAGCGGGCCGCGTTCAACGTCTCGGTGGCACTGCCTGACGAATACCCCCCGTTCCGCCTGTCCCGCAAGGCTGCCCGAATCCGGCCCCGGCCGAAATACAACACCTTCCGACGCGGAATCCGCGCGGTTGAGTACGTCGGGCGAAAGCCGGTCCAGTGCATCAGCGTCGCTCACCCGAGCCATGCGTACGTAACCGACCATTTCACAGTCACCCACAACACCATGGTGGCCCTGCGCGCGATGCTCACGGTGGTCGACGCGGGCGGGCAGGCCGCCATGCTCGCCCCCACCGAGGTGCTGGCCCAGCAGCACCACCGCTCGATCACCGAGATGATGGGCGAGCTGGCCGAGGGCGGCATGCTCGGCGGCGCGGACCACGCCACCAAGGTCGTCCTCCTCACCGGCTCGATGGGCACGGCGGCCCGCCGCCAGGCGATGCTGGACCTGGTCACGGGCGAGGCGGGGATCGTGATCGGCACGCACGCGCTGATCGAGGACAAGGTCCAGTTCCACGACCTCGGCCTGGTGGTCGTGGACGAACAGCACCGCTTCGGCGTGGAGCAGCGCGACGCCCTCCGAGGCAAGGGCAAGCAACCACCCCACCTCCTCGTCATGACCGCGACCCCCATCCCCCGCACGGTCGCGATGACCGTCTTCGGCGACCTGGAGACCTCGGTCCTGGACCAGCTCCCGGCCGGCCGCTCCCCGATCGCCACCCACGTCGTCCCCGCCGCCGACAAGCCCCACTTCCTGGCCCGAGCCTGGGAACGGGTCAGAGAGGAAGTCGGGAACGGCCACCAGGCCTACGTCGTCTGCCCCCGCATCGGCGACGAGGAGGAGGACCCGAAGAAGGCGAAGAAGTCCGCCGAGGACGAGGCGGAGAAGCGTCCGCCCCTGGCCGTCCTGGACGTGGCCGACCACCTCGCCAAGGGCCCCCTGAACGGCCTCCGGGTCGAGGTCCTCCACGGCCGTATGCACCCCGACGACAAGGACGCGGTGATGCGCCGCTTCGCCGCGGGCGACACGGACGTCCTGGTGGCCACGACGGTCATCGAGGTCGGTGTGAACGTCCCGAACGCCACCGCCATGGTGATCATGGACGCCGACCGCTTCGGCGTCTCCCAACTCCACCAGCTGCGCGGCCGGGTGGGCCGAGGCTCGGCCGCCGGTCTCTGCCTCCTGGTCACGGAGATGCCGGAGGCGAGCGCGGCCCGCCAGCGCCTCACGGCGGTGGCCTCCACCCTGGACGGCTTCGAGCTCTCCCGCATCGACCTCGAACAGCGCAGAGAGGGCGACGTCCTGGGCCAGGCCCAGTCGGGCGCCCGCTCCAGCCTCCGCGTCCTGGCGGTGATCGAGGACGAGGAGATCATCGCGGAGGCGAGAGAGGAGGCGACGGCGCTGGTCGCCCGAGACCCCGAGCTGACCGACCTCCCGGGCCTGCGAACGGCCCTGGACGCCCTCTTGGACGAGGAGAGAGAGCAGTACTTGGAGAAGGGCTGAGCTTGACGCGCCCCGAAAGGGGCGCGGGGAACTGCGCGAGCGGCCACAGCGGACCCGCAGCCGCCGTCGCACACCAGGCACCCACCCCGGTAGGCCTGCCAAACTGAACCCGTAAAGCCGCCCCCGAAGAAGGACCCCCCATGACCCGCGTGATCGCCGGCCAGGCAGGCGGACGGCGCCTTTCGGTGCCGCCCGGCACAGGAACCCGGCCCACTTCGGACCGCGCACGCGAAGGCCTCTTCTCCACCTGGCAGTCCCTCCTCGGCGGCCCCCTGGACGGCGAACGCGTCCTCGACCTGTACGCCGGTTCAGGAGCCGTCGGCCTCGAAGCCCTCTCCAGGGGCGCGGGCCACGCCCTCCTCGTCGAGGCCGATGCGAGAGCCGCCCGCGTCGTACGGGAGAACGTGAAGAACCTCGGCCTTCCCGGTGCCGAGGTCAGGGCGGGCAAAGCGGAACAGATCATCAGGACACCGCCCCCGGCGCAGCCGTACGACCTGGTGTTCCTCGACCCTCCGTACGCCGTCACGGACGACGATCTTCGGGAGATTCTCCTCACACTCCGCTCGGAGGGCTGGCTCGCGCCCGATGCCCTCGTCACCGTGGAGCGCAGCACCAGAGGCGGCGTTTTCCACTGGCCGGCCGGCTTCGAGGCCCTCCGGTCCCGTCGCTACGGCGAGGGAACGTTTTGGTACGGTCGCGCCGCCTCTACGTGCGAAGACGCACGATGACCGGACCGGAGAGCGAGGGATCACAAGTGCGCCGCGCCGTCTGTCCCGGGTCGTTCGACCCGATCACCAACGGACACCTCGACATCATTGCCCGTGCGTCCCGTCTCTACGACGAGGTCTACGTCGCGGTGATGATCAACAAGTCCAAGAAGGGCCTGTTCGAGATCGACGAGCGGATCGACCTGATCCGCACGGTCACCGCGGACTACGCGAACGTCCGGGTCGAGGCCTTCCACGGCCTCCTCGTCGACTTCTGCAAGCAGCGTGACATCCCGGCCATCGTCAAGGGCCTGCGGGCCGTCAGCGACTTCGACTACGAGCTGCAGATGGCCCAGATGAACAACGGTCTGTCGGGTGTCGAGACGCTTTTCGTGCCGACCAATCCGACCTACAGTTTCCTCTCCTCCTCGTTGGTCAAGGAGGTGGCCCAGTGGGGCGGCGACATCGCCCATCTGGTTCCGCCGGCCGTTCTGGAGGCCCTCAACGAGCGTCTCGGTAAGGACTGATGGGGCTACAGTCGTCCCGTCCGTCTCCAACCCAGCTGTAGAGAGTGGCGAGCACAGGTGGACGTGCAGAAGAAGCTCGACGAGATCGTGACCTCGGTCACCGGCGCCCGGTCCATGCCCATGTCGGCGTCGTGCGTGGTCAACCGCGCCGAGCTGCTCGCGATGCTCGAAGAGCTGCGCCTGGCGCTGCCCGGCTCGCTCGCTCAGGCCGAGGAGCTGATCGGCGGCCGGGACCAGATGGTCGAGCAGGCCCGCATGGAAGCGGAGCGGATCATCGAGACCGCGCATGCCGAGCGCGGCTCGCTGATCTCCGACACCGAGGTGGCCCGCCGCTCCCAGGCCGAGGCCGACCGGATCCTCGCCGAGGCCCGCCAGGAGGCCGAGGAGGTCCGCGCCGACGCCGACGACTACGTGGACTCCAAGCTCGCGAACTTCGAGGTCGTCCTCACCAAGACCCTCGGCTCGGTCGGCCGTGGCCGCGAGAAGCTGCTCGGCACCGGCCCGGGCCTGGACGAGCAGGGCTACGAGGACGAGGACGCCCCCGAGCGCAGCCACGACCCGGAGACCCTGCGCCGGGACGCCGACGCCTACGTCGACGTCAAGCTCGGTGCCTTCGAGGCGGTCCTCGCCAAGACCCTGGAGGCGGTGGGCAAGGGCCGCGCCAAGCTGCACGGCCGGATCGCCTCCGACGCCCTCGGCGCCCTCGCCGACGACGACACGACCTTCCAGCACTCCAGCGACGCCGACTACCTCGCCGACCTCGCGGCCCTCGCCGACCAGGACGCCCAGGCGGCGCAGGCGCAAGCGCAGGCGGCCCAGGTCGAGCAGCCGCAGCAGCAGCCGCAGTACGACCAGCAGCCCGTGGCGCAGGATCCGTACGGCTACCCCCAGCAGCAGCCCGTCTACGCCCAGCAGGACGCGTACGGCTACCAGCAGGACCCCTACGGCTACCAGCAGGCCGATCCGTACGCCGCCGCCTACCAGGGCTACGACACCGGCCAGCAGCCCGTCTACGACCCCCAGCAGCAGCCGGCGGCCCAGCACCAGCCGCACCAGTCGTACGCCCTCGACGAGACCAGTCTCTTCGACACCGGCATGATCACGCCGGAGCAGCTGCGGGCGTACGAACAGGGCCGGGGCCTGTAGAAACCCGGCGGAAGGCAGCCGGGAGGCAGGCGGATTGGGCCGACAGCGAAAGGTCCAGTATCCTGGCTCTTCGGTCGCGTCTACGTCCGCGATCCACGCTGCCCGGAGGCATCTCAGGACAGCGTCCCTCTGAGCTCGAAGATCGAAAGCAGGAATGGCTCCTCACGCGCGCCTCGACCACCGCAACCCGTTCGTGTTCGACACACACGAGCTGGGGCGGCGTCCAGGTGCCCTGCAGCGCCTGACCCGCACGATCGACGCTCCCCAGGACTTCGGTATCAAAGGGGTCATCGGAGTGCCGGAAGGCGCCCCGGTGGAGCTCGAACTCCGGCTCGAGTCGGTCATGGAAGGTGTGCTCGTCACAGGCACCGCCCGTGCACAGGCCGAGGGGGAGTGCGTAAGGTGTCTGGAGCCGGTCGAGCAGGAGCTCGAAGCGGACTTCCAGGAACTGTTCTCGTACCCTGACGCCGACGACCGGGGCCGCGTGATCGCGGAACCGGGCGACGACGCCGAGGACGACGAGGACAGGTACTTCATCGAGGACGGCCTGTTCGACCTCGAGCCAGTGCTGCGTGATGCGGTGGTGCTCGCACTGCCGATGCAGCCGGTGTGCCAGGACGACTGCCTGGGCCTGTGCTCCGAGTGCGGAGTGCGGCTCACGGACGACCCGGACCACCACCATGACGCCGTCGACATCCGTTGGGCGGCTTTGCAGGGACTCGCCGGTTCCACGAAGGACGGCGAGAAGGACGAGATGTCCGGCGCTGACGCGGAAGCGGGCGTCGACGAGAAGCAGGAGAAGTAGCCGTGGCTGTTCCGAAGCGGAAGATGTCGCGCAGCAACACGCGCCACCGCCGGTCGCAGTGGAAGGCTGCGGTCCCCACCCTGGTTGCGTGCGAGCGCTGCCACGAGCCCAAGCTGCAGCACATCGCGTGCCCGTCTTGCGGCACCTACAACAAGCGCCAGGTCCTCGAAGTCTGAGCGGCCAGGTGAGAGGCACTGTGTCCAGTCCCAAGAAGGGCGAAGAGCCCAAGGCGGACCCAACCGCCAAGAAGAAGGCGGACAGCACGGCCTCGTCCCACACGCTTCTGGAAGGGCGGCTCGGCTACAAGCTCGAGTCCGCCCTTCTGGTGCGTGCGCTGACCCACCGTTCCTTCGCATACGAGAACGGCGGCCTGCCGACGAACGAGCGGCTGGAGTTCCTCGGTGACTCCGTCCTCGGCCTCGTCGTCACGGACACGCTGTACAACACCCACCCCGACCTGCCCGAGGGCCAGCTGGCCAAGCTCCGGGCCGCGGTGGTGAACTCGCGTGCGCTCGCGGAGGTGGGCCGGGGTCTCGACCTGGGCTCCTTCATCCGGCTCGGCCGCGGTGAAGAGGGCACGGGCGGCCGGGACAAGGCGTCCATCCTCGCCGACACCCTGGAAGCGGTGATCGGCGCGGTCTATCTCGACCAGGGCCTCGATTCGGCGTCCGAGCTGGTGCACCGGCTCTTCGACCCGCTGATCGAGAAGTCCTCGAACCTCGGAGCCGGCCTGGACTGGAAGACCAGTCTCCAGGAGCTCACCGCGACGGAGGGCCTCGGCGTGCCCGAGTACCTGGTCACGGAGACCGGCCCCGACCACGAGAAGACCTTCACTGCTGCCGCCCGCGTCGGAGGCGTCTCGTACGGCACCGGCACCGGCCGCAGCAAGAAGGAGGCGGAGCAGCAGGCCGCCGAGTCCGCCTGGCGCGCCATCCGCGCCGCTGCGGACGAACGCGCCAAGGCCAAGGCAGCCGAACAGGCAGCCCAGGCCGAAGCCGAGGAGGACGACGGCCCGCCGTCGTCCGCCGCCTCCGCCTGACGAACAGCGCAGCCCGAGCGCCCGCCACCTTTCCATGGAGGCGGGCGCTCGGATCGTCCACGGTCCTTCCCGGGAGTCCCGATGCCTGAATTGCCCGAGGTCGAGGTCGTACGACGCGGCCTGGAGCGGTGGGTCGCCCATCGCGTCGTGGCCGAGGCCGAAGTCCTGCACCCGCGTGCCGTACGACGGCACCTCGCCGGCGCCGACGACTTCACGCACCGGCTCAAGGGCCACCGCATCGGCACCCCGAGCCGGCGCGGCAAGTACCTGTGGCTGCCGCTGGAGGACACCGGCCAGTCGATCCTCGCCCACCTCGGCATGAGCGGCCAGCTGCTGGTGCAGCCGCACGGGGCACCGGACGAGAAGCACCTCAGAATCCGCGTCGGATTCGCCGACACGCTGACATCAGCCGCTGCCGCGGCGGGCGCCACCGAACTGCGCTTCGTCGACCAACGCACCTTCGGCGGACTGTCGTTGCACGACAACACCCCCGACGGACTGCCGGACGCCATCGCGCACATCGCCCGTGACCCCCTCGACCCGCTGTTCGACGACGAGGCCTTCCACCAGGCGCTGCGCCGGAAGCGGTCCACCATCAAGAGGGCGCTGCTCGACCAGTCGCTGATCAGCGGAGTCGGCAACATCTACGCGGACGAGGCCCTCTGGCGCGCCCGCATCCACTACGAGCGGCCGACCGCCGGCTTCACCCGCCCGCGCACCGCCGAACTCCTCGGCCATGTACGGGACGTGATGAACGCGGCCCTGGCCGTCGGCGGCACCAGCTTCGACAGCCTGTACGTCAACGTCAACGGCGAGTCGGGGTACTTCGACCGCTCGCTGGACGCCTACGGCAGGGAAGGGCTGCCCTGCCGGCGGTGCGGTACGCCGATGCGCAGGCGGCCCTGGATGAACCGGTCCAGCTACTTCTGCCCGAAGTGTCAGCGGGCGCCGCGCGAGTCGTCGTAACGCTCGCGGGCGGCCAGCACCTCGTCCATCCGGCTCTCCACGAAGTGGACGACGGCCAGCAGGCGGTCGGCGACCTCGCGGCCGAGCGGGGTGAGTTCGTAGTCGACGCGCGGCGGGTTGGTCGGCTGCGCCTCGCGGTGCACCAGGCCGTCGCGCTCCAGGGCCTGGAGCGTCTGGGAGAGCATCTTCTCGCTGACGCCGTCCACGCGCCGGCGCAGCTCGTTGAACCGGAACGAGCCGTCGTGCAGCGCGCTCAGCGTGAGCCCGCCCCAGCGGCCCATCACGTGCTCAAGGGTGGTGCGCGAGGGACAGGCCCGAACGAAGACGTCGTACGGAGGCTGCGGCTCCGCGACGCTGTCCTGGGTGATGGTCATGTGTCAAGCGTACGGGAGCACAGCGCTAACAGACAGAGTGCGCTAACTATTGGTTAGCGCACCCTCGTCCGATGCCCGGTACGACTAGTAGCCGAAGTCCTGCGTCCACCACGGCCCGCCCTCGCCGAAGTGCACCCCGACCCCGAGGGTCTTGAAGTCGCAGTTCAGGATGTTGGCGCGGTGGCCCTCGCTGTTCATCCAGGCGTCCATGACGGCCTGGGCGGTGGCCTGGCCGCGGGCTATGTTCTCGCCGCCGAGGCTGGATATGCCGGCCGCCGCGGCCCGGTCCCACGGCGTCTTGCCGTCCGGGTCGGTGTGGTCGAAGAAGTCCCGCGCGGCCATGTCGTCGCTGAACGCCTCGGCCAGCTTGGTCAGCGAGGAGTTCGCCGACAGCGCGCTGCAGCCGACCTTGGCCCGCTCCTCGTTCACCAGCTTCAGCACCTCGGCCTCGACGGCGGCCGCCTCGGACACGGCGATCGGTGCGGAGGTCTTCACCGGCGCCTTGGTGGCCGTCTTGCTCGGGGAGGCCGTCGCCTGCTTGGACGGCGTGGCGGTGGGCGTCGGCTTCTCGGTCGCCGTCTTCGTCGGGGTGGGCGACGCGGAGGCGGACGCGGACCTGGAGGCGGACGCCGTAGGGGTCGGCGAGGCGGAGCGCTGGGTGTCCCGGCTGGTAGAGGAGCCGGTGCCGCTGCTCTCGGCGCTGCCGGAGGTGCCGCCCTGCTCGGCGGCCGTGTTGCTGGGCACGCCGTCGGCCTGCACCCGCTCACCGCCGGTCGTGCTGCTGCCGCCGCCGAGCTTGTAGTTCTCCAGGCCCGGCACCACACCGGTGGCCACCGCGACCGTGCCGATGGCGACCGCGGCGGAGACCCCGAGCAGCCCGGTGGCCATGGGCCGCCCCGCCTTCTTCCGGCGCCGGTGCCCGCCGCCCGAGGAGAGGCCGCCGGCCGGGGTGAACTCCTCGGCCGGGAACTCGGCGGTGTTCATGAAGCGGGCGTAGTCGCCCTCGGTCGCGAACAGGTAGGCCGAGCTGCGCGCGTTGGTGTCGGCGTACTCCTCCTGGCGCAGGTAGGCCGCCGTGCCCGTACCGTAGCGGAGGCCCGCGTACGAGTCCTGCGGGTCGTGGCCGCCCGGGTACGAGCCGTCGTTCTCCGTGACCCCCGTGGCGTGGCCCGATGCGGCGCGGCCGGCGGCGTGGCGTCGGTGGCGTCCCATGTCCTTGCCTTCTTCCCTCGTCCTCGCGGTCGGGGTCGACCAGGGGCCGGTGTGGCCAATGACTCCTTCTGGTCAACCAGACTCACTCGATCGAGTGAGTTTCATATGAGATTCATTGGGTGGGGACGGTACCCCATACCGCTGAGGGAGGAAGTGTCCCGAGTGACATTGGCCGGTTAGGTTGCACGCATGAGCGAGGATGTGCGACTGGTCGCCTGGGTCCGTGGACGCGTACAGGGTGTGGGATTCCGCTGGTTCACGCGGGCCAAGGCGCTGGAGATCGGCGGCCTGAGTGGTTTTGCTCTCAATTTGGGCGACGGCCGCGTCCAGGTGGTCGCAGAGGGCGACCGGGCGGACTGCGAAGGGCTGCTCGACTGGCTCCAGGGCGATGACACGCCCGGGCGGGTGGAGGGTGTCACCGAGATCTGGGACACACCCAGGGGCGGCTACGACGGGTTCGCCATCCGCTGAGCCCGCTCTGTAAAGCGACGCAGGCGGAAGCGGAGTGATCTGCCACCGGCATGTGCCCCGAGCAGAAATGGCCTGGTGGTTGCCAAGAACGGCGTGTCGTGGCAGGCTCCGCACTTACAGATGATCGCCACGCCCTGAGGGCCCCGCAGGAGTCGCCGCGCCGCCCGTCCAGGGTCGCCCGATCCCGGGTTCGCCCGCCAATACAGGGCGTGATCGTGTTGACCGTCAAACTTTTTGGTGAGACGCTGAAAGCCCCGCGCACCTTAGCTGTTTGGCATGGCGCAACAGTCGAGCAACACTCGGATGTGTCAAGCACCGCGGGTGCGAATCCCTCACGACCCACACCGCTTCGGTCGGTCACTCAGTGTGGAGGACCATCCATCATGGCAAAGGCGCTTCTCGGTTACGTCGGCGGCTCCGACCCGCGACTCCTCGCCGAGATGCGACGGCTCCAGCAGCGAGTCCAGGACCTCGAATCCGAGCTGGTACGGATCCAGGCCGAGAACGACGAGCTGACGGCTGCCGCTTCTCCCGACAGGATCATGGAGAGCATCGACGCACACCAGGCGGAGCCTGCGCTCACCTGATCGCTGCATCGCTCCACAACAGCACATGCGGCGGTTGGGCAGCCCTTTCAACCGCTTAAATTGTCAAGATTTGCAAGGGACGCCCCGGCGTCCCTTCTTTCTTGCGCACCCGTCCCCGACCCGGTCCAGCCCCGCGCATCCTTTCACCTTCTTTAACGTCTGGTGTGCCCTGCATGTTCATGCGCGAAACCGCGAGGTTGCGAGGGGTCGTGGAGTGCGGTAGCGGCGCCGGGTAGAGTCCGGCGGCGTGCACCTCAAGGCCCTGACCCTCCGCGGGTTCAAGTCGTTCGCCTCGGCGACCACGCTCCGGTTCGAGCCGGGGATCACGTGTGTCGTCGGTCCGAACGGCTCGGGCAAGTCCAATGTCGTGGACGCGCTCACCTGGGTCATGGGCGAGCACAGTGCCAAGTCGCTGCGCGGCGGCAAGATGGAGGACGTCATCTTCGCCGGCACCACCGGCCGCCCCCCGCTGGGCCGCGCCGAGGTGTCCCTGACCATCGACAACTCCGACGGCGCCCTGCCCATCGAGTACGCCGAGGTCACCATCACGCGGATCATGTTCCGCAACGGCGGCAGCGAGTACCAGATCAACGGCGACACCTGCCGCCTCCTGGACATCCAGGAACTCCTCTCCGACTCCGGCATCGGCCGCGAGATGCACGTCATCGTCGGCCAGGGCCAGCTCGACTCCGTCCTGCACGCGGACCCGATGGGCCGCCGCGCCTTCATCGAGGAGGCGGCCGGCGTCCTCAAGCACCGCAAGCGCAAGGAGAAGGCGCTGCGCAAGCTGGACGCGATGCAGGCCAACCTCGCGCGCGTGCAGGACCTGACCGACGAACTCCGCCGCCAGCTCAAGCCTCTCGGCCGCCAGGCCGCGGTCGCCCGCCGGGCCGCCGTCATCCAGGCGGACCTCCGCGACGCCCGCCTGCGCCTCCTCGCCGACGACCTCGTACGACTGCGCCAGGCACTCCAGACCGAGGTCGCCGACGAGGCCGCCCTCAAGGAACGCAAGGAAGCCGCCGAGCAGGATCTGAAGAAGGCCCTCCAGCGGGAGGCGCTCCTGGAGGACGAGGTACGGCAGCTCACCCCGCGCCTGCAGCGGGCCCAGCAGACCTGGTACGAGCTCTCCCAGCTCGCCGAACGCGTCCGCGGCACCATCTCGCTGGCCGACGCCCGGGTGAAGAGCGCCACCTCCACGCCCCCCGAGGAACGGCGCGGCCGTGACCCCGAGGACATGGAGCGCGAGGCCCACCGCATCCGTGAGCAGGAGGCCGAACTCGAAGCCTCCCTGGAGGCGGCCCAGCACGCCCTGGACGACACCGTCGCCCACCGCGCCGAGCTGGAGCGCGAACTCGCCGTCGAAGAGCGGCGCCTGAAGGACGTGGCCCGGTCCATCGCCGACCGTCGCGAAAGCCTGGCCCGGCTGAACGGCCAGGTGGGCGCCGCCCGCTCCCGCGCCGCGTCCGCCCAGGCCGAGATCGACAGGCTGGCCGCCGCCCGCGACGAGGCCCAGGAGCGGGCGGTCTCGGCGCAGGAGGAGTACGAGGCGCTGAAGGCCGAGGTCGACGGGCTCGACGCCGGCGACGAGGAACTGGCCGCACAGCACGACCAGGCCAAGCACCGGCTCGTCGAGGCGGAGGCCGCCCTGACCGCGGCCCGCGAGGCGGTCACGGCGGCGGAACGCAAGCGCGCCGCGACCCAGGCCCGGCACGAGGCGCTGGCGCTGGGCCTGCGCCGCAAGGACGGCACAGGAATACTGCTCGGTGCGCGGGACCGCCTCACCGGCGTCCTGGGCCCGGCGGCGGAACTGCTCACGGTGACCCCGGGCCACGAGGTCGCCCTCGCGGCAGCCTTCGGCACGGCGGCGGACGCGATCGCGGTGACGACCCCGTCCTCGGCTGCCGACGCGATCCGCCTACTACGCAAACAGGACGGCGGCAGGGCAGCGCTGCTGCTGGCGGGGGCTCCTGAGGCGCCCTCGTCCGAAGCGCCCCAAAGGGGCGCGGGGAACGGCGCGACCAGCCACGACGGCCCCGCACCCGACCGACGACCCACCACGGCCCTCGAAGAAACCGCCGGCTCGGTAGCGCCCCAAAGGGGCGCGGGGAACGGCGCGACCAGCCACAACGGCGCCGCACCCGACCGACGACCCACCACGGCCCTCCCGTCAGGGAACTTCGCAGCCGACCTGGTCCGAGGCCCCTCCGACCTGATGCCCGCAGTACGACGGCTCCTCAAGGACATCGTCGTCGTCGACACCCTTGAGGTCGCCGAGGACCTCGTCTACCGCCACCCCCACCTCACCGCCGTGACCGCCGAAGGCGACCTCCTCGGCGCCCACTTCGCGCACGGCGGCTCCGCCGGCGCACCCAGCCTGCTCGAAGTGCAGGCCTCCGTGGACGAGGCCGCCGCCGAGCTGGAGGAGCTCGCCGTCCGCTGCGAGGAGCTGGCCGAGGTACAGCACGCGGCAGGGGAGCGGCGCAAGGAGTGCGCGGCACTCGTCGAGGAACTGGGGGAGCGGCGCCGCGCCGCCGACCGCGAGAAGTCGGCCGTGGCTCAGCAGCTCGGCCGTCTCGCCGGACAGGCCCGCGGCGCGGCAGGCGAGGCGGAGCGTTCCACGGCCGCCGCCGCTCGTGCCCAGGACTCCCTGGACAAGGCCCTGGAAGAGGTCGAGATCCTGGCCGAGCGGCTCGCCGTGGCAGAGGAGATGCCCGTCGAGGAGGAGCCCGACACCTCGGCGCGGGACCGCCTGGCCGCCGACGGCGCCAACGCCCGCCAGACCGAGATGGAGGCCCGCCTCCAGGTCCGTACCCACGAGGAGCGGGTCAAGGGGCTCGCCGGCCGCGCCGACTCCCTCGACCGGGCCGCCCGCGCGGAACGCGACGCACGCGCGCGTGCGGAACAGCGCCGGGCCCGGCTGCGCCACGAGGCGGCGGTCGCGGAGGCCGTCGCCGCCGGTGCGCGCCAGCTGCTCGCACATGTGGAGGTCTCGGTCGGCCGGGCCGAGCAGGAACGTGCCGCCGCCGAAGCCGCGAAGGCCCGGCGGGAGCAGGAGCTGACCGCCGCCCGCACCACCGGCCGCGACCTCAAGGCCGAGCTCGACAAACTCACGGATTCGGTTCACCGGGGCGAGGTGCTCGGCGCCGAGAAGCGGCTGCGGATCGAGCAGCTGGAGGCCAAGGCGCTGGAGGAGCTCGGTGTCGAACCGGCGGGGCTCGTCGAGGAGTACGGCCCGCACCAGCCGGTGCCGCCCTCGCTCCCCGCAGAGGGCGAGGTGCTGCCGGACGACCCCGAGCACCCGCGCAACCAGCCGAAGTCCTTCCACCGGGCCGAGCAGGAGCGCCGGCTCAAGGCCGCCGAGCGGGCCTACCAGCAGCTCGGCAAGGTCAACCCGCTCGCCCTTGAGGAGTTCGCGGCCCTTGAGGAACGGCACAAGTTCCTCAGTGAGCAGCTGGAGGACCTGAAGAAGACCCGCACCGACCTGCTTCAGGTCGTGAAGGAGGTCGACGAGCGCGTCGAGCAGGTCTTCGCGGAGGCCTACCGGGACACGGCGAGGGAGTTCGAGGGCGTCTTCAGCCGCCTCTTCCCGGGCGGCGAGGGCCGGCTGATCCTGACCGACCCCGACAACATGCTCACCACGGGCGTGGACGTCGAGGCCCGCCCGCCGGGCAAGAAGGTCAAGCGGCTCTCCCTGCTGTCGGGCGGCGAACGCTCGCTGACCGCCGTCGCCATGCTGGTGTCGATCTTCAAGGCGCGCCCCAGCCCGTTCTATGTCATGGACGAGGTCGAGGCGGCCCTGGACGACACCAACCTGCAGCGGCTGATCCGCATCATGCAGGAGCTCCAGGAATCGTCCCAGCTCATCGTGATCACGCACCAGAAGCGCACGATGGAGGTCGCCGACGCGCTGTACGGCGTCTCCATGCAGGGCGACGGTGTGTCGAAGGTCATCAGCCAGCGGCTTCGCTGACGCCGGGTCTCGGCCGACGGTTCCGGGTGCGGCGCCGTTGTGGCTGGTCGCGCCCCGCGGCGGAGCCGCAAATCGACACAGCCCCGCGCCCCTTGGTAGATCATCTCCTCCTCTTCTTCAAGAAGTGAACGCATGTCTCTTGCGTGCTATCTACAACTTCACACTCCACCGCCTATTGACTTCGAAACTTGAAGGCATAGTCTCTGCAACGTTGCTTTTACCTTCAGGTGTGAGCGGTGTGTTGATGTGCGCCACTTAAACCTGAGAGGGCTCACCCCCCCACCCCCGGCGGCGTTGCCGGTGGCCCGAGGAGTTTCTTGTGACCAGCACTGCGCAGGCACCCCAGTCAGGAGCCGGGACGGCTCACCCCGATCACCTCGGGCATGTCATCTTCATCGCGGCGGCGGCCGCCATGGGTGGTTTCCTCTTCGGCTACGACAGCTCCGTCATCAACGGTGCCGTCGAGGCGATCCGGAGCCGTTACGACATCGGGTCCGCGGCCCTCGCCCAGGTCATCGCCATCGCCCTGATCGGCTGCGCCATCGGCGCCGCGACCGCCGGCCGCATAGCCGACCGCATCGGCCGTATCCGGTGCATGCAGATCGCGGCAGTGCTGTTCACCATCAGCGCCGTCGGCTCGGCGCTGCCCTTCGCCCTGTGGGACTTCGCCTTCTGGCGGATCATCGGCGGCTTCGCCATCGGCATGGCCTCCGTCATCGGCCCCGCCTACATCGCCGAGGTCGCCCCGCCCGCCTACCGCGGCCGCCTCGGCTCCTTCCAGCAGGCCGCGATCGTCATCGGCATCGCCATCTCGCAGCTGGTCAACTGGGGTCTGCTGAACGCCGCCGGCGGCGACCAGCGCGGCAAGCTGATGGGCCTGGAGGCCTGGCAGGTCATGCTCGGCGTGATGGTGGTCCCGGCCGTCCTGTACGGCCTGCTCTCCCTCGCGATCCCCGAGTCCCCGCGCTTCCTGCTCTCCGTCGGCAAGCGTGAGCGCGCCCGCGCGATCCTCGAAGAGGTCGAGGGCAACAGCGCCGACCTGGACACCCGTGTCGCCGAGATCGAGCACGCGATGAAGAGCGAGCACAAGTCCACGTTCAAGGACCTGCTCGGCGGCTCCTTCTTCTTCAAGCCGATCGTGTGGGTCGGCATCGGCCTCTCGGTCTTCCAGCAGTTCGTCGGCATCAACGTGGCGTTCTACTACTCCTCCACGCTCTGGCAGTCGGTGGGCGTCGACCCGACGGACTCGTTCTTCTACTCCTTCACGACGTCGATCATCAACATCATCGGCACCGTGATCGCGATGATCTTCGTGGACCGCATCGGCCGCAAGCCGCTGGCCCTCATCGGTTCGGTCGGCATGGTCGTCGGCCTCGCCCTGGAGGCCTGGGCCTTCTCCTACCACCTGGTCGACGGCAAGCTCCCGTCCACGCAGGGCTGGACCGCCCTGGTCGCCGCCCACATCTTCGTCCTCTTCTTCGCCCTGTCCTGGGGTGTGGTCGTCTGGGTCATGCTCGGCGAGATGTTCCCGAACAAGATCCGCGCCGCCGCCCTGGGCGTGGCCGCCGCAGCGCAGTGGATCGCCAACTGGGCCATCACCGCGAGCTTCCCGTCGCTGGCCGACTGGAACCTCTCCGGGACCTACGTGATCTACACGGTCTTCGCGGCCCTCTCCATCCCGTTCGTCCTCAAGTACGTCAAGGAGACGAAGGGCAAGGCCCTGGAGGAGATGGGCTGACCACACCCCCCGACTCGAGGAGAAGGGCCAAGTCCCCGCTGCCCCTCTCCTCGTATCCCCCGCCGCCCCGCCCGGTCACTGCCCGGGCGGGGCGGCGGTTCGCATACAGGCCCCTGATGGTCTCCGGGCACAATGTCTCTCCGCCGCAACGGCGATCAGCCACGACGGCGCTGTCCGGCGGTGCCGCCGCTCCCGTGGCCGTCCGCCGGCATGCCTTGCTCCCGCTAGGCCGGCAGCGCCGGGAGCACGGTCTCCGCGAACAGTCGCAGGCTCCGCCACCCCTCCGCCACCGGCATCCCGCCCGCCAGCGGATGCAGGACCAGGTTGTCCAGTCCCGCCGTCACGCACTCCTGCGGGGTGAGGATGCGGTAGACGCCCTCCTCGCGCAGCTCCCCGACGGTGGTCGCGGCGGACCGTACCGCCGAGCGGATGTCCCCGGACTGCCAGGACGCGTACGTCCGGGCCTCGTGCAGGAAGTGCTCGCCGTACTGAGCCCACGCCCGGTCCGGGTCCTCGGCGATGTGCAGGAGCGGTGTCTCGGCCGTGGGCATCATCGTCCAGCCCTCCGTGCCGTACTCGGTGAGCTGCTCCTTGTAGTACGCCTCCAGCTCCGGCAGATGCGCGCTAGGGAAGAACGGCAGGCCCAGGCGGGCGGCGCGGCGGGCGGCGGCCCTGGAGGAACCGCCGACCAGGAGCAGCGGGTGCGGATCGGTGAAGGGGCGCGGCGTGACCCGCACCGTACGGCCCCGGTACTCGAACTCCTCCCCGGTCCACGCCTTCAGCAGCGTCTCCAGCAGCTCGTCCTGGAGCCGCCCGCGCCGCTTCCACTCCACGTCGAACAGGGCGTACTCCTCGGGTCGGTAGCCGATCCCGGCCACCGTCACCAGCCGGCCCCCGCTGAGCAGGTCAAGGACGGCGATGTCCTCCGCCAGCCGAAGCGGGTCGTGCAGCGGGCCGATCACCGCCGACACGGTCACCGCGATGGTCCGGGTCGCCCCGAACACCGCGCCCGCGAAGGCGAACGGCGACGGCAGCCAGTTGTTGCCGACGCCGTGGTGCTCCTCGGTCTGCACGGTGGTGACCCCGTGCTCGTCGGCGTACGCGGCCATGTCCAGGGCCGCTCGGTACCGGGCGCCCAGGGAGGCCGGGGAGGCGCCGGGCTCGACGAGGTTGAAGCGGACGACCGAGACGGGCATGGGAGTTCCCCTTCACCTTGGCCGGGCGGTGTGCGGGGACAGTAGCTGACGGTGCGTCAGACAGCCAGGGGTGCGGGCTTCCCGGCCGTCGCCGGGACCACCGCCGGCTTCGGCAGCACCGCGTACAGCAGGCCCGAGACGACGATCGTCGCGATCCAGCCGAGGCCGTACCGGCCGACGGGGTTGTTGGCGGCGAGCGGGCCGGTGAACCAGTCGCAGGTGGTGAAGACCAGGCCGGCGGCCAGGCCGAGCGCCCAGGCGGTGACGGCGGCGGGGGAGAAGCCGGCCCGGTACCAGTAGGCGCCGGCCGGGGTGGTGTCGAGGAGGGCCGTGGCGTCGTACTCGCGCCGCCGGAGCATGTCGACCCCGAACACCCCCACCCACGCCGAGAACGCCACCGCCAGCAGTGACAGGAAGGCGGTGAACGAGGCCATGAAGGAGGTCGCTGCCAGCATCAGGACGCCGCCGAGGACCAGCGAGATGACCGCGTTGACGGAGACCGCCCAGTGGCGGTGGACGCGGAAGCCCAGCGTCTGTGCGGTGAAGCCCGCCGAGTACATCGACATCGCGTTGATCAGCAGCATCCCGACCAGGGCGACGAGAAGGTAGGGGACCGCGAGCCAGAGGGGGAGGATCTCGCCGAGGAAGGAGACCGGGTCGGTGGCCTTGGCCAGGCCCGGGGTGGCGGACGCCGTCACCGCGCCCATCAGGACCAGGGGGAGTACGACGATCCCGGCACCGCCGACCGTGTTGCGTACGATCGCCGCCGAGGACGCCGTACCCGGCAGGTACCGCGTGAAGTCCGGCGCGGTCGGCGCCCAGCTGATCCCGCCCGCCGCGATCAGCCCGGCCCCGGTGACCATCGCGGCCGCGGGGCCGGCGCGCTGCCCGAACACCGCGGTCCAGTCCACCGCCACGATCAGCCGGCCGAGGACCAGCAGGGAGAAGGCGCCGAACAGCCAGGTCGCCCACCGGTTGCAGTACCGCACCGCCCTGATGCCCATGCCCGAGATCGCGAACGTGGTGATCACGAAGAGGAGCAGGGTGACGATGACCAGGACGGTGTTGCGCCTGATCCCGAACAGGATGTCCAGGACGGTCAGCAGCGCATAGGCGCCGGTCACCGCGTTGATCGTCTCCCAGCCCCAGCGCGCGACCCAGATCAGTGCGCCCGGGAGCAGGTTGCCGCGCTGGCCGAAGACCGCGCGGGAGAGGGCCATCCCCGGTGCGCCACCGCGCTTGCCCGCGATGCCGGTCAGGCCGACCAGGCCGTACGACACGAGCGGCGCCGCGACGCCGACCACCAGGCACTGCCAGAAGTTCAGCCCGAACGACACCGTCAGGCTCGCGCCCATGGTCACCAGCAGGACGGTGATGTTGGCGGCGATCCAGGTGGGGAGCAGACCGCGGGGTGTACCGGTGCGCTCGGAGTCCGGGACCGGTTCGATGCCCCGGGTTTCGAGGCCGTGGTGCTCCAGCGACTCTTCGAGATGTTCGAGCGCGCCATCGTGTCCGGCGGTGGTGCCCATAGGTAGTCATCGTACGTTAGTCCGACGAATACCATTAAAAGGGACATCCGGATTCGGAGGATCATCCAGAAACTCCCGCGCGAGGGAGCAAAGTCGGCCGCGGGGGAGGGATGGATACTGGACGGGTTATGGAAACCGTCATCCTTGCTGTAGTCATCGCCGTGGTCGTGCTCGGCGCGCTCGGCGGGCTCATCGTCGGCAGCCGGCGCAAGAAGTCGCTGCCCCCGCCGCCCCCCGCCACGCCCGACATCACCGCGCCCCCGGCCGAGCCGCACGTCGGCGACGAGGCCGAGACACCGCGCGACGAACCGCGCCGGACGATAGAGGAGGTCGACCTTCCCGACGGCTCGGCTCCCGTCGTCCTGGAAGAGCCCCCCGCTCCCGAGATCGAGATCCCCGAGCCCACCGCCGGCCGCCTGGTCCGGCTGCGCGCCCGGCTCTCCCGGTCCCAGAACGCCCTCGGCAAGGGGCTGCTCACGCTGCTCTCGCGTGAGCACCTCGACGACGAGACCTGGGAGGAGATCGAGGACATCCTGCTCACCGCCGACGTCGGCGTGCAGCCCACCACCGAACTGGTGGACCGGCTGCGCGAGCGCGTCAAGGTGCTCGGCACCCGCACCCCCGACGAGCTGCGCGGCCTGCTGCGCGAGGAGTTGCTCAAGCTGATCGGCACCGACGTCGACCGCGCGGTGAAGACCGAGCCCGAGGACCGCAAGCCGGGCATCGTGATGGTCGTCGGCGTCAACGGCACCGGCAAGACCACCACCACCGGCAAGCTCGCGCGCGTCCTGGTGGCCGACGGCCGTACGGTCGTGCTCGGCGCCGCCGACACCTTCCGGGCCGCCGCCGCGGACCAGCTCCAGACCTGGGGCGAGCGGGTCGGTGCTTACACCGTGCGCGGCCCTGAGGCCGGTGACCCCGCCTCCGTCGCCTTCGACGCGGTGAAGGAGGGCAAGGAGATGGGCGTCGACGTGGTGCTCATCGACACCGCCGGGCGGCTGCACACCAAGACCGGCCTCATGGACGAGCTCGGCAAGGTCAAGCGGGTCGTCGAGAAGCACGCCCCGCTGGACGAGGTGCTGCTCGTCCTCGACGCCACCACCGGCCAGAACGGCCTGGTCCAGGCCCGGGTCTTCGCCGAGGTCGTCGACATCACCGGCATCGTGCTCACCAAGCTGGACGGCACCGCCAAGGGCGGCATCGTGATCGCGGTCCAGCGCGAGCTGAACGTGCCCGTCAAGCTCATCGGCCTGGGCGAGGGCGCGGACGACCTGGCGCCGTTCGAGCCGGAGGCGTTCGTGGATGCCCTTATCGGCGAGTGACCTCCAGCTTTCAGGAACCGAGCTCACCTCCCACATTTGGGAGCTGGTCAGGAAGTGCCCGATCCCCGAGATCCAGCGGGGGATCGGGCACTTCGGCGTCTGAGCCCGGCGTTACGCCCGCGACCGGTGCGCCACGTACGCCAGTGTCCCCAGCAGCAGCCTCGCGGCCGGCGGCCTCGTCGCCGAGTCCAGGGCCGGCGGGCGCAGCCAGCGCACCGGGCCCAGGCCGCCCCGGTCGGACGGCGGGGCGGTGATGTACGTGCCCGGGCCGAGGCCGCGCAGGTCCAGGGAGGTCGGGTCGTCCCAGCCCATGCGGTAGAGCAGCTCGGGGAGTTCGGTGGTGGCGCCGGGGGCGACGAAGAAGTGGGCGCGGCCGTCCGGCGTGGCGGTGACCGGGCCGAGCGGGAGGCCCATCCGCTCCAGGCGGGCCAGGGCGCGGCGCCCGGCGGGCTCGGCGACCTCGATCACGTCGAACGCGCGGCCGACCGGCAGCATCACCGCCGCACCCGGGAACTCCCCCCAGGCCTTGGTGACTTCGTCGAGCGTGGCGCCTGCGGACACCTGAGGCGCGAAGTCCAGCGGATGCGCTCCGGGCGCGGGACAGTCGACGTGCCCGCAGGAGCACGCGCCGGCCGCGGACCGGGCACCCGGGACCACGTCCCAGCCCCACAGTCCGGTGAACTCGGCGACGGCGGTGCAGTCCGATGAACGACCGCGCCGACGCGTGCCGGAGCGGATCTCGCGAATGCCGCCGATCGTGAAGCCCATGCCCCCTCCAACGGGTCCGGCGCGCCGGTGGTTACGACACGGAATGAGACGGAAACGGAACGTGACGCTACGGCTCCGCCTTCCCTCGCGCCCGCAAGGTCATGGCAGCGCCCTGAAGCGCCCCAGGTGGTGCACCTGGGGGTGTGCGCCCCTGAGTGCATCGCTCCGCCTACTCCCGGCCGTCCTATGTCAAGTGAATCGCGACAAGGGCATCGTGAGTTCATTCGAAGGGGTGGCGAATGGTGGCGTTTCCGGGATCGCCATGGCTGGAGCAGTGATCGTAGGATTACTTTGTGTGCACGAGGCCTGGGGGCACATGCACTCGTGGGTATGCCGGAGGCAACTCGGTATCCCGTTCGAAGGGTGAGAACTACCGGACGGGCGGCCGTATTTACCGGCATTCTGATAGGGCTTGGCGCATCCGGCATCAAGTGGTCTCAGGGATGGGGGCGTTCCAGTGGGCGGCAACGGCGGTAGCGGGACGACCGCGACCAGTACGGACAAGCGCCCCAATGAGCTGCTCAACTCGTGGTTCGTGCGCAGCGGCTGGTCGAAGGGCGAGCTGGCGCGGCAAGTGAACCGCAGGGCACGCCAATTGGGCGCCAACCACATCTCCACGGACACGTCCAGGGTGCGCCGCTGGCTCGACGGGGAGAACCCGCGCGAGCCGATCCCCCGGATCCTCTCCGAGCTGTTCTCCGAGCGGTTCGGCTGCGTCGTCTCGGTCGAGGACCTCGGACTGCGGGCCGCCCGCCAGTCACCCTCCGCGACCGGCGTCGACCTGCCCTGGACGGGCCCGCAGACGGTGGCCCTGCTCAGCGAGTTCTCGCGCAGCGACCTGATGCTGGCGCGGCGCGGCTTCCTCGGAACCTCGCTGGTGCTGTCGGCGGGCCCGTCCCTCATCGAGCCGATGCAGCGCTGGCTGGTCCCCTCGCCCGCCGGACCGCAGCCGCCCCCCGAGTCGGCCGCCGACTCCCGCCGCCCCGGGCGCCTCTCCAAGCCCGAGCTGGAGCTGCTGGAGTCCACCACGGTGATGTTCCGCCAGTGGGACGCCCAGTGCGGCGGCGGCCTGCGCCGCAAGGCGGTCGTCGGCCAGCTGCACGAGGTCACCGACCTCCTCCAGGAACCCCAGCCCGAGGCCACCGCCCGCAAGCTCCTCAAGGTCGCCGCCGAGCTGGCCGAGCTGGCCGGCTGGATGTCGTACGACGTCGGCCTCCAGCCCACCGCCCAGAAGTACTTCGTGCTCGCCCTGCACGCGGCCAAGGAGGCCGGTGACAAGCCGCTGGGCTCGTACGTCCTGTCCAGCATGAGCCGCCAGATGATCCACCTCGGCCGGCCCGACGACGCCCTGGAGCTGATCCACCTCGCCCAGTACGGCAGCCGGGACTGCGCGAGCCCGCGCACCCAGTCGATGCTGTATGCGATGGAGGCCCGCGCCTACGCCAACATGGGACAGCCCGGCAAGTGCAAGCGGGCGGTCCGGATGGCCGAGGACACCTTCGCCGAGGCCGACGAGTGGGACGACCCGGACCCCGACTGGATCCGCTTCTTCTCCGAGGCCGAGCTCTACGGCGAGAACAGCCACTCCTTCCGCGACCTCGCCTATGTCGCCGGCCGCAGTCCCACCTACGCCTCCCTGGCCGAGCCGCTGATGCAGAAGGCCGTGGAGCTGTTCGCCAAGGACGCCGAGCACCAGCGGTCGTACGCACTCAACCTCATCGGCATGGCCACCGTGCACCTGCTGCGGGGCGAGGCCGACCAGAGCACGGTTCTGGCCTCCGAGGCCATGGGCATCGCCAAGAAGGTGCGCTCCGAGCGCGTGAACACTCGTATTCGAAAGACGGTCGACTCGGCCGTCCGCGACTACGGCGACCTCGCGGCGGTCGTCGACCTCACCGACCAGCTCGCCGTCGACCTCCCGGAGACCGCCGAGGCGGTCTGAACCCCGGTAACCCCAAGACCCCGGCCGCGGCCGGCCCTCCCGAACTGCCCGACTCGGCTCCCCCACGCCAGGTCATCGGAAGGCCACCGCGGCCGGTTCTATTCCTCCGAGAGAAGGTTGCGCCACGATAACGATCCAGTCGGCGAACATCAGGCAGTTCACCGACGCGTAACACCCGCGACTCCTTCGTCACTCCGGCGAAACAACGAGGGGCACCGACCGAAACCGCGCTGCGCCAATCTCATGGCGCATAACCGGCCCACCCCCCGCTTGACCGGACCGCATTCAGGCAACGCCCGCACACGGGGCCGTACCAATTGACGAGGAGACGCCGATGGCACCAGCCGCCATCACGCTTGCCGCGGAGGCACCCAAGCTGTCCTCCGCGAACACAGGCTTCATGCTCATCTGTTCTGCCCTGGTGCTGCTCATGACGCCGGGACTCGCCTTCTTCTACGGAGGCATGGTCCGCGTCAAGAGCACCCTGAACATGCTGATGATGAGCTTCGTCAGCATCGGGATCGTCACCATCCTGTGGGTGCTCTACGGCTTCTCCCTGGCCTTCGGCTCCAGCAACGGCTTCATCGGATTCAACTCCGACTGGCTGGGCATGAGCAACGTCGGCCTGACGGAACTCTGGGACGGCTACACGATCCCGATCTTCGTCTTCATGGTCTTCCAGATGATGTTCGCGGTCATCACGCCGGCCCTGATAAGCGGTGCCATCGCCGACCGCGTCAAGTTCTCGGCATGGGCGCTCTTCGTCGCCCTGTGGCTCACGATCGTCTACGTCCCGGTCGCCCACTGGGTCTGGGGTGCCGACGGCTGGGCCTACAAGCTCGGTGTGATCGACTTCGCCGGTGGTACCGCGGTCCACATCAACGCCGGTGCGGGCGCCCTCGGCGTCATCCTGGTCATCGGCAAGCGCGTCGGATTCAAGAAGGACCCGATGCGCCCGCACAGCCTCCCGCTGGTCATGCTCGGTGCCGGTCTGCTGTGGTTCGGCTGGTTCGGCTTCAACGCCGGCTCGTGGCTCGGCAACGACGACGGCGTCGGCGCGCTGATGTTCGTCAACACGCAGGTCGCCACCGCCGCCGCCATGCTGGCCTGGCTCGCCTACGAGAAGATCCGGCACGGCGCGTTCACCACCCTGGGCGCCGCCTCCGGTGCGGTCGCCGGTCTGGTCGCGATCACCCCGTCCGGCGGTGCGGTCTCCCCGCTCGGCGCGATCGCCGTCGGCGCCATCGCCGGTGTCGCCTGCGCCGCGGCCGTCGGCCTGAAGTTCAAGTTCGGTTACGACGACTCGCTCGACGTGGTCGGCGTCCACATGGTCGGCGGCATCATCGGCTCCCTGCTCATCGGCTTCTTCGCCACCGGCAAGGGCCAGTCCGCGGCGACCGGCGTCTTCTACGGCGACCACTCCTTCACCCAGCTGTGGAAGCAGTTCGCCGGTGTCGGCGCGGTCCTCGGCTACTCCCTGGTCGCCTCCGCGGTCCTCGCCTTCCTCCTCGACAAGACCCTCGGCATGCGGGTCACCGAGGACGAAGAGGTCTCCGGTATCGACCAGGCCGAGCACGCCGAGACTGCATACGACTTCAGCGGTGCGGGCGGCGGTGTCGTCAGCTCCGTCTCCGCGGCGCTGGCCGGCTCGAGCAAGAAGGTGGACGCATGAAGCTCATCACCGCCGTCGTGAAGCCCCACCGGCTCGACGAGATCAAGGAGGCCCTGCAGGCCTTCGGCGTCCACGGCCTCACGGTCACCGAGGCCAGCGGTTACGGTCGGCAGCGCGGCCACACCGAGGTCTACCGTGGTGCTGAGTACACGGTCGACCTGGTGCCCAAGATCCGCATCGAGGTGCTGGCCGAGGACGAGGACGCCGAGCAGCTGATCGACGTCGTCGTCAAGGCCGCCCGCACCGGCAAGATCGGTGACGGCAAGGTCTGGTCGGTCCCGGTCGAGACCGCGGTACGGGTCCGCACCGGCGAGCGCGGTCCGGACGCGCTGTAGAACAGAACCATCTGAATACAGGCAGGAGTCGCTGGGTGACGGGTACGGAAGTTCGGAACGACGCAGAGAACACGGGACCCAGCGGCTACGCGGCGGCCCGGCTGCGCCTCCTCACCGAGGGGGCGCGGTCCGGGCCGCCGCGCCGTACCGCCCTCGCCGAGCTGACCGACGAATGGCTGACCGGGCTGTTCGCGGCGGCCACCGAGGGCATCAGGGGCGGCGTCTCCCTGGTCGCCGTCGGCGGTTACGGCCGCAGCGAACTCTCCCCACGCAGCGACCTGGACCTCCTGCTGCTGCACGACGGCGGCGACTCCGGCGCGGTGGCCGCCGTCGCCGACCGGCTCTGGTACCCCGTCTGGGACCTGGGCCTGGCCCTCGACCACTCCGTGCGCACCCCCGCCGAGGCCCGCAAGACCGCCGGCGAGGACCTCAAGGTCCAGCTCGGCCTCCTCGACGCCCGGCACATCGCCGGCGACCTGGGCCTGACCTCGGGACTGCGCACCGCGATCCTCGCCGACTGGCGCAACCAGGCACCCAAACGCCTCCCCGAACTCCAGGAACTCTGCGCCGAGCGCGCCGAACGCCAGGGCGAGCTGCAGTACCTCCTGGAACCCGACCTGAAGGAGGCCCGTGGCGGCCTCCGGGACGCCACCGCCCTGCGCGCCGTCGCCGCCTCCTGGCTGGCCGACGCCCCGCGCGAGGGCCTCGCCGACGCCCGCCGGCGCCTCCTCGACGTCCGCGACGCCCTGCACCTGACCACGGGGCGCGCCACCGACCGTCTTGCGCTGCAGGAGCAGGACCAGGTCGCCGCCGAACTCGACCTCCTCGACGCCGACACCCTGCTGCGCCAGGTCTACGAGTCCGCGCGCGTCATCGCGTACGCCAGTGACGTCACCTGGCGCGAGGTGGGACGGGTGCTGCGCTCACGCGCTGTGCGTCCCCGGCTGCGCGCCATGCTGGGCGGCGGCAAGCCCGTCACCGAGCGCTCCCCGCTCGCCGAAGGCGTGGTGGAACAGGACGGCGAGGTGGTGCTCGCCCGCGCCGCCCGCCCCGAACGCGACCCCGTGCTCCCGCTGCGCGCCGCGGCCGCCGCCGCCCAGGCCGGCCTCCCGCTCTCCCTGCACGCCGTACGGCGCATGGCCGCCACCGCACGCCCCCTGCCCACGCCCTGGCCCGCCGAGGCCCGCGAGCAGCTCGTCACCCTGCTCGGCTCCGGCCGCCCGACCGTCGAGGTCTGGGAGGCGCTGGAGGCCGAGGGCCTGATCACCCGCCTGCTCCCCGACTGGGAGCGGGTCCGCTGCCGGCCGCAGCGCAACGCCGTGCACATCTGGACCGTCGACCGGCACCTGATCGAGACCGCCGTCCGCGCCTCCGAGTTCGCCCGCCGTGTCCACCGCCCCGACCTGCTCCTGGTCGCCGCCCTGCTGCACGACATCGGCAAGGGCTGGCCCGGCGACCACTCGGTGGCCGGCGAGATCATCGTCAAGGACGTGGCCGCGAGGATCGGCTTCGACCGCGCCGACGTGGCGGTCCTGTCGACGCTCGTACGACACCACCTGCTGCTCATCGAGACCGCCACCCGGCGCGACCTGGAGGACCCGGCCACGGTCCGCCTGGTCGCCGAGGCGGTCGGCACCCAGGGCACCCTGGAGCTGCTGCACGCCCTCACCGAGGCCGACGCGCTGGCCACCGGCCCGGCGGCCTGGTCGTCCTGGCGCGGCTCGCTCGTCACCGACCTGGTGAAGCGGGTCTCGGCGGTCCTCGCCGGGGACTCCGCCGACGAGCCCGAACCGGGCGCGCCCACGGCCGAGCAGGAGCGGCTGGCCATCGAGGCCTTCCGCACCGGCGCCCCGGTCCTCGCCCTGCGCGCCCAGACCGAGCCGGCGGCCACGGACGAGGAGCCCGCAGGCGACCCCGAACCGCTCGGCGTCGAGCTGCTCATCGCCGTACCGGACCAGCCGGGCGTGCTCCCGGCCGTCGCCGGCGTGCTGGCCGTTCACCGCCTGGCGGTCCGCACGGCCGAGCTGCGCTCGCTCCGGCTCCCGGACGACGTCGACGACGGCACGGTCCTGCTCCTCAACTGGCGGGTCGCGGCCGAGTACGGCTCCCTGCCGCAGGCGACCCGGCTCCGCGCCGACCTGGTCCGCGCCCTGGACGGCTCGCTGGACATCGCGGGCCGCCTGGCGGAGCGGGACGCGGCCTACCCGAGGCGCCGGGGCTGGGTGGCCCCGCCGCCGCGCGTGACGGTGGCCTCGGCGGCCTCCCGGCACGCGACGGTGTTCGAGGTACGGGCCCAGGACGCACCGGGGCTGCTGTTCCGGATCGGGCGGGCGCTGGAGGACGCCGGGGTACGGGTGCGCAGCGCGCATGTCAGCACGCTCGGCTCCAACGCCGTCGACGCCTTCTACGTGACCGGCACCGACCACGCGCCGCTGCCGGCGGAGGAGGCGACCTCCGTGGCGCGCAAGCTGGAGGAGACGCTCAGGGCCTGACCGCACGGTCGTGCAAGGCGGGGACCACTTACTTGCGCGGCCGGATACCCTGGAAGACGCTCACCGCCCCCGACTCCGAGGACCGACGCCGCCGTGTTCGACACTCTCTCCGATCGCCTTTCAGCGACCTTCAAGAATCTGCGCGGCAAAGGGCGTCTGAGCGAAGCCGACATCGACGCCACGGCGCGGGAGATCCGCATCGCGCTGCTCGAAGCCGATGTGGCCCTCCCGGTCGTCCGCACGTTCATCAAGAACGTCAAGGAGCGGTCCCTCGGCGCCGACGTCTCCAAGGCGCTGAACCCGGCCCAGCAGGTCCTGAAGATCGTCAACGACGAGCTGGTCACGATCCTGGGCGGCGAGACGCGCCGGCTGCGGTTCGCCAAGCAGCCGCCCACCGTGATCATGCTGGCCGGTCTCCAGGGTGCCGGTAAGACCACCCTCGCGGGCAAGCTCGCCCACTGGCTCAAGGAGCAGGGCCACTCCCCGCTGCTCGTCGCCGCCGACCTCCAGCGCCCCAACGCCGTCAACCAGCTGAGCGTGGTCGCCGAGCGCGCCGGTGCCGCCGTCTACGCGCCCGAGCCGGGCAACGGCGTCGGCGACCCGGTCAAGGTCGCCAAGGACTCCATCGAGTTCGCGAAGTCCAAGGTCCACGACATCGTGATCGTGGACACCGCCGGCCGGCTCGGTATCGACCAGGAGCTGATGCAGCAGGCGGCCGACATCCGGGACGCCGTCTCGCCCGACGAGATCCTCTTCGTCGTCGACGCCATGATCGGTCAGGACGCCGTCACCACCGCCGAGGCCTTCCGGGACGGCGTCGGCTTCGACGGTGTCGTCCTGTCCAAGCTCGACGGCGACGCCCGCGGTGGTGCCGCGCTCTCCATCCGCCAGGTCACCGGCAAGCCGATCATGTTCGCGTCGAACGGCGAGAAGCTGGAGGACTTCGACGCCTTCCACCCGGACCGGATGGCCTCCCGCATCCTCGACATGGGTGACCTGCTCACCCTGATCGAGCAGGCGGAGAAGACGTTCAGCCAGGAAGAGGCCCAGAAGATGGCCTCCAAGCTGGCGTCGAAGCAGGGCCAGGACTTCACCCTGGACGACTTCCTGGCCCAGATGGAACAGGTCAGGAAGATGGGCAGCATCAGCAAGCTGCTCGGGATGCTGCCCGGCATGGGGCAGATCAAGGACCAGATCAACAACCTCGACGAGCGGGACGTCGACCGCACCGCCGCGATCATCAAGTCGATGACCCCCGGCGAGCGCCAGGACCCGACGATCATCAACGGCTCGCGCCGCGCCCGTATCGCCAAGGGCTCGGGTGTCGAGGTCAGCGCGGTCAAGGGACTCGTCGAGCGGTTCTTCGAGGCCCGCAAGATGATGTCCCGCATGGCGCAGGGCGGCGGTATGCCGGGCATGCCGGGGATCCCCGGCATGGGCGGCGGCCCCGGCCGGCAGAAGAAGCAGCCGAAGCAGGCCAAGGGCAAGCAGCGCTCCGGCAACCCGATGAAGCGCAGGCAGCAGGAGCTGGAGGAGGCCCAGCGCCGCGAGGCCGCCGCACAGGGCGGGAACGCCTTCGGACTGCCGCAGCAGGGCGCCGAGGACTTCGAGCTGCCGGACGAGTTCAAGAAGTTCATGGGCTGAGTTCACCTGTGCGCGTGCCAGGGGTTGGTCGGTGTCGTACGGTCCGCATATGACCAACCCCGCGCCGCCGCGCAAGTCACCCGACCAGCCCTGGCGTACCGAGGGGGCTCCCGAGGAGCCCCCGAAGCCGCCGAACGGCGGGCGTCGGATGCACGGCGGCTGGTGGCGGCTGATCGTCACGGCGCTGGTCGTGTACCTGCTGGCCAACCTGGTGCTGTCGTACTTCGACCAGGCCAACGAGCCGACGATCTCGTACACCGAGTTCAGCAAGCAGGTGGACGCGGGCAACGTCGAGAAGATCTACGCCAAGGGCGACTCGATCCAGGGTCAGCTGAAGAAGGAACAGAAGAACCCCGAGAGCGGTGGCGGGAACTACACCAAGTTCAACACCGAACGCCCGTCGTTCGCCGGCGACGACCTCTGGTCCAGCCTGACCAAGCACAACGTGACGGTCACCGCCGAACCGGTCGTCCAGCACCGCAGCTTTCTCGCGAACCTGCTGATCTCGCTGGCGCCGATCATCCTGCTGGTCGCGGTGTGGGTCTTCATCGCCCGCCGGATGAGCGCGGGGCTCGGTGGCGCGGGCGGCATGCTGGGCCGCAAGGCGCCGCCCAAGCCGGTCGAACTGGAGCCCGGACAGCAGCGGACCACCTTCGAGGACGTGGCCGGCATCGACGAGGTCGAGGGCGAGCTCAACGATGTCGTCGACTTCCTGAAGAACCCCGACGCCTACCGCAGGATGGGCGCCAAGATGCCGAGGGGCGTACTCCTCGCCGGCCCGCCCGGCACCGGCAAGACGCTGCTCGCGCGGGCCGTCGCCGGCGAGGCGGGCGTGCCGTTCTTCTCGGCCTCGGCCTCCGAGTTCATCGAGATGATCGTGGGCGTCGGCGCATCCCGCGTGCGCGAACTGTTCGCGGAGGCCCGCAAGGTCGCCCCCTCCATCATCTTCATCGACGAGATCGACACCATCGGCCGGGCCCGCGGCGGCGGCGCCTCCATGGGCGGCCACGACGAGCGCGAGCAGACCCTCAACCAGATCCTCACCGAGATGGACGGCTTCTCCGGCTCCGAGGGCGTCATCGTCATCGCGGCCACCAACCGCGCCGACATCCTGGACCCCGCGCTGACCCGCCCCGGCCGCTTCGACCGGGTGGTCCAGGTCTCGCCCCCCGACCGCACCGGCCGCGAGGCGATCCTGCAGATCCACACCCGCCAGATCCCGCTCGCCGAGGGCGTCGACCTAGCCCAGGTCGCCCGCACCACCCCGGGCATGACCGGCGCCGAACTGGCCAACCTCGCCAACGAGGCCGCCCTGCTCGCCGTCAAGCGCAAGCAGGACAAGGTCACCCAGTCCGACCTCTCGGAGGCACTGGAGAAGGTCCAGCTGGGCGCCGAACGGCCGCTGGTGATGCCCGAGGAGGAGCGCAGGCGCACGGCCTACCACGAGAGCGGGCACGCCCTGCTCGGCATGCTGCAGCCCGGCGCCGATCCGGTCCGCAAGATCACCATCGTCCCGCGCGGCCGCGCCCTCGGCGTCACGCTCTCCACTCCGGACGCCGACAAGTACGCCTACACCGAGGAGTACCTGCGCGGCCGGATCATCGGCGCCCTCGGTGGCATGGCCGCCGAGCACGTCGTGTACGACGTGATCACCACCGGCTCGGAGAGCGACCTGGAACAGGTCACCAACATCGCGCGCGGGATGGTGTCCCGCTGGGGCATGAGCGAGGAGGTCGGCCGCCTCTCCGCCCTCCCGAACGACGCCCAGCAGGCCTACGGACTCGCCGCAGCGCCCCAGACCCTCGACGTCATCGACACGGAGATGCGCCGGATCGTCGACGAGTGCTACGAGGAGGCGTGCCGCAAACTCCGCGACCACCGGGGCCAGTTGGACGCGCTGGCCCAGGCACTGCTGGAGAACGAGACGCTGGAGGAGGCGGACGCGTACCGGATCGCGGGGATCACCCGCCTGACCAAGGACCCGGACGAGGTCTGAGGCGCCCCGAATCCGACTGCCCCGAATCCGAGCGCCCCAGCTGTAGCGCCCCGAAGGGGCGCGGGGAACTGCGCGACCAGCCACGACGGCGTCGCATTCGAATCGTCGGCCGAGACCCAGCGTCAGCGAAGCCGCGCGATCAGGTACCGGAAGACATTCGGCATCCACACCGTCCCGTTCGCACGCTGATACGGGTGCAGCGCCTCGGTCAGCTCCTTGCCGACCTGTTCCTGATCGGTCGCCGCGATCGCCGCGTCGAACAGCCCGGTCGACAGCAGCCCGCGCGCCGCGCTGTCCGCGTCGGCGTACCCGAACGGGCAGGAGACCCGCCCGGAGCCGTCGATCCGCAGACCGGCCCGCTGGGCGACCTCCTCCAGATCGTCCCGACCGGCCGGGCGCCAACCGCTCGCACTGCGCAAAGGATCGGCCAATTTCGCGGCCACCCGCAGCACGGACGAGGTCGCGCAGCGCTCCGGCGGCCCCCAGCCGGCCAGCACCACGGCCGCCCCGCGCTCCGCCAGCGGCGTCGCCTCGGCGAGCAGGTCACCGAGCCCCTCGGCGTCGCCTGCCAGGCAGCCGATCGGGTCGAAGGCGGTGATCAGGTTGTACGCCGGTGCCTGCGTGTCCGCCGCGTCCCTGGGCGAGCCCTCGACGATCCGGGCGGCACGGCCACGCGCGCGTGCGCTCAGGGCCGGGTCGGGCAGCAGGCGCTCACGGGCGAGGGCGAGCCGTTCGGGGCAGGAGTCGACACCGGTGACCGCGGCCCCTCTGGTCGCCGCCATCAGCAGGGCGAGACCGGAACCGCAACGCAGGCCGAGCAGCCGGGTGGCGGGGCCCACTTCGAGTCGCTCGTGGACGGTCTCGTAGAGCGGCACCAGCATCCGCTCCTGGATCTCGGACCAGTCACGCGCGCGTGCCCACAGGTTCACGCGGGGGGTGGAATCCGCGTGAGACCGGAGCTGCCGCACGAGCGTAGGTGTCATAGGTAAGCGCCCCAATCCGCCGAGAGTTACGCACTGACCGATTCCGTGGCCCCCGTGCCGTGCGCTCGCACTTCCCACCTATGCCACATAACTCCGGGCTCGCGGTGGCGTCCAGAGGTCGCGGGTCCCGGCTTGTACGTGGGCTGTGACTGTGGCGAGATTTCACATCCCGGCAACTTGGGGCTCTACCATCGGACCCACGGCACGGCGGTTCTGGCCATGGTCGGCCGGCACAGTGACCGCGCGGTGTCCGGTCGCCGGAGACGGGCCGGCGCCGGATGATGACGGGCTGCGGGTAACGTCGGGGCCGCCGCGCACGCTGACCGGGATGGGACTCCCGCCACGAGAGCGACCGAAACGCCTCTTGCGCATCCGCCGACCTTCGTCGTCCAGGCGTCCGGGCCAGGGGTACGTGACGGGTCGTACGTCAGGCTACGCACCGGCTTGGTATGAGCTGTGAGGCTTCTCCGCAGATCAGCGCACCCGTACTCGTCTCCACGCATCAGCGGCAACTGACGGGTACGTGCAAATTATTTGGGATGCCCCGGAATAGGAACACAGGGGCACTCCCGCTCGTTCTCATTACGTGAGCACGACACAGACACCACCTGTTCTCGCCGCAGAGCTGGCGCAGGCGTGGGCCGACATTCAGCGGTACCACCCCGAGCTGCCGGACCTTGCCGCGCCAGAGTCCCTGATCGGGGAGTCGTCGTCCGCGTGCGGTCACGAACTCTCCTTCGAACGGCTGCTCCACGAGGCAGTCCACGGCATCGCCGCCTCCCGCGGAGTCCGCGACACCTCCCGGGCCGGCCGCTACCACAACCGCCGATTCCTCGCGATCGCCGAGGAGCTGGGCCTGGACCACCCCGACGAGCCGCATCCCAGCAGCGGCTTCTCGCTGGTCACGCTCAACCCCGAGGCGAAGCGACGCTACCGCCCGACCATCGAGAGACTGCAGCGCGCCCTCAAGGCGCACACGGTGGCCACGTCCGCCGACACCTCCCGCACCTTCCGCGGCCCGGCCGCCCGCCACGGCTCCTCCGGCGGCGGCGTCCGGGTCAAGGCGGTGTGCGACTGCGGTCGCAACGTCCGGGTGGTCCCGTCGGTCCTGGCCCAGGCCCCCATCGTCTGCGGCGGCTGCGGCAAGCCCTTCCGTATCCCGGAGGTCGTGGGAGCGGCATAGGCCACGGCTGCTCGTGGCAGCCGCAGCCATTGCTCATCGCCACACCCTTGGCCCCCCGTCTCCCCGCGGGCAGTAGCGCCGCCGGGGCGGCACGGGTGGGCGCGGACGGCACCTCATCGGCGCCGGGCGGCGCACCCGACGTGACCTCACCTCCACGCCGGGTGCCTCTCCGTCATGCCCGCGCACCCCTCACCCGACCGTCGGCCAAAAGCGACCCGCTGGGTATGGCACAATGGCTAGCTGTACTCGACAGCCGCACAGGACCCCTCTCTCCTCCGGCTGACGCGTCCATCGGGCACTCGGGTACCGCAACCCCACGCGGCAGTCTCGCCGTGCCCAACCACGTCAAAACCAGGAGAACCCACTCCCGTGGCAGTCAAGATCAAGCTGAAGCGTCTGGGCAAGATCCGTTCGCCTCACTACCGCATCGTCATCGCCGACTCCCGCACCCGCCGTGACGGCCGTGCGATCGAGGAGATCGGCAAGTACCACCCGACCTACAACCCGTCGGTCATCGAGGTGGACGCCGACCGCGTGGCGTACTGGCTCGGCGTCGGCGCCCAGCCGACCGAGCCCGTGCTCGCCATCCTGAAGAAGACCGGCGACTGGCAGAAGTTCAAGGGCGAGCCCGCCCCGGCGCCGCTGCTCGTGGCCGCTCCGAAGGCCACGCGTCCGTCGTTCGAGGCGCTCGGCGGTGACGACGAGGGCAAGGGTGAGGCGATCACCCAGAAGAAGAAGGCTGAGAAGAAGGACGAGGCCGCGGCTGAGTCCGAGTCGACCGAGGCCTGAGCAGCATGCTCGAAGAGGCGCTTGAGCACCTCGTGAAGGGCATCGTCGACAACCCTGACGATGTGCAGGTCGCCTCGCGCAACCTGCGTCGCGGGCGCGTGCTGGAGGTCCGGGTGCACCCCGACGACCTCGGCAAGGTGATCGGCCGCAACGGCCGCACCGCGCGTGCCCTGCGCACCGTCGTGGGCGCCATCGGCGGCCGCGGAGTCCGCGTCGACCTCGTCGACGTCGACCACGTCCGCTGACGCTTTTCGCAGCACCGGCTCGGGCCGGGGAGGGCCGCTACCGGCCGTCCCCGGCCCGCAGTCGTATGAGCAGGAGATGACAGGAGAACAGGCACAGTGCAGCTGGTAGTCGCACGGATCGGCCGCGCCCACGGCATCAAGGGCGAGGTCACCGTCGAGGTACGTACCGACGAGCCGGAGCTCAGGCTCGCGCCCGGCGCCGTACTCGCCACCGATCCCGCGTCCACGGGACCGCTCACCATCGAGACCGGCCGGGTGCACAGCGGCCGGCTGCTCCTGCGCTTCGAGGGCGTCAAGGACCGCACCGGCGCCGAGAACCTGCGCAACACCCTCCTGATCGCCGAGATCGACCCGGAGGAGCTGCCCGAGGGCGAGGACGAGTACTACGACCACCAGCTCATCGACCTGGACGTGGTCACCGAGGACGGGACCGAGGTCGGCCGGATCACCGAGATCTCGCACCTGCCCTCCCAGGACCTCTTCATCGTGGAGCGGCCCGACGGCAGCGAGGTGATGATCCCGTTCGTCGAGGCAATCGTCACCGAGATCGACCTGGAGGAGCAGAAGGCGGTCATCGCGCCCCCGCCGGGTCTGATCGACGACCAGGCCGAGATCGCGTCGTCGCGCGAGGAGCCGTCCTTGCGCGAGGAGCCGTCCTCGCGGGAAGAGTCGTAAGAGATGCGCCTCGACGTCGTCACGATCTTTCCCGAGTACCTCGAACCCCTGAACGTCTCGCTCGTCGGCAAGGCACGCGCGCGTGGGCAGCTCGGCGTCCATGTCCATGATCTGCGTGCCTGGACGTACGACCGGCACAACACGGTCGACGACACGCCCTACGGCGGCGGGCCCGGCATGGTCATGAAGACCGAGCCCTGGGGCGACGCCCTCGACTCGGCGCTCGCCGACGGCTACGAGACCGGCGCGCACGCGCCCGCGCTGATCGTGCCCACCCCGAGCGGCCGCCCCTTCACCCAGGAACTCGCCGTCGAACTCTCCGAGCGGCCCTGGCTGATCTTCACGCCGGCCCGCTACGAGGGCATCGACCGGCGCGTCATGGACGAGTACGCCACCCGGATGCCGGTCTACGAGGTGTCCATCGGCGACTACGTCCTCGCCGGCGGCGAGGCGGCCGTACTGGTCATCACGGAGGCCGTGGCCAGGCTCCTGCCCGGCGTCCTGGGCAACGCCGAGTCGCACCGGGACGACTCCTTCGCACCCGGCGCGATGGCGAACCTCCTGGAGGGCCCCGTCTACACCAAGCCGCCGGTGTGGCGCGGCCGGGACATCCCGGACGTGCTGCTCAGCGGCCACCACGGCAAGATCGCCCGCTGGCGCCGCGACGAGGCCCTGAAGCGGACCACCGCCCACCGGCCCGACCTGATCGAGCGCTGCGACCCCAAGGCCTTCGACAAGAAGGACCGCGAGATGCTCTCCATCCTGGGCTGGGCCCCGGACCCGGAGGGCGAACCCCACGGCCGATTTTGGCGCAGACCAGAGGGCATGGAAGAATAGACCGCTGTTGTGCGTCCGTCCGGTGTGCGCCCCTGCCACAGGGGGACACGACGCCCGCCCCGACCCGCACGGCAGTCCTCATGGCACACCTAGTTTCCGCCGATGACCTGTGGCATTTGCGAAGAAAGCAGACGAAATGTCTCACCTGCTCGACACCGTCGACTCCGCGTCGCTGCGCAGCGACGTCCCGGCCTTCCGCCCGGGTGACACCGTCAACGTCCACGTCCGCGTCATCGAGGGCAACCGCTCCCGTGTGCAGCAGTTCAAGGGCGTTGTGATCCGCCGCCAGGGCAGCGGTGTCCGCGAGACCTTCACGGTCCGCAAGGTCTCCTTCTCCGTCGGCGTCGAGCGCACCTTCCCGGTGCACACCCCGATCGTCGAGAAGATCGAGCTCGTCACCCGTGGTGACGTGCGTCGCGCCAAGCTCTACTACCTGCGCGACCTGCGCGGTAAGGCCGCGAAGATCAAGGAGAAGCGCGACAGGTGATGTCGCGTGCCGGCACCCGGAAGCCGTAGGCCGACGAGCCGGTAAGAAGGAGTCTCAGCGAGGCCGGATAGCATCTGGCCCCGATGGACACCGAAGCACAGCAGACGGAGCGCGACCGCTCCTCCCGCCCCGAACCAGAGGCCGCGGAGGACCGGTCGCGCTTCGCGTTGGTGGCGCGGGTCACCGACTGGCTGCCGGGCGGCTGGTTCACCCTCACCCTCTTCGCCTGCCTGGCGTTTTTGCTCGTCCTCAACACTTTCGTGGCGCAACCATTCCAGATTCCCAGCGGATCCATGGAACAGGGATTGAGGATCGGAGACCGGGTTCTCGTAAATAAGTTGGCGTACCGTTTCGGTGCCGGGCCGCGCCGGGGAGATGTCGTGGTGTTCGACGGCTCCGGATATTTCGGGGACGCCGACTACATCAAACGCGTCGTCGGTGTGGGAGGAGACCATGTGGTCTGCTGCGACAAGAAGGGGAGGATCGAAGTGAACGGCCGGTCGGTCGACGAGACCGCGTTCCTCTATCCCGGGGACACCCCCTCCACCGTGCCCTTCAACGTCGACGTTCCCGACGGCACGCTCTTCGTTCTCGGCGACCACCGCGGCGACTCCAGCGACTCCCGCGACCACCTCGGCTCGCCCGGCGGCGGCATGATCCCCGTCAGCAGGGTCATCGGCCGGGCCGACTGGATCGTCTGGCCGTACGCCCACTGGACCCGCCTCACCCGTCCTGTCGCCTACGCGCGCGTGCCGGCGGCCGGAGCGTCCCATGGGTAACCGGGGCAAACCGCGCGGCGTCCCCGTCGACGCGGCCGCCAACCTGCTGCCCACCGGGGCCCGGCGCGCCTCCGGCTCCTCCGGCGGCCGTTCCCGCGCGGAGCGGCGCAAGCTGCAGCGCAAGGTCAAGCGCAAGCGGCGGCGCGGCGCGATGCGGGAGATACCGCTGCTGGTGGGCGTGGCCGTCCTGATAGCGCTCGTGCTGAAGACGTTCCTCGTCCAGGCCTTCGTGATCCCGTCGGGCTCCATGGAGCAGACGATCCGGATCGGCGACCGCGTCCTGGTGGACAAGTTCACCCCGTGGTTCGGGTGGAAACCGCACCGCGGGGACGTCGTCGTCTTCCACGACCCGGGCGGCTGGCTGGCGGGCGAGCAGACCACCAAGGCGAACGACCCGGTCGTGGTCAAGCAGGTCAAGGAAGGGCTCACCTTCATCGGCCTGTTGCCGTCCGCCGACGAGAAGGACCTCATCAAACGGGTCATCGGCGTCGGCGGCGACCACGTCAAGTGCTGTGACGCACAGGGCCGCGTGACCGTCAACGGCGTACCGCTGACCGAGGGCGACTACCTGTATCCCGGGAACGTCCCCTCGGCCCAGGAGTTCGACATCACCGTGCCGGAGGGGCGGCTGTGGGTGATGGGCGACCACCGCGGCAACTCGGCCGACTCCCGCGCGCACCAGGACACCGACTACGGCGGCACGGTCGCCGTGACCTCGGTGGTGGGCCGGGCCATGATGATCGGCTGGCCCGTCGGCCACTGGACCAAGCTCGATGAACCTAAAACCTTCGCAAGCGTTTCTGACTCCGGGTCGGGGTCGACCGCGGCCCCCCGGCTGTCGCATAGGGTTGCCTCCGACGATCCGAACGGATACATCCAACTCCCGAGCCCTGCGGAACTCCCGCTCGTTATGGGAGTGGTGGGCCTGCGCCGGGGATGGCGCGGGCGGCGGCACGGAGTAAGGAGTTGGCGTGGGGGATGTGGCGGTTGGCGCGCGGTCGGGACACGACGGCGAGGAGCACAGCGGGCGCCCTGTGGAGAATGTCCCCCCCGCAGACGGAGCCTCGACCTCCGGGAACGGTACCGGGCCCGGCGGAGACGGCGCCCCGGTGGACGGTCCGCACTCCGGCGGTGACGGCGGGGGTACGGACGGGGATCCGGGCGAATCGGCGGCGCCCGCACCGAAGAAGCCACGCTCCTTCTGGAAGGAGCTGCCGATCCTGGTCGTCATCGCGCTGGTGCTGGCGCTGCTGATCAAGACGTTCCTGGTGCAGGCGTTCTCGATCCCGTCGGACTCGATGCAGAACACCCTCCAGCAGGGTGACCGCGTCCTGGTCGACAAGCTCACCCCGTGGTTCGGCTCCAAGCCGGAGCGCGGCGAGGTCGTCGTCTTCCACGACCCGGACGACTGGCTGGAGGGCGAGCCCACCGCCCAGCCGAACGCGATCCAGACCTTCCTCAGCTGGATCGGCCTGATGCCGTCCGCCGAGGAGAGGGACCTGATCAAGCGGGTCGTCGGTGTCGGCGGCGACACCGTCTCCTGCAAGGGCAGCGGCCCGCTCATGGTCAACGGCCATCCGCTGAACGAGCCTTATGTGTACCCGGGCAACACCCCGTGCAGCGTCGACGACCAGGGCGGCCAGTTCACGGTGCACGTGCCCAAGGGCTACATCTGGGTGATGGGCGACCACCGCCAGAACTCCCGCGACTCGCGCTACAACCAGTCCGACAAGCACCACGGCATGGTCCCGGTGAAGGACGTCGTCGGCCGCGCCATCGTCAAGGCCTGGCCGATCAACCGCTGGGGCACGCTGCCGATCCCGGACACCTTCGACCAGAGCGGCATCAACACGCAGTCGTCCGCCGCGGCCTCCCTCTCGGTGGCACCGCAGGGCGTGGCCGTCGCCGCCGTCCTGCCGGTCGTGGTGTGGCGCCGTCGGCGGGGCGACCGGATCGAGCAGAAGTTCGACAAGCGCGTGGCCGCCGGCAAGCGCTGACCGCATGCCGCGGGACATGGCCGCATCCCGTGTGAGTGCGTTCCGGGTACGTCTGCTGACCTCCCCATGTGAAGCCCTTGGGGAGCTTGTGACCAGGCCCGCCGAAGAAGGGCTGCCCCTGCCCGGTACCGCCGGGTAGGGTGCGGCCTCATGGGCGACAGCACGATACGTACGGCCCCGCGCAGCGGCGGAGGCACCAGCACGAGTGCGGCACAGGCCGGCAGCGGGCTCGGACAGCGGTTGTCCGGGATCGTCGTCGCGCTGGGCATCGTGCTGTTCCTCGGAGGGTTCGGCTGGGCAGCGGTGGTCTACCGGCCGTACACCGTGCCCACCACTTCGATGACGCCGACGATCGACGCCGGGGACCGGGTCCTCGGCCAGCGCATCGACGGCAGTGAGGTGCGCCGGGGCGACGTCGTCGTCTTCCGCGACAAGAGCTGGGTCACCAACGCGGACGTCGTCAAGCGCGTGGTCGCGGTCGGCGGCGACACGGTCGCCTGCTGCACCAACGGCAAGCTGACGGTCAACGGCAAGCAGATCGACGAGCCGTATCTGCCGGCGGGCAGCCTGGCCGAGCTCCAGGACTTCCCGACCGTCACCGTCCCGAAGGGCCGGCTCTTCCTCCTCGGCGACGAGCGCCAGGGCTCCCTGGACTCCACCGCCCACCTCACGGACGCGGCGCAGGGCACGGTGGCGCGCAGCGCCGTGAGCGCCCGGGTGGACGCCGTGATCTGGCCGATGAAGGGTCTGCTCAAGCGCCCGACCGGCTTCGAGACCCTGGGGACCCTCTCGCAGCCGGGTCCGCTGCGCATCGTCGAGTTCATGATCGTGGCCGGTGCCGTGCTGGTCCTCGCAGGCGGCGCCTACGGCCCGGTGGCGAACCTGCTGGGCCGCTCCCGCACCCGTGCCCGTACGGAGCCCGCCGGTGCCCGCTGAGGTGCTGTCGGAGGGCGGCCTGCGCAAGGTGGCCCGGGTGGTCCTGCTCGACCCCGAGGACCGCATCCTGCTTCTGCACGGCCACGAGCCGGAGGACCCGGCCGACGACTGGTGGTTCACACCCGGCGGCGGCCTGGAGGGCGACGAGACCCGTGAGCAGGCCGCTCTGCGGGAACTCGCCGAGGAGACCGGCATCACGGACGTCGAACTCGGCCCGGTGCTGTGGCGGCGGACGTGCTCCTTCCCGTTCGCGGGCCGCCGCTGGGACCAGGACGAGTGGTACTACCTGGCCCGTACGACGCAGACGGCCATCGATGTCACGGGCCTGACCGACCTGGAGCGGCGCAGTGTGGCCGGAGCACGTTGGTGGACGTGCCGGGAACTGACCCGGTCACATGAGACGGTGTATCCGACCAGACTCGCCGAGCTGTTCCGTAGGCTGCTCGACGAAGGTCCCCCCGCCGGGCCCGTCACCCTTGACACGGAAATCGTCTAGGGGCGCGCGGGACTGGCGCACAATGGTGGGATCGCACGGCTGAAGGGGAACATGCCATGAGCGCCGAGGACCTCGAAAAGTACGAGACCGAGATGGAGCTGAAGCTCTACCGGGAGTACCGCGATGTCGTCGGTCTGTTCAAATACGTGATCGAGACCGAGCGGCGCTTCTACCTCACCAACGACTACGAGATGCAGGTGCACTCGGTCCAGGGTGAGGTGTTCTTCGAGGTGTCGATGGCGGATGCCTGGGTCTGGGACATGTACCGGCCGGCCCGTTTCGTGAAGCAGGTCCGTGTCCTCACGTTCAAGGACGTGAACATCGAGGAGTTGAACAAGACCGACCTGGAACTTCCGGGCGGCTGAGCCCTGGGGCGTGGTCCCGGTGTGGTCGCTCGTGTGGGTGACGGGGTTGTCCACAACCGCTGAGTAACTCACCAAGATCAACTACTTGGCGGGGAATGCGTGACGGTTGGCGCCGGAGGTGGTGCCGACATGAACACGAATCGGGCACGCAGTGCACTCGGCAAGTACGGCGAGACGCTGGCCGCGCGGCGGCTGGCCGAGGCCGGTCTGACGGTCCTGGAGCGCAACTGGCGCTGCGGCAGGACGGGCGAGATCGACATCGTGGCGCGGGACGGGGACGTCCTGGTCGTCTGCGAGGTGAAGACCCGGCGGGCGGGTGTCTTCGAGCACCCCATGGCCGCGGTCTCCCCGGAGAAGGCACAGCGCTTGCGCGGCCTCGCCGAACACTGGATCCACGCACACGGAGGGGCACCCCCGGGCGGCGTCCGCATCGACGTGGTCGGCGTGCTCCTGCCGCAGCGCGGGGCACCCGTGGTCGAGCACGTCCGGGGGGTGGCGTGAGATGGGGTTCGCGCGAACCTGCTCGGTGGCGCTGGTGGGCGTCGAGGGCGTGGTGGTCGAGGTCCAGGCCGACCTGGAGCCCGGGGTGGCGGCCTTCGCGCTGGTGGGGCTGCCGGACAAGAGCCTGACGGAGAGCCGGGACCGGGTCCGGGCGGCGGTGGTGAACTCCGGTGCTTCCTGGCCCTCGAAGAAGCTCACCGTCGGGCTGAGCCCGGCGTCCGTGCCGAAGAGCGGCAGCGGCTTCGACCTCGCGGTCGCCGCGGCCGTGCTCGGGGCGGCCGAGCGGATCGATCCCCGGGTGCTCGCCGAGATCGTGATGATCGGCGAGCTGGGCCTGGACGGCCGGGTCCGGCCGGTCCGGGGCATCCTGCCCGCCGTGCTTGCCGCCGCCGACGCCGGGTACGAGCAGGTGGTGGTGCCGGAGAGCGCGGTGCCGGAGGCCTCCCTGGTGCCGGGGGTGTCCGTGCTGGGCGTCCGCAGTCTGCGCCAGCTGATCGCGGTCCTCACCGACGAACCGGTGCCCGACGAGGAGCCCGTCCCCGGCGAGATCCGCCCGGACCCGTTCCTGGCCGGGCTCGCCCTCCCCGGCATGGGACTGGGCACCGGTATGGTCACCGGCGACCACGCACCCGACCTCGCGGACGTCGCCGGGCAGCACGTGGCCCGGGCCGCTCTGGAGGTGGCCGCGGCCGGACGCCATCACGTCTTCTTCAAGGGCCCGCCCGGCGCCGGCAAGACCATGCTGGCCGAGCGGCTGCCGGGGCTGCTGCCCGAGCTGGGCCGGCAGGAGTCCCTTGAGGTCACCGCCGTCCACTCGGTCGCCGGGATGCTGCCACCCGGCCACCCCCTGGTCGACAAACCGCCCTACTGCTCCCCGCACCACTCGGCCACCATGGCCTCCCTGGTCGGCGGCGGAACCAGCCTGCCGCGCCCCGGAGCGGTGTCCCTGGCCCACCATGGCGTGCTCTTCCTGGACGAGGCCGCCGAGTTCCACAGCAGCGTCCTGGACGCCCTGCGCCAGCCCCTGGAGTCGGGCCACGTCGTCATCGCCCGGGCCGCCGGGATACTGCGGATGCCGGCGAGGTTCCTCATGGTCCTGGCCGCGAACCCCTGTCCCTGCGGCCGGCACGGCACCCCCGGCGACGTCTGCGAGTGCCGGCCCTCCTCGATCAAGCGGTACCGGGCCCGGCTCTCCGGCCCCCTGATGGACCGCGTGGACCTCAGGGTGGCCGTCGAACCGGTGTCCAGGGAGGAGCTGCTGCGGCTCCACACCGGTGCCGAGCCCTCCGCCGCCGTGGCCGACCGGGTGCGCACGGCCCGGGAGCGGGCCGCCCACCGCTACGACGGGCTGCCCTGGCGCACCAACAGCGAGGTCCCCGGCCACGAGCTCCGCACCCGCTGGCACGTCCGGCCGGGCGCGCTCGCCAAGGCCGAGCTGGACCTCGACCGGGGCCTGCTCACCGCTCGCGGCCTGGACCGGGTGCTCCGGGTCGCCTGGACCCTGGCCGACCTGGCGGGCCGCGACCGGCCCTCGGCCAACGACGTCAACCTGGCCCTGGAGCTGCGCACCGGCGTCCGGCGCGGCGCGGTCCTGGAAGGGATCGCCACATGAGCGACGCCGAGCAGCTCGCCCGGGTCTTCCTGGCCCGGGTCGTCGAGCCCGGCGACGAGGCCGCCGGGCGATGGGTGCGGGAGCGGGGCGTGCACGAGGTGGCGGGCCGGCTGCGCGACGGGGGACAGGCCCTGCCGGGCATCGGCGGCAAGCGGTGGGCGGGGCTGCTGGCCCGGGCGGCGCAGGCCGACCCCCGGGCGGACCTCGCGGTCGCGCGGGAGGCGGGTGCGCGGTTCGTGTGCCCCGGCGACGCCGAGTGGCCCAGCCAGCTCGACGACCTCGGCGACGCCCGTCCGCTCGGCCTGTGGGTGCGCGGCCTGCCCAGTCTGCGCATGTGGGCGCTCCGGGCCGTCGCCGTCGTCGGGGCCCGGGCCTGCACCGAGTACGGCGCCCACATGGCGGCCGTCCTCGCCGCGGGGCTCGCCGAGCGCGGCTGGGTGGTGGTGTCCGGCGGCGCCTACGGCGTCGACGGCGCCGCCCACCGCGGAGCCCTCGGCGCCGGCGGGGCCACCGTCGCCGTGCTGGCCTGCGGGGTCGACCGGCCCTACCCCCGGGGCCACACCGAGTTGATCAACAGGATCGCCGAACAGGGACTGGTGGTGGGGGAGTTGCCGCCCGGCGAGCACCCCACACCGAGCAGGTTCGTGCTCCGCAACCGGGTCATCGCGGCGCTCACCAGGGGCACCGTCGTCGTGGAGGCCGCCCATCGCAGCGGCTCGCTGGTCACCGCGCGGGCGGCGCAGCGCCTCGGCCGGTTCACCATGGGCGTGCCAGGACCGGCCACCAGCGGCCTCTCGGCCGGGGTGCACGAGCTGCTCCGCGCGGAGGCCGTGCTGGTCACCGACGCCGCGGAGGTCGTCGAACTCGTGGGCGACATGGGCGAGCTGGCCCCGGCCAGACGCGGCCCCGTCCTCCCGCGTGACCTGCTGGAACCCGCTGCCCGGCAGGTCCTGGCCGCCCTGCCCGGGAACCGGCCGGCCTCACCCGAAGAGGTGGCACGCGGCGCGCAGACGTCCGAGGACGAGGCCGTCGCGAGACTGTACGAACTCCGAGCACTTGGTTACGTCGAACGACACGGCGACGGCTGGAAGTTGACACGCCAGGCGATGATCTCGGTCCGGGCCGGTCGGAGCCGGTGCTGACCGAGCGTGTTCGGCCGTCCGGGGGAACCCCCGACGCCCTTGGGAATTCCCGGAGTTGACACTTCCGGCCGATCACGCAGAGCGACGCGCCGAGCGCGGTGGGGCGCGCCGTACAGGGGGTTCGCGCAGGGGTGGAGCCTGACTGTTCGCGCACCGCGACTCCCCAGTCACGCTACGCTCACGAAAGGCCTGGCGCAGAACGTGCCAACCGACATGAGAACGACACCTCGCCCAACCATCGCTTTCACTCCCCGCTCACCGCAGTTCACGGCACGTCACAGCACTTCCTGGCACTTCACGGCAGAACGGCACAAGGCGACGAATGCCCCAGCACACCTCCGGGTCCGACCGGGCGGCGATCCCCCCAGCCGCCCGCGACGGTGGCAGAGTGCGGCCGCCCGCTCCCTCGACGCTCGACGAGCTGTGGCGGTCGTACAAGGCGACGGGGGACGACCGGCTGCGGGAACAGCTGATCCTGCACTACTCGCCGCTGGTCAAGTACGTGGCCGGGCGGGTGAGCGTGGGTCTGCCGCCCAACGTGGAACAGGCCGACTTCGTCTCCTCCGGAGTGTTCGGGCTCATCGACGCGATCGAGAAGTTCGACGTCGACCGCGAGATCAAGTTCGAGACGTACGCGATCACCCGGATCCGGGGCGCGATGATCGACGAGCTGCGGGCGCTGGACTGGATCCCGCGCTCGGTCCGGCAGAAGGCGCGGAACGTGGAGCGGGCCTACGCCACGCTGGAGGCGCGGCTGCGGCGCACGCCCTCGGAGGGCGAGGTGGCCGCCGAACTGGGCATCGAGGTGGACGAACTCCACGCCGTCTTCAGCCAGCTGTCGCTGGCCAACGTGGTGGCGCTGGAGGAGTTGCTGCACGTCGGGGGCGAGGGCGGCGACGGGCTGAGCGTGATGGACACGCTGGAGGACACCGCCGCGGACAACCCCGTGGAGGTGGCCGAGGACCGGGAGCTGCGGCGGTTCCTGGCGCGGGCGATCAACACGCTGCCGGAGCGGGAGAAGACGGTGGTGACCCTCTACTACTACGAGGGGCTCACCCTCGCCGAGATCGGGAACGTGCTCGGGGTCACCGAGAGCCGGGTGAGCCAGATCCACACCAAGTCGGTGCTGCAGCTGCGGGCGAAGCTGGCGAGTTTCGGCCGTTGAGCGCGGGCCGGCGGGGGTTTTCGGCCGTCGTCGGCGGCCGGGCGGGCCGCGTCCCGGTCGTACTGCCTCCCGTCCGGCCCGGCGCATCCGTAAAGTGGTTGACGTGCCAAGGATTCGAGCGGCCTCCGTGGCCGAGCACCGGTCGATGCAGCGAGCCGCCCTGCTGGACGCGGCGCGGTCCCTCCTGTCCGAGGGCGGGACGGAGGCGCTGACCTTCCCCGCGCTCGCCGAGCGCACGGGGCTGGCCCGGTCGTCCGTGTACGAGTACTTCCGGTCCCGCGCCGCCGTGGTCGAGGAGCTCTGCGAGGTCGACTTCCCCGTGTGGGCGGCGGAGGTCGAGGCGGCGATGGAGCGGGCGGGCTCCGCCGACGGCAAGGTCGAGGCGTATGTGCGGCAGCAGCTGGCCCTGGTCGGGGACCGGCGGCACCGCGCGGTGGTCGCGATCTCGGCGAGCGAGCTGGACACGGGGGCGCGGGAGAAGATCAGGGCCGCGCACGGCGGGCTGGTCGCGATGATCGTGGAGGCGCTGGGAGAGCTGGGGCATGGGCAGCCCCGGCTCGCGGCGATGCTGGTGCAGGGGGTTGTGGATGCCGCGGTCCGGCGGATCGAGCTGGGGGCGGCGGAGGACCCGGTGGTGATCACTGAGGCGGCCGTGGCGATGGCGCTGCGGGGTGTGCGGGGCTGACGCGGGTTGGGGCCGGGGGGTGGGGTCGCTTACCGGCGCCGGCCGGGTGCCGCTGCGCCCACCCGTGCCGCCCTGCGGCACGCCTGCCCGCAGTTGAGTAGCTGAAAAGGGGCGGCTGGACAGCGCCCCTTCAGGGGCGCGGGGAACTGCGCGAGCAACCCCCACGCACCCGCAGTCGCGCGACCGGCCCCGACCGCCCCTATGGCAGCGGAACTCCCCACACCGGCAGCAGTCTCGACGGCCCCCGGTCCCGCAGCCACGGCGGCAACAGCAGCAACGGGTCCACGTACACGTCCCCCCTGAGCAGTCCCCAGTGCACACACGAACGGGCACCGCAGTGCGCGCCCCCCGGTTCCACCGTGCCCACCACCTCGCCCGCCGCCACCACCTCCCCCTTCTGCACCGTCGCCGTCACCGGCTCGTACGTCGTGCGCAGGTCCGTCCCCGCCAGCGCCACCGACACCACACCCCTCCCCGCGACCCGCCCCGCATAGGAGACCCGTCCCGCCGCCACCGCCCGTACCGGCTCTCCGGCGGACGCCCCCACGTCGACGCCCCGGTGCCCGGGGCCGTACACCGTCGCCGGTGGTTCCCAGCCGCGCAGGACCGGTGGCCGTACCCCCACCGGCCAGGCGCGGCCGATCGCCGGCACGGGTGCGGCAGGGGGCGGCGGACCGTCTGTCCCCACCCAGGCCCGGGCCGCAGTCGCTCCCAAAGCCAGCGACAACGCCGTCGCCGCCCCCATCCATCGCATCGCGCGTCGCATGACCAACATGGTCAAACCGTCCCGCAGCCCCGCCGATCATGGCCGGTACCTGTGGATTACTCCCGAGTTGTGGACAGTGGCGTCACCCGGTACCCCGCCGGTCCCGTACACTTCTGTTGGCGATCCGGGTCACCGGGTCGACTTCGCACGCCCCGACATCTGGCCATCAAAAGCAGGTGTCAGCGCTTCTCGGTCCTTCGCGGCACAGCGCACACGGGCGTCAGGCGCGGGAGCCGTCCGGCATCCGCGGCACAACCGAGAACACCAAGGAGTACGGCCATGGCCGTCGTCACGATGCGGGAGCTGCTGGAAAGCGGCGTCCACTTCGGTCACCAGACCCGTCGCTGGAACCCGAAGATGAAGCGCTTCATCTTCACCGAGCGCAACGGCATCTACATCATCGACCTGCTCCAGTCGCTGTCGTACATCGACCGCGCCTACGAGTTCGTCAAGGAGACCGTCGCCCACGGCGGCACGGTCATGTTCGTCGGCACGAAGAAGCAGGCGCAGGAGGCCATCGCCGAGCAGGCCACCCGCGTCGGCATGCCCTTCGTCAACCAGCGCTGGCTGGGCGGCATGCTCACCAACTTCTCGACCGTCTACAAGCGTCTGCAGCGCCTCAAGGAGCTCGAGCAGATCGACTTCGAGGACGTCGCCGCGTCGGGTCTGACCAAGAAGGAACTTCTCGTGCTCTCGCGCGAGAAGGCCAAGCTGGAGAAGACCCTCGGTGGTATCCGCGAGATGCAGAAGGTGCCCAGCGCCGTCTGGATCGTGGACACCAAGAAGGAGCACATCGCGGTCGGTGAGGCCCGGAAGCTCAACATCCCGGTCGTCGCGATCCTCGACACCAACTGCGACCCCGACGAGGTCGACTACAAGATCCCGGGCAACGACGACGCGATCCGCTCCGTCACCCTGCTCACCCGCGTGATCGCCGACGCGGTCGCCGAGGGCCTCATCTCCCGGTCCCGTGTCGCCACCGGCGACAAGGGCGAGAAGGCCGCGGGCGAGCCGCTCGCCGAGTGGGAGCGCGACCTGCTCGAGGGCGAGAAGAAGGCGGACGACGCCGAGGTCCAGACCTCCGCCGAGACCGAGAAGGTCGCCGACGCCGAGCAGGCCGAGGCTCCGGCTGCCGCTGAGGCCGCTGTCGAGGCTCCGGCTGCCGCCGAGGCTGCTGTCGAGGCTCCGGCCGCGGACGCCGAGCAGGCCTGACCCCTCTGCTGAAGCGTTGACGGTGGGGGCGGCGGCATGAACTCCGCCCCCACCGTTCATCCGTAGGTCAGCCAACGGTCCGCGATCCACCCCTGCAGGTGGAATCCGCACATGGAATCCATGGAATTCATGTGGATCGCAGACGCGCAGATCTTCGATCTTCCAGACTTCGAGAAAGACTTACAGACTCATGGCGAACTACACCGCCGCTGACGTCAAGAAGCTCCGCGAGCTCACCGGCGCCGGCATGATGGACTGCAAGAAGGCCCTGGACGAGGCCGAGGGCGACGTCGACAAGGCTGTCGAGGCGCTCCGCATCAAGGGCCAGAAGGGCGTCGCCAAGCGCGAGGGCCGCTCCGCCGAGAACGGCGCCGTGGTCTCGATCATCGCCGACGACAACTCCTCCGGCGTCCTCGTCGAGCTGAAGTGCGAGACGGACTTCGTCGCCAAGGGTGACAAGTTCCAGGCCGTCGCCAACACCATCGCCGAGCACGTCGCCAAGACCGCTCCGGCCGACCTGGAGGCGCTGCTCGCCTCCGAGATCGAGCCCGGCAAGACGGTCCAGGCGTTCGTGGACGAGGCCAACGCCAACCTCGGCGAGAAGATCGTCCTCGACCGCTTCGCGCAGTACGCCGACGGCTACGTGACCGCCTACATGCACCGCACGATGCCCGACCTGCCCCCGCAGATCGGTGTCCTCGTCGAGCTGGACAAGCCGAACGCCGAGATCGCCAAGGGCGTGGCCCAGCACATCGCCGCCTTCGCGCCGAAGTACCTGGCCAAGGAGGACGTGCCGGCCGAGGTCGTCGAGTCCGAGCGCCACATCGCCGAGGAGACCACCCGCGCCGAGGGCAAGCCCGAGGCCGCGATCGCCAAGATCGTCGAGGGTCGTCTGAACGGCTTCTTCAAGGACGCCACGCTGCTCGGCCAGCCGTACGCGCTCGACAACAAGAAGTCGGTCCAGAAGATTCTGGACGAGGCCGGTGTCACCCTGAAGCGCTTCGCGCGCATCAAGGTCGGCATCTGAGTCCGTACCGCGATCGACACGCGACCCACGGGGAAATCCCGATAGGGTCGGTCGACAGCAGTCGTCCGTACACACCGCCACACCCAGGGACGTGACGGACGGCGGCAGATCTGACGAGGAGGCCATTGCCGCGCATGGGCAGCGAAAAGCGACCCCACCGGCAATGGCCTTCTTCGTATGCGTATGTGCAACACGTGAAAGAGGCGGGATCTCCATGACCACCAAGGCCCAGAAGAGCGACGACGGCAAAGTACGCGGCCGGTTTCTGCTGAAGCTGTCCGGAGAGGCCTTCTCCGGTGGCGGGGGCCTGGGCGTGGACCCGGACGTGGTGCACAAGATCGCCCGTGAGATCGCGGCCGTCGTCCGCGACGGCGCGCAGGTCGCCGTCGTCATCGGCGGCGGCAACTTCTTCCGCGGCGCCGAACTCCAGCAGCGCGGCATGGACCGGGCCCGCTCCGACTACATGGGCATGCTCGGCACCGTCATGAACTGCCTCGCCCTCCAGGACTTCCTGGAGAAGGAGGGCATCGACAGCCGGGTGCAGACCGCGATCACCATGGGACAGGTCGCCGAGCCGTACATCCCGCTGCGCGCCGTGCGCCACCTGGAGAAGGGCCGTGTGGTCATCTTCGGTGCCGGTATGGGCATGCCGTACTTCTCCACCGACACCACCGCCGCCCAGCGCGCCCTGGAGATCGACGCCGAGGCGCTGCTCATGGGCAAGAACGGCGTGGACGGGGTCTACGACTCCGACCCCAAGACCAACCCCGACGCCGTCAAGTTCGACTCCCTCGGCTACGGCGAGGTCATCACCCGCGAGCTCAAGGTCGCCGACGCCACCGCGATCACGCTCTGCCGTGACAACAAGCTGCCGATCCTGGTGTTCGAGCTGGTGACGGAGGGCAATATCGCGCGCGCCGTCAAGGGTGAGAAGATCGGCACGCTGGTGGGTGACCAGGGCAGCCGGGACTGACCGGCAACGCCTGACGCACCCTGACCGGGGGATGGACAATGTCCTGCCGGTCGGGAACCGTCAGGGAATGAAGACGCGACGCAGCCGGCCGCCGCCCCGCAACGGAACCGCAGCCGGGCCTTACTCAAGACACGCAGGAGCAAGTGGTGATCGAAGAGACCCTCCTCGAAGCCGAGGAGAAGATGGAGAAGGCCGTCGTGGTCGCCAAGGAGGACTTCGCCGCGATCCGCACCGGCCGTGCGCACCCGGCGATGTTCAACAAGATCGTGGCCGACTACTACGGCGCGCCGACGCCGATCAACCAGCTGGCCTCGTTCTCCGTGCCGGAACCGCGCATGGCGGTCGTGACCCCGTTCGACAAGACGGCCCTGCGCAACATCGAGCAGGCCATCCGTGACTCGGACCTGGGCGTCAACCCGAGCAACGACGGCAACATCATCCGTGTGGTGTTCCCGGAGCTCACCGAGGAGCGCCGCCGCGACTACATCAAGGTCGCCAAGGGCAAGGCGGAGGACTCCAAGGTCTCCATCCGTTCCGTGCGCCGCAAGGCCAAGGACGCCATCGACAAGCTGATCAAGGACGGCGAGGTCGGCGAGGACGAGGGCCGTCGCGCCGAGAAGGAGCTCGACGACACCACCGCGAAGTACGTCGCGCAGGTGGACGAGCTCCTCAAGCACAAGGAAGCGGAGCTTCTCGAAGTCTGATGAACGACTCATCCTGGGGAGCCCCGCCGCAGACGGGCTCACCTGCCGGGCAGGCCGGATCACCGGCCGGGTACTGGGGACCGACCGATCAGGGCACCGGCCAGGGCTACGACCACGGCCACGGGCCGGACTCCGGCCAGGTGCCGGACGCAGGGCAGGGGTACGGCCAGGGGTATGGCCAGGGGTATGGCCCCGGCCCTGCCCAGGGGTACGGCCACGGTCCCGGTCAGGGGTACGACCTCGGTCGTACCCACGGCTATGACCAGGGGCATGTCCACGGAGCCGTCCCGGCGGGTCCCGCGTACGATGCGCAGAACGCGCAGCACACTCGCCCCATGCCCATCGTGCCCGACGACGTACCCGCGTACGGCTCAGACCAGGACGACGACCGGGGGGCCGCTCGGCTGAGCGGCCCCTTGTTCCGAGACGAGACGTTCCGCAACGACACCCCGTCGGCGCAGCCCCTGCCTCACGCGGCGGCGCCGCAGAATCCGGAGCCCATGCCCGACGTCCCACAGCCGACGCCCGCGCCGCAGAAGAAGAGCGCGGGACGCGACCTGGGTGCGGCCATAGGCGTCGGCGTCGGACTGGGCGTCGTGATCGTGGCGTCCCTGTTCGTCGTCAAGGCGGTCTTCGTCGGCGTCGTGGCGGTCGCGGTCGTGGTGGGCCTGTGGGAACTGACCAGCCGACTCCAGGAGCGCAAGGGCATCAAGGCGCCCCTGGTCCCGCTGGCGCTCGGCGGCGCCGCGATGGTGGTGGCCGGCTACGCCCGGGGTGCCGAGGGCGCCTGGGTCGCCCTGGCGCTCACCGGTCTCGCGATCCTGGTCTGGCGGATGACGGAACCGCCGGAGGGCTATCTCAAGGACGTCACGGCGGGTCTCTTCGCGGCGTTCTACGTCCCCTTCCTGGCGACGTTCGTCGCGATGATGCTCACCGCCGAGGACGGCCCCTTCCGGGTGCTGACCTTCCTGCTCCTCACGGTGGTCAGCGACACCGGCGCCTACGCGGTCGGCTGGCGCTTCGGCACCCACAAGCTCGCTCCGCGCATCAGCCCCGGCAAGACCCGCGAGGGCCTGGTCGGCGCGGTGCTGTTCGCGATGGTCGCGGGCGCGCTGTGCATGCAGTTCCTGATCGACGACGGCACCTGGTGGCAGGGCCTGCTGCTGGGCCTCGCGGTCGCGGCCAGCGCCACGCTCGGCGACCTCGGCGAGTCCATGATCAAGCGGGACCTGGGCATCAAGGACATGGGCACGCTACTCCCGGGCCACGGCGGCATCATGGACCGCCTGGACTCGCTGCTGCCGACGGCTCCGGTGGTGTGGTTGCTGATGGTGTTGTTCGTCGGGAGTGGGTGACGGCAGGCCATGGCGCCACGCCGCGGTAGCGGCAAGTCGATACAGCATGGACCGCCTGGACTCGCTGCTGCCGACGGCTCCGGTGGTGTGGTTGCTGATGGTGTTGTTCGTCGGGAGTGGCTGAGCTACAGAGACGTCGGCAGTGGCTGACGTACAGCTGTCGTAGGGGAGCCCCCGTCCTTCGCAGGGCGGGGGCTCGGCGGCATGTCGGCCCCGGATGACGCAGCAGAAATCGCATGGTCATGCCGGCCAGAGGCACACTCCCTGTGAGGACGCTGTGTCATCCGACGTGCAGGGAGTGTGCCCATGCCCCTCGACCCGGCCCCGGCCTCCACCCCGTCCCCGACCTCGCCTCCGCCGCCGGTGCGGTTCTGGCCCGTCGACGATCTGTCCGCGCTCGACCCGGACCCGTTCCTGGACGAGCTGCTGCGCGACGAGCCGGTCACCCGGATCAGACTCGCGCACGGCGAGGGGGACGCCTGGCTGGTCACCCGGTACGAGGACGTCCGCTTCGTCACCTCCGACCCGCGTTTCTCCCGGGAGGCGGTCGTCGGCCGCGACATCACGAGCATGCGCCCGGCGCCGGTGGCCTCCCAGACGGCGGGCCTCCAGTACATCGATCCGCCCCGGCACAACCGGCTGCGCCGGGTCGTCGCCCGGGCCTTCACCGGGCGGGCCATGCAGCGGCTGCGGCCGATGGCGGAGCGCCGGGCCGGCGAACTCCTCGACACGATGGAGGCCGCGGGCCCGCCGGCCGACCTCATGGAGTATCTGCACGGCCCCTTCCCGATCGCCGTGATCCGTGACTTCCTCGGCGTCGACGAGAAGGACTGGCACCGCTGGGCGGCCACCGGCGAGGCGCTGCTCTCCGCGGGCCCCGACGCCCAGGAGCGCGCCCGGGAGGCCGCCCGGGCCACCCGGGCCCGGATCGCCGAGCTGCTGCAGAGCCGCCGGGAGGAGCCCCGCGAGGATCTCGCCGGAGTGCTGGCCCAGGCCACCGCGGACGGCGAGATCACCGGCGACGAGGCGATCTCCCTGGCCACCGCCATCCAGGTCAGCGGAGGTCACGCGGTCCGCAACAACAGCGGCTCGATGATGTACGCGCTGCTCACCCACCCCAAGCACCTGGACCGGCTGCGCCGCGAGCCGGAGCTGCTGCCCAAGGCGGTGGACGAGCTGTTCCGCTACGTCCCGCACCGCAACGGCGTCGGCATCCCGCGCGTCGCCGTCGAGGACGTCGAGGTCGGCGGCCGGCTGATCCGGGCCGGCGAGGTCGTCTACAACGCCTACGTCGCCGCCAACCGCGACCCCGCCGTCTTCGACGACCCCGACGACCTGGACTTCGACCGCACCAACGGCCCCCACCTGGCCTTCGGCCACGGACCCCACCACTGCATGGCCGCGATCATGGCCCGCATGGAGGCCGAGACCATGATCGGCTCGGTACTCTCCCGCTTCCCCGGCATCCGCCTGGCCGTACCCCCCGAGGAGGTCGAGTTCCAGCGCCAGGGCCTGATCCGCGGACCGCGTACGCTGCCCGTGACCTGGTGACCGCAGAGGGCCGAGGCGGACCGAGGAGAGACCCCACCATGCTGACGACCACATACGTTCCCGGCGCCCCGAACTGGCTCGACGTGGGGACCCCGGACACCGGCGCGGGCGCCGCCTTCTACTCCGCCGTCTTCGGCTGGGAGCACCGGTCGGCCGGACCGGAGGCGGGCGGCTACGGCTTCTTCCAGCAGGACGGCAGGACGGTCGCCGGGATCGGCCCGCTCACCGAGGAGGGCGCGGCCTCGTCCTGGAGGGTGTACTTCCACACCCCGGACGCCGACGCCACCGCCAAGGCCGTGGAACAGGCGGGCGGCAGCGTCCGGATCGCTCCGGCGGACGTCTTCGCCTTCGGGCGGGCGGCCGCCTTCATCGACCCCACCGGCGCGGACTTCGCGGTCTGGCAACCGGGCGAGACCCAGGGCCTGGACCTGGTCGCGGTCCCGGGCAGCCTGTCCAGGACGGAGCTGTACACCACCGACGCGACCGCGGCGAAGGCGTTCTACGAGTCGGTCTTCTCCTGGCAGACGCGGGACGTGCCGATGGGCCCGGAACTGACCTACACGATCCTCACCCCGGCCGGCGCCGGCCCGGCGGCGGCCCACGGCGGGCTGATGCAACTGCCCCAGGCCAACCTCGACGCCGGATCCACCCCGGAATGGCACCCGTACTTCGAGGTGAGCGACTGCGACGCCACGTTCGCCAGGGCCACCGAGGCCGGAGCCACCGTCCTCATCCCGGTCGCCGAGGCACCGGGCATCGGCCGCTTCGCCATGTTCCTCGACCCCTTCGGCGCCCCCTTCGCCATCATCACCACCGCCGTGCGCTGAGCCCCCGGTCCCCCGCCGAAACCCAGGGGCGCGGGCCACCGCAGTCGATCTGCGACACTGGTTGAGTTATGCCTAAGCCCGGAGAACTCACTTTCGTCGCGCCGCGCGGAGCCAAGAAGCCGCCGCGGCATCTCGCTGATCTCTCGCCCGCCGAGCGCAAGGACGCGGTGGCCGAGGTCGGGGAGAAGCCGTTTCGTGCCAAGCAGCTCTCGCAGCACTACTTCGCGCGGTACGCGCACGACCCCGAGCAGTGGACGGACATCCCGGCCGGCTCGCGGGACAAGCTGCGGGAGGCGTTGTTCCCCGAGCTGATGACCGTCGTACGGCATCTGTCGACCGACGAGGGGACGACCCGCAAGACGCTGTGGAAGCTGTTCGACGGGACACTCGTCGAGTCGGTGCTGATGCGCTACCCGGACCGGGTGACCATGTGCATCAGCTCACAGGCGGGCTGCGGGATGAACTGCCCGTTCTGTGCGACCGGGCAGGCGGGGCTTGACCGGAATCTGTCCACCGCCGAGATCGTGCACCAGATCGTCGACGGGATGCGGGCGCTGCGGGACGGCGAGGTGCCCGGCGGGCCCGCGCGGCTGTCCAACATCGTCTTCATGGGGATGGGGGAGCCGCTCGCCAACTACAAGCGGGTGGTCGGAGCCATCCGGGCGCTGACCGACCCCGCCCCGGACGGGCTCGGGCTCTCGCAGCGCGGGATCACCGTCTCGACCGTCGGGCTGGTCCCGGCCATCCACCGGTTCGCCGACGAGGGCTTCAAGTGCCGGCTGGCGATCTCGCTGCACGCCCCCGACGACGAACTGCGCGACACCCTCGTCCCGGTCAACACCCGGTGGAAGGTGCGCGAGGTCCTCGACGCCGGGTTCGAGTACGTCGAGAAGAGCGGGCGGCGGCTGTCGATCGAGTACGCGCTCATCCGCGACATCAACGACCAGGCGTGGCGAGGGGACCGGCTGGGCCGGCTGCTGCGGGGCAAGCCCGTGCACGTCAACCTCATCCCGCTGAACCCGACGCCGGGTTCGAAGTGGACCGCGTCACGGCCGGAGGACGAGAAGGCGTTCGTCGAGGCGATCGAGGCGCATGGTGTGCCCGTCACCGTCCGGGACACCCGGGGGCAGGAGATCGACGGGGCCTGTGGTCAGCTCGCGGCCACCGAGAGGTAACCGCCGTAGGCACCGAGCGGTAGGATCTGGCCACCACATCTTCATATTCCGACAGGGGAGCGCCACAGCGCTGAGAGTGCGGCAACCGGGCCGCAGACCCTCTGAACCTCGCCCAGGTCATTCTGGGTAGGAAGTTCGGTCATCACTCAAGCTGTTGCGCCCTGCCCGCACATCGCGGGCAGGGCCGCGTCTCTTCCTGGTCAACTCCAGGAGGAAAAACACCAGTGCACACCAGGCACACCAGAATCTTCGCGGCCGCGGCGGTCGGGCTCGGGCTCGTGACGCTGTCCGCGTGCTCGTCGTCGGACAGCGGGGCCGACCCCAAGACCGTCACCCTCGTCAGCCACGACTCGTGGGCCGTCTCCAAGAGCGTGCTCCAGGACTTCGAGAAGCAGTCCGGCTACAAGGTCAAGGTCCTCAAGGACGGCGACGCCGGGCAGGCCGTCAACAAGGCGATCCTGACCAAGGACAACCCGCAGGGCGACGTCTTCTTCGGCGTCGACAACACCCTGCTGTCCAGGGCCCTCGACAACGGTCTCTTCCAGTCGTACGACGCCAAGGGGCTCGACCAGGTCGGCACGGAGTACCAACTCGACGCCGGCAAGAAGCGGGTCACGCCCATCGACTACGGCGACATCTGCGTCAACTACGACAAGGCGTACTTCAGCAAGCACAAGCTGACCCCGCCGGCGTCGTACGCCGATCTCGTCAAGCCCCAGTACAAGAACCTCCTCGTCACCGAGAACGCCTCCACGTCCTCGCCGGGGCTCGGCTTCCTGCTCGGTTCGGCCGCGCAGTACGGGGACAGCGGCTGGCAGGACTACTGGAAGCAGCTCAAGGCCAACGGCGTCAAGGTCGTCGACGGCTGGGAGCAGGCCTACAACGAGGAGTTCTCCGGCTCGGCCGGCGGCAAGAAGGCCGGCGGCGACCGGCCGCTCGTCGTGTCCTACGCCTCCTCCCCGCCCGCCGAGGTCATCTACGCCGACCCGAAGCCCAGCACCGCGCCCACCGGTGTCGCGACCGGCACCTGCTTCCGGCAGATCGAGTTCGCCGGGCTGCTGAGCAACGCCGGGAACACCAAGGGGGGCAAGGCGCTCATCGACTTCCTGGTCTCCAAGGAGTTCCAGGAGGACATGCCGCTGAACATGTTCGTGTACCCGGTGGTGAAGGGGGCGAGCGTGCCTGCCGAGTTCACGAAGTACGGGCCCGCCGCCCAGGATCCCGAGACCATGGCGCCCGACAAGATCGCCGCCAACCGTGACCAGTGGGTCAAGACGTGGACGTCACTCGTACTGAAGTAGCCCCGCACAAGGGCCGTTCGGGGAGCGTGGCGCGGCTCGGTCTGATGGCCCTGCCCGTCGCGTTCTTCGGTGTGTTCTTCGCATGGCCGGTCGCGGCGATCGTCGCGCGCGGCCTGAAGGTCGACGGGGTCTGGCGGTTCGGGCGGATCGCCGACGTCCTCGGCCAGTCCGACATCCGGCACGTGCTCTGGTTCACCACCTGGCAGGCGCTCGCCTCCACCGCGCTCACCCTGCTGGCCGCGCTGCCCGCCGCCTATGTCTTCGCCCGCCTCGACTTCCCGGGCAAGCAGGTGCTGCGGGCCGTGGTGACGGTTCCCTTCGTCCTGCCGACGGTCGTGGTCGGTACGGCCTTCCTGGCGCTGGTCGGCCGGGGCGGGCTGCTGGACGAGCTGTGGGGCGTACGGCTGGACACCACCGTCTGGGCCATCCTGCTGGCGCACGTCTTCTTCAACTACGCGGTCGTCGTACGGACCGTGGGCGGGCTGTGGGCCCAGCTGGACCCCCGGCAGGAGGAGGCCGCCCGGATGCTCGGTGCCTCCCCACCGGCCGCCTGGCGGAAGGTCACCCTGCCCGCGCTCGCGCCCGCCGTGGCCGCCGCCGCGCTGATGGTGTTCCTGTTCACCTTCACCTCCTTCGGTGTGGTGCAGATCCTCGGCGGGCCGACGTTCTCCACCCTCGAAGTGGAGATCTACCGGCAGACCTCCGAGATCTTCGACCTCTCCACGGCCGCCGTCCTGACGATCGTGCAGTTCGCCGCGGTCGGCGCGATCCTCGCCGTGCACGCGTGGACGGTACGGCGGCGGGAGAGCGCGCTGCGGCTGGTGGACCCGTCGGTGACGGCACGCCGGCCGCGCGGGGCCGGACAGTGGGCGCTGCTCGGCGGGGTCCTCGCCACCGTCGCCGTGCTCCTGGTCCTGCCGCTGGCCGTGCTGGTACGGCGGTCGCTGGACGGGGGGTTCGGGTACTACCGGGCGCTGGGCGACGCCGACGGCGGGACCTTCCTGGTCGCGCCGATCGAGTCGGTGGTCAATTCCCTGGAGTACGCGGTCGCGGCCACCGCCATCGCGGTGGTGATCGGCGGACTCGCCGCCGCCGCACTGGCCCGGCGGGACGCGGGGCGGCTGGTGCGGGGCTTCGACGCGCTGCTGATGCTGCCGCTCGGGGTGTCCGCGGTGACCGTCGGCTTCGGGTTCCTGATCGCGCTCGACAAGCCGCCGCTGGATCTCCGTCAGTCCTGGATCCTCGTCCCGCTCGCCCAGGCGCTGGTCGGTGTCCCGTTCGTCGTACGGACCATGCTGCCCGTGCTGAGGGCCGTGGACGAGCGGCTGCGGGAGGCGGCGGCCGTGCTCGGGGCCGCGCCGTGGCGGGTGTGGCGGGAGGTCGATCTGCCGATGGTGCGGCGGGCGCTGCTGATCGCGGCGGGGTTCGCGTTCGCGGTGTCGCTGGGGGAGTTCGGGGCGACGGTGTTCATCGCGCGGCCGGACAACCCCACGCTGCCGGTCGCCGTGGCCCGGCTGCTTTCCCGCCCCGGTGATCTCAACTACGGCCAGGCGATGGCCCTTTCCACGATTCTGATGGTGGTGTGCGCGGTGGCGCTGCTGGTCCTCGAGCGGCTGCGGACCGACCGGACGGGGGAGTTCTGATGCTGCTGACGCTCGACGCGGCCACCGTGCGGTTCGGCGGGCGGGCCGTGCTGGACGCCGTCGATCTCGATGTCGCCGAGCAGGAGGTGGTGTGCGTGCTCGGGCCGAGCGGAAGCGGCAAGTCCACGCTGCTGCGGGTGGTGGCGGGGCTGCAACCACTCGACTCCGGGCGGGTGCTGCTCGACGGACACGACCAGGTGCGGGTGCCCGTGCACCGGCGGGGGGTCGGGCTGATGTTCCAGGACCACCAGCTGTTCCCGCAGCGGGACGTGGGCGGGAACGTGGCCTTCGGGCTCCGGATGCACGGCACCGGGAAGGCGCAGCAGGCCGAGCGGGTGGGCGAGTTGCTGGAACTGGTGGGGCTTCCGGGTGCGGCCCGTCGGGCTGTCGCCGGGCTCTCCGGCGGGGAGCAGCAGCGGGTGGCGCTCGCGCGGGCGCTGGCGCCCCGGCCGCGGCTGCTGATGCTCGACGAACCCCTCGGGCAGCTCGACCGCTCGCTGCGGGAGCGGCTCGTGGTCGAACTCCGGGAGCTGTTCGGGCGGTTGGGCACCACCGTGCTCGCCGTGACGCACGACCAGGGCGAGGCGTTCGCGCTGGCCGACCGGGTGGTGGTGATGCGGGACGGGCGGATCGCCCAGTCCGGCACGCCCCTCGACGTCTGGCAGCGGCCCGCGGACGAGTTCGTGGCCCGCTTCCTCGGTTTCGACAACGTGGTCCCGGCGACCGTGGAGGGAACGGTCGCGGTGACGCCGTGGGGGAAGGTGCCGGTGCCCGAGTGCTCCGGGCAGGGGACGCGGACCCTGCTCGTACGGCCGGCCGGCGTACGGCTGGTCGCCGTCGACGCGGGGCTGCCCTGCGCGGTGGCCGCCCGTACCTTCCAGGGCACCCATGTCACCGTCCACCTCCAGCCCCAGGACGGCGGCCCCCGTCTGGCGGCGGCCTGCGCGCTACGGGAGGCGCCGGAGGCAGGGGACGCGGTGGGCGTCGAGTTCGACGCGGCGGAGACCGTCGTACTGGACTGACCGCGTGCGCGGATACGGCCGAGGCCCGTCCCCCGGGGATACGGGGACGGGCCTCGACGGTGTACGAGCGAGAGGTGCGTCAGTTACCGCTGTGCGCGCCACGGCGGCGCATGCCGAACCAGACCGCGCCACCGCCGACCGCCACGAGCGCGGCCGCGAGACCGGCGATCAGGCCGGTGTTGGAGTTGGCACCGGTCTCGGCGAGGTTCGACTCACCGACGGCCGGGGACGGGGCGTTGCTCGACGTGGACGCCGGGGCGGTGCTGCTGCTGTCCGTGGCCGACGGGGTCGGGGAGTCCGACTCGGCCGGGGTGGACTCGGACTCCGACGGCGACGGGGTGGCCGACTCCGACGGGGAGGGGCTGGCGCTGTCGTCGGACTTGCACGCCGTCGACGGGGTCGTCAGGTTGGGCGTGATGTCCGTGTCGATCTGGGTCTTACCGCTGTCGACCTTGACACGGACGCGGTACGTCGCGTTGGGCGCCCAGTCCTCGGAGAAGGTGACCTTCGTACCTTCCTTGGAGCCCTTGACGGTCTGCGCGTCGCCGACCTGCTTCGCGTCGCCACCGTTGCTCTCGAGGAAGACGGTGATGGTGGCCGGAGTACCTGTGGCGTCCTGGTCGGTGACCGTGATGACACCGTTGGAGCCGTCGCAGGTGGCTTCGGCGGAGAACTCTTTGATGTTGCACGCGAGGGCGCTGCTGGAGAAGCCCAGGACCAGCGCGGCCGACGCGGAGGCAACACCCAGGATGCGCACGGAACTACGTGCACTGCGGCGGGATATGGACACGTTTGTCCTTACTGAGTGCATAACTGCGGGGGGTAGTGGGGGGAGTTGACGCAACGGTGAGGTGAGGCATCAGCATCCCCGGGAGGCTCACAGGTCTATAAGCGCTCCATAAGTAGTGTCAATGCATATGCGGTCCACGTGCGTTGACTTTGCCTGCTTATTAATCACCGAGGCGTTTCAGTGCCTGTGAAGCTTGCTCGATCCGGTCAACCAGGGCGATACGGGACGCCATCGCGCGCTCCCCCGCGAGCGAGGTCAGCAGCTGCCAGGCCGGCAGCTTCTCGCTCCAGTGCGCCTCGTTCACGAGCACCATCGGGGTCGGCTCGCCCCGTGACTCGTAGTAGTTGGGCGTCGCGTTGTCGAAGATCTCCTGTACGGTCCCGGCGGCGCCCGGCAGGAACACCACACCGGCGTTGGAGCGCGCCAGCAGGCCGTCCTCGCGGGTGGCGTTGGCGAAGTACTTGGCGATGTGCGCGGCGAAGGCGTTCGGCGGCTCGTGGCCGTAGAACCAGGTGGGGATGCCGACCGACGGGCCGCCGTCCGGCCAGCGCTCGCGGACCTCGAAGGCGGCGCGCGCCCAGTCGGTGATCGACGGCCGGAACGACGGTGCCTTGGCGAGGAGTTCCAGAGCCTCGTCGAGCATCCCGTCGTCGAAGGGTGCCGCGTACGCGCCGAGGTTCGCCGCCTCCATCGCGCCCGGGCCGCCGCCGGTGGCCACCGTGAAGCCGGCCCGCGCCAGCTCCCGGCCGAGCCGGGCGGCACCGGCGTACTCCGCGGTGCCGCGCGCCATCGCGTGCCCGCCCATCACGCCCACCACCCGGGCGCCGACGAGGAGTTCGTCCAGTGCGTCGGAGACCGCGTCGTCGTGGATCGAGCGCAGCATCGAGCCGAATATGTCGCCGTCCGCCTTGGTCTGCTCGAACCACGCGTACGAGCGGGCGTCCGGGGTCGCCTCGTAGCCCGCGTCGAGCGAGTCGAACAGCTCGCCGGGCGTGTAGACGAAGGCGCGGTAGGGGTCGAAGGGGAGGTCCGGGACCGGCGGGAACACCAGGGCGCCGGAGGCGCCGACCCGGGCGGCGGCCTCGGGGGACATCGGGCAGCCGAGGAAGACGGCGCCGGTGGTGTCGGTGGTCAGCAGGACGTCCGTACGGTCCGTCAGATCGACGGCCTGGAGCCGGTACCGGTCGAGCGTGCCGTGCGCGGCGACCACCTCGTCGAACTCGGCGAGGGACTCGATCTCACGGTCGCGGGCGGCCCGGTGGGGCTGCGGTTTCGACGGCTGCGCGGGCTGCGGCTGGGCGGGTGTCGGATGCACCCGCCCATGCTAGGCGTCGGCCCTGGACCGCCGTCGGCGAGTTGTCGTGGCTCTCCGTGCTCGGACGGAGCAGGACCTGCCCCGCCCAGGACGAGTAGTGAGCGGGTGCAGCCGCAGGCGGGCCGCGGCGCTCTGGGGCACGTGGTCCGCACGGCGCGGCCGGGAGACGGCTGTCTCCCGGCCGCGCCGGGGAGATCAACGGTGCTGCATCGGTGTCACAGCAGATTTCGGTTCAGCGCGTCGGCCTCCTCAGGGGTGAGGGCGTAGTTCCAGGCTTGGACGTGGCTGACGGCGCCCGGTACGAAGTCGGTGGTTGCGCCGTTGTACTGGCTTCGGCCGACGGTGAAGGCACCGGAGGAACTCCAGGAGGTGGCACCGGTAGCGGTGGCGGCGAGGGCGCCGTTGACGTACAGCTTGGCTGTCTGGGTGGTGGCGTCGTAGGTCCCGAGGAGTTGTGTCCAGGTACCCGCGGTGGCGCCGGCTGCGTAGGCGTTCCAGAAGCCGGTGCCCGCGGTGTCGCTCTTGCTGAGGCTGAACGACCAGCCCGGGGTGCCGTTGTAGGTGTCGTTGTACTGGAGCATGAAGGGGCTGGTCTGGCTGCCGTCCTGGGCGGCGATGGTGGCGTTGTGGCCGGGCAGGGAGGACATGTCGACCCACGCGGAGACGGAGTAGCTGCCGGTCGTGTTCAGCGCGCTGCTGCCGGAGGCGGCGTAGCCGCTGGTCCCGTCGAGGCTCAGCACCTCGCCGCGGGTCGTGTCGTTGGTCCAGGTGGTGCCGCCGCTCAGGGTGAGCGGATTGTTGCCCACGGTGGTATCGGGCATCGCGTAGCCGGTGTCGGTGGGCGCGGTGTCGTTGGCGAAGGTGTAGCCGTCGCCGTCGTCCAGGTTCCAGGTGTTGTGCGGCGAGTCGTAGGCGCCGACGATGGCACCGATGCCCGCCGGCTTCGGGTTGACGTGGTCCCAGCTGTCCGCACCGGGCCCCAGCTTCTCCTCGCCGTTCGTGGTGTCGATCGCGGCCAGGACCGAGTCGATGTCGGTGACGAAGACGGGCGGGGTGTCCCACCATCCACCGAGGTTGTAGCTGCGCAGCCAGTCGTTCACCGCTGAGCGGTACTGGTCGACGGTCGTGGTGCAGGGGTCGTTGACGGGGGACGACGTCGAGGTGCCGCCGCCCGCATAGCCGTCGCAGGGGGTGAGCGTGCTCACGGTCGTGCCGATGCCCCAGGCGGTGAGCTGCTGGACAAGGGCGGTGTAGCCGTTGGTCTCCAGGTCGACGTCGGTGCGGCCGCCCTCCAGTACGTCTTCGAGTCCTTCGTAGATGAGGACGCTGTTCATGCCCGGCTGGTCGAGCACGTCGCGGTCGATACGGGACAGCAGCGAGGGACCGGTGACGGGAGCGGGGCCGTCGGCGTAGTCGGTCATGATCTGGTTCGCGGAGATGCCTTCGGTGACTTCGCCGAAGGCCTGGCTGCTGGAGGCGTCGGCGCGCTGCAGGACGTCGTCGATCTGCGTGCCGCTGGGGAAGGCGTTGGCGCGCGGTGTGTCGACTCCGCCGGTTCCGACGATGCCGCGGGTAGGGGCACCGGCGGTCGTGACGTCGACACCGGTGAGCAGGTGCGTGACCGCGGTGCCTTCCCACTTGGAGCTGGTGAACGGGGTCCCTGTCATGTTGGTGGTGTTGTCGCCGGTGCCGGGGTCGGCGAGGTACTCGAGTCCTGAGTAGGCCTGGCTGTGTTCGACGATCGCGGTGACCGAACTCGTCAGGTAGTACGAGACGAGCAGGAACCTGTTCCGGGCCACGGTGAAGGGCAGCGGATCGCTGTAGATCATGCCGCCCGCCGGCACGGTGACGCTCTGGCTGCCGGAGAAGGTGAGGGAGGTCGGGGTGGAGCTGGGCACCGACGAGGGCTCGGCGGGATTGGGCGTGGTGTCGGACGACGTGGCGATGGTGGCGTGCCCGATGGCCAGCTTCGAGGACCCCAGCGCGTTGTCGAGCTTGATCCGCACGGTGTTGCCCGAGACGGAGGGGCGCAGCGCGATCCGGAAAGTCTGGTTGCTGAACGGCCCCATGGTGCCGTCCTCGCCCTCGGTGGGGCTGGCCCAGGCGCCGGTCCAGGTCTGGCCGCTCGGTGCGGCCACGCTGGTGCCGTTGGACTCCGCCGTACGAGCGGTGGTGTTGCGCGTCGCGAGGGAGAAGATGTGCAGCGAGGGCGTGTGGTTGCCGATGCGGTTGCCGACGTCGGGCAGGGTGACCGACGCGATGGTCCTGGCCGGGTCGAGGGGGACGGAGAACGCGTACAGCCGCCGCTTGCTCGCGGTCTGTCCGCTGGGGTTGTTGCGGTGCGGAAGGACCACCGCGGCGATCGAGTCGTCGGCGACGGTCCAGCCGGGCACGGTCAGGGCGTACGAGGCGGAGGTGCCGTCGGTGTAGTTGATGGTGCCGGTGGCGGCACACGGCCCGTCAGGCGTGGTCCCGGTGAAGCAGTAACTGCCGGTCACGGAACTTCCGGCGGGCACGTACGGCGCTGTCGCCTGGCCGTCGATGGCGCCGGGGTCGGTGGCGTTGGAGTACGAGGACGAGGCCAGGAACTCCAGCGCGTTGCCGGAGCCGCTGTAGGTGACGGTCTGGTTGGCGGCCAGCACGTTGTCCTTCTGCCCGGACCCGAAGGCGGGCAGCGTGAACGTGGCGCCGTCGACGGTGACCTTGCCGCCGGAGGTCCAGCCGACGTTGTTCAGGTCGGTGGCGGAGTAGCTGCCGCCGGTTCCGTCCATGTCGGCCTGCGACGGGGTGGCGTCGGCGCTGATGCCGGTGTTGTTGTAGCAGGCGGTCAGGCTCGTGCAGGTGGTGGCCGTGTGGCCCATGGCCAGGAAGCGGTACGGGTGGGTGGCGGAGAAGTCACCGGCCGCGTCGACGGCGTAGACGTACAGGGTGTGCGGGCCGGGCGCGTACGGAGTGACGGTCACCTTCGCCGCGTTGCTGGTGGCGGGGACGGTCTGGGAGGCCGCCGGGGTGACGGTGGGGTCGAGGCCGACGTCGAGGGAGTAGACGAACTTCGTCGCGCTGGCGCCGCCGCTGGTGGCCACGTCGAAGATGCCCGCGGTGCCCGCCACCGCGCCCGCCGCACCCCCGTTGTCGGTGTCGGGGTAGAGGCTGTTCTCCGAGGCGACGGTCGGCTCGTCGGGAGCGGTGGGCTGGGCGACGAAGTGGCAGATCGAGGAGTAGGCGGAGGTGTCCTCGCCGTCGGTGACCTTCGCCTGCCAGTCGACGATCTTTCCGTTCGTCAGGGCGCTGGTGAAGCTGGAGGGCAGCGAGAAGGCGGCGTAGCTGCCGCTGGCGAGGTTGTCGCCGCTGAGCCCGGTGGCCTTGGTGGTGGAGCCGTCGACCCAGTACTGGAAGGTGGCCCGCAGCTTGTCGCCGTCACCGTCGCTGACCTTGGCCTTGAGCACCGGCGGGGTGGAGGCGACGGTCTTGCCCATGTACGGGTACGGGGAGGCGGTGTCGCAGCCCGCCGAGTGCGCGCCGGACACCGCGGACATGGTGCTGACGGCCGGCACGTTCGGGATGGTGTTGTAGAAGATCTCCAGGCTGGGGTTGTCGGTGAAGCGCGAGAAGCCCGACGCGCTGTGGGAGCTCTCGGCGGAGTCCTCCTTCAGCGTGACGGCGAAGGTGGAGGAGTGCCCGGCCGCGTCGGACCTGATCGGGGTGAGCACGTTCAGCCCGTGGGTGACGTCGCCGTTGGACGGGCAGAAGGTGGGGTTCCAGGCGCGCGCGTACGAGGCCGAGGTGGAGTAGCTGTTGAAGCCGGGCCGGTTCGACCAGTCGGTCCCCTTGCCGAAGCCACCGGACCAGTGCAGGTCGACGGTGTAGCTGCTGGAGCAGGAGGCGGAGTAGACCTCGGTGGCGTTCACGGTCGCGGTGTTGATGTGCGCCCCGTACAGGGTGGAGGACAGCTTCCACTGGTACAGCGCGTGCTCGCTGCCGGCGGCGCAGTCGCCCTCCGACCAGCCGTTGTAGCCCACGCCCAGCCGGCCGGAGTCGGACAGCGCGTCGGTCTTGTCGTAGAACGAGGTGTTGGGGCAGCCCTGCTTGATCTCGTCGAAGTGCGGGGCGGCCGGGTCGTACGGGTGCCAGTTGAACGTCGGGTCCACGTACACCGGGAACACGGTCTTACCGCCCGTCAGCAGCCGCGCGTCCGGTCTCAGGGTGAGCGCCTCGGCGGATGCGTGCAGGGCGACCGGCGCCCGGCGGGCGGCCAGCCCCGGGTGGGCGGCGTCCGAGGCGTCCGCCGCGACCTTGGCGCCCGCGGTCTTGCGAGCAGCGCTCCCCGCGGGCCGCAGGGTGGTGTCGGAGTCCCACATCTGCGCGGCCGGGGCGTCCATCACATCACGGCCGTGGGTGTCCAGCAGGCTCAGCCCGCCGTCCGGGGCACCGCGCAGCCGGCCTCCCCCGACCGTGGTGCCCAACTTCAGCGCCTTCAGCGCGGGATCGGCGGCCGCCGACCTGTTCTTGACAACCAGGGTGTCGGTGAACCCTCCGGCCTCTGTCGCCGCCACCACCAGGTCCACGCCGGGAAGGACCGAGCGGTACGTGGCCGTCGCGCCCTTCACGACCGGGGCGGGCAGCCGCCCGGGCCAGGCGACGGAGACGGTCGCGTCCCCGTAACGGGTGCTGACCAGCGGCGCGTTGCCGCCCGCGGAGAACGAGACACTGCCGTACGCGGTCGCGGCCGGCGCCAGGCGTCCGTCGGCGGAGGTGCGCAGCCGCAGGTCGATCGGCACCCAGCGGCCGTGCTGCCTGGTGCGCACCGGCTTGGGGTTGCTGTCCAGCTCGAAGCCGCCTGTGGGCAGCGCTCGCACCCGCTGGACGGGAGTCGTCAGCGCATCGACCGTGACCTTGTCCCCCGAACGCCGCGCGCCGGCGGCGGCCTGCTCCATGGCCCGGCGCTGCGCCGGGGTGGGACCGAACCCGTCCGGCAGCGTGGGGAGGTGGGGGTCCTTCACCGGATGGCTGGCCCGCACGGCTCCGGGCTTGCCCGGGGGAGCGCCGTGCTCGCTCTGACTGGCGGAGACCGCCTGTGCGGGCACGACGCCGACCGCCACGGCCAACGCCACAAGTCCGGTCAGTGCGGCCCGTCGTGCGCGGGACGGTCTATGGCGGCCGCCGCGCATGCGGTGAAGGGGCATGAAGAATCCTTTGGTTGCTGATCCCGAGGGACAGCAGACGAACGTAGGAAGTGCCACCCCCTTCCGACCAGAGGAGAAGAGACCTGGATTGAGCGAACTTGACGGCAATGCTGCCCATATTCGATCTCATAGATTTCTCAAAGGAATGACCATGAACAGGTTCTGGTGATCACGTCGGTATCCCCACCGGGATACGTTCCCGCTCGTTTCGAACACACAGTGGCAGCACAGGAATTGTGCGGGGGGCGGGACCGTGGCAGGCACCAGAGCGTGGGCGATACGGGCCAAGAGACCAGGACGCGGCGGGCAGTTCGGACGCGGCCGGGTCGTGGCACTCGTGGCCGCCGTACTGGCACTCTCGCTGCCGGGCACCGGCCCGCTGGCGGCGGCAGCCACCCCCCGGCACGCCCCAACCCCGCCGCACGCCAAGCCCGTTGCCGTACACCCGGTGCGCTCGCACTACCACGCACCCCGGCACATGCCGGCCTACCGGACCCCGAAGGTCGGCTGGCCCACCGGCACCGCCACCCTCGCCGTTCCGCGGACGGGCGGCAGGACAGCCGGCGCGGGCTCACTGCCGGTACGGATCGGGCGAGCCGGCCACAGCGGTGCCCCCGCCCGGGTTCAGGTCCGGCTGCTCTCCCACCGATCCGCCACCGCAGTGGGCGTGCACGGCGTGCTGCTGAACCTCAGAAGCACCGCCCCCACCGCCGGCGCCGTGACCGGCTCGACGGGCGGCAAGGTCGCGGTGAGCCTGGACTACTCGGCGTACGCGGGAGCGTTCGGCGGTGACTTCGCCTCCCGCCTGCACCTGGTGCGGCTGCCCGCCTGCGCACTGACCACCCCCGAGGTCCGCTCCTGCCGCACCCAGACTCCGCTGGTCTCCCGCGACGACACGAGCGCCCACTCCCTGCACGCCGACGTGACGCTGCCGGGTGCGCGGCCGACCGGAGGACGGCAACTCGCCGCGGCCGGCGCCGAGTCGGCCGCACAGCAGACCCAGGGTGCGGTGCTGGCGGTGACCTCGGACAGCAGCGGCGGAGGCGGCGACTTCTCGGCCACCTCGCTGAGCCCGTCCGGTTCGTGGCAGGCCGGCGGCAGCTCGGACGGCTTCGAGTGGTCGTACCCGCTGTCCGCCCCCGGAGTGCCCGGCGGCATGGCGCCGAAGCTCGGCCTCAGCTACAACTCCCAGGCGGTCGACGGTCTCATCTCCTCCACCAACAACCAGGCCTCCGTCGTCGGTGACGGCTTCGGCCTCCCGGCCAGTTTCGTCGAGCGCTCGTACAAGTCCTGCAACGAGAACCCCGCGGGCAGCACCAAGACCCGGGACTACTGCTGGTCGGACGACAACCAGCTGACGCTCTCGCTCAACGGCCAGACGTCCACGCTCATCAAGGACGACAAGACGGGCACGTACCACCCGGCCGGCGACTCCAACGAGAAGGTCGAGTACCTCACCGGCGCGAACAACGGCGCGCAGAACGGTGAGTACTTCCGGGTCACCACCGACGACGGCACCCAGTACACCTTCGGCCTCGACGAGCTGCCCGGCTGGGCCACCGGCGACACCAAGACGAACTCCGTCCTGACCGAGCCCGTCTACGCCACCGCGTCGGGCCAGCCCTGCTACAACGCCACGTTCTCCAGCTCCTGGTGCCAGCAGGCCTACCGCTGGAACCTGGACTACGTGAAGGACACGCACGGCGACGTGATGTCCTCCTTCTACACGGTCGACACGGCCTACTACGCGCGCGATCTCGGCACCACCGCGAACACCCCGTACAGCAGGGACTCCCGCCTCACCCGCATCCAGTACGGCCAGCGCGACAACTCCGTCTACACGACCAGCCCCGCCGCACAGGTCAACTTCACCTACAACGGCCGCTGCAAGACGTCCGCGACCGGCTGTGCGACCTCCACGCTCTCCTCGTCGACGGCCGCGGACTGGCCGGACGTCCCGTACGACCTGAACTGCGCCAGCGGCGCCACCTGCAGCGTCAACTCGCCCACCTTCTGGTCCGAGTACGAGCTGAGCACGGTGCAGACACAGGCGCTGTCCGGCACCACCGAGACCAACGTCGACAAGTGGGACTTCACGTACTCGTTCCCGGCGACGGGTGACTCGACCTCTCCGGCGCTGTGGCTGTCCACCCTGGTGCACACCGGCCAGGACACCACCGGCGGCGGCTCCACCGCGCCGATCGCCATGAAGCCCGTCACCTTCACCGGCACACCGCTGTCGAACCGGGTGAACGTCACCAACGGATACCCGCCCATCACCCGCCACCGGCTCAACACGATCACCACCGAGACCGGTGCGATCATCAACGTCAACTACTCCGCGCCCGACTGCGCCTCCGGCACCCCGTCCGACCCGAGCACCAACACCAAGCGGTGCTACCCGGAGTACTGGACGCCCACCGGGCAGACCAGCCCGATCATGGACTGGTTCAACAAGTTCATCGTCACCGGCGTCACCCAGCAGGACCCCACCGGTGGCGGCGTCAACGACACCATCACCACCCACTACGCCCCCATCGGCGGCGGTGCCTGGCACTACGACACCAACCCGCTGACGAAGTCCACGCAGCGCACCTGGAACCAGTGGCGCGGCTACCAGGGCATGACGGCCACCACGGGCACCGCCCCCGATCCCGTCACGCAGACCGACACCACGTTCTTCCGCGGCATGGACGGCGACACCCTGCCCGGCGGCGCGACCCGCTCGGTGAGCATCACGGACTCCCGCGGCGATGCCCCGGTCAAGGACTCCAACCAGTTCGCCGGCCAGACGTACGAGTCGATCACGTACAACGGCAGCGGCAGCGGCAAGGTGGTCAGCGACGCCGTCACCACCCCGTGGACGTCGGCCGCCACCGCCACCCACGTGGTCTCCGGGCTGCCCGACCAGCAGGCGTTCCTCACCGGCGCCGCGGACAGCAAGGTCTACACCCCGCTGGCCGCCGGCGGCACCCAGGTGACCGAGACCGCCTTCACCCATGACGCGTACGGCCGCGTCACCAAGACCGACGACCGCGGCGACGTCTCCACCACGGCCGACGACCTGTGCACGACGACCGGTTACGCGGACAACACGGCGAAGTGGATCCTGGACACCGCCGACGAGGTCCGCACGGTGTCCGTCGACTGCGACACCACGCCGACCCTGCCGAAGGACGCGGTCTCCGACACCCTGACCTTCTACGACCTCTCCGCCACCCTGGGCGCGGCCCCGAGCGTCGGCGACCCGACCTCGACGCAGAAGGCCACCTCCTACACCGGCTCCACCCCCGTCTACACGACGATGGCCAGCAGCACCGTCGACCAGTACGGGCGCCCCGTCACCTCGACCGACGCCGACAAGCGCACGGTCCGCACCACGTACGCCCCGACGACCGGTGCCGAACCGACCTCCATCACCGAGACCGACCCACTCGGCTACGCCACCGTCAAGACCTACGACCAGGTGCGCAACCTCCCGCTGTCGGTGACCGACCCGGCCGGCTACAAGGCCTCCGGCACCTACGACGCGCTGGGCCGCCTCACCCAGGTCTTCAACCCCGGCATCACCTCGCCGGTCACCAAGTACGTCTACACGCTGAGCAACACAGACCCGTCGACGATCACCACCCAGTCGCTCAACGACGACGGCACCTACCGCAGCGCGACCATGCTCTACGACGCGCTGCTGCGGGTGCGGGAGACCCAGACCCCCACGCCCGACGGCAGCCGGGAGGTCAGTGACACCGTCTACAACACCATCGGCCAGGTGGCCAAGACGTCCAGCCCGTACAACGCGAGCGGTGCCCCGGACAGCACCCTGGTCCAGGCGCAGGACGGCAAGATCGCCTCGGAGACCGGCTACACCTACGACGGAGCGGGCCGCAGGACGGTCGCCACCGCCTACAAACTCGGCTCCGAGACCTGGCACACCACCACCCTCTACGGCGGCAACTTCACCACCACGATCCCGCCGTCCGGTGCCACGGCCCAGAGCCTGCTGACCGACGCCCGCGGCCGTGTCACGCACCTGTACGAGTACCACACCGGTGCGGCCGCCGATCCGGTGAACGACACCGCCTCGGACTACTCGGACACGAAGTACGCCTACTACCCGGACGGGAACCGGGCCTCGGAGACCGACGCCGCCGGCAACACCTGGTCCTGGAAGTACGACCTGCTCGGCCGGCAGACCTCCGCCTCCGACCCTGACAGCGGCACGGGCAGCACGGCCTTCGACGACGGCGGGCTGGTGCTCAACACCACCGACTCGCGCGGCAAGCAGGTCTCGTACAGCTACGACGCCGACGGACGCAAGACCGGCGCGTACGACACCACCGGAGGCGTCGCCCAGTCGACCGCGAACCAGATCGGCGCGTGGACGTACGACACCCTCAAGAAGGGCATGCCCACCGCCAGCACCTCCTACCAGATGGGCACCGGCAGCCCCTCGGTCACCACGACGGCCCTGGCGTACAACTCGCTGGGCAAGGTCGCGGCGGAGAAGACCACCCTGGCGAACCTGCCGGCCGACGAGGCGGCGCTGGCCCCCGCCGCCGGCTACACCACCGGCTACACCTACAAGCCGACCGGGTCACTGGCCACCGAGGCCGACCCGGCCGAGGGCGGTCTGCCGGCCGAGACGCTCACCACCGGCTATGACACGGTGGGGGAGCCGACCAGCCTCAGCAGCAGCGGCACGAACGCCTGGACCTACGTCAGCGCCGTCGGCTACTCCGAGTCGGGCCAGCTGCTGCAGTACACCTTCGGCCCCTCCACCAACTGGGTCGCGCTGTCCCTCGGCTACGACGAGCAGACGGGCGCGCTGACGGACGCCCAGACCACGGATTCCACCAGCAGCACCGTGGTGGACCACACGCGCTACACCTGGGGCGATGCGCGGATCTCCAAGGGCACGGGCCTGCTCACCGCGGTCAGCGACGCACAGGACGGCGGAGCCGTCACCGACACCCAGTGCTACGCCTACGACTACGCCGACCGGCTGAGCAGCGCCTGGAGCGCCACCGACGACTGCGCCGCCGTCCCCACCGGTGGCGCGAGCAGCACCGTCGGCGGCCCGAACCCGTACTGGCAGAGCTGGACCTACACCGCCGACGGCCTGCGCAAGACGCAGACCGACCACGCCACCACCGGCACCACCGCCGACGACACCACGACCACCTACAACTACCCGCCCGCCGGCTCGTCGACCGACCAGCCGCACACCCTCACCAGCACCACCGCCACCGGCCCCGGCGCCGCCGCGAACACCGCCTCCTACACGTACGACACGGCGGGCGACACCCAGAGCATCAGCGGCGGTGCGGCCGGGAAGCAGGACCTCACCTTCAACGACCAGGGCAAGCTCGCCACCGACACCACCAGCAGCGGCACGACCAGCTATCTGTACGACGCGGCCGGCGGTCTCCTCCTGCGCACCGACCCCGGCAAGGCCACGCTGTTCATCGCGAACGCCCAGATCGTCGAGGACACGACGACGCACACCCTCTCGGGCACCCGCTACTACTCGGTCGCCGGCCACACCATCGCGCAGCGCTCCAGCTCGGGCGACATCCAGTACCTCATCCCGAACCGGCAGGGGACCGACACCCTCGCCGTCGACTACCAGACCCAGTCCGTCACCCGCCGCCAGTACCTGCCCTTCGGCCAGACTCGCAGCGGCTCCGCGAGCACGTTCCCGAACGGCACGGGCTTCGTGGGCGGCACCCCGGACCCGGCGACCTCGCTGGTCAACCTCGGGGCCCGGGAGTACGACCCGTACACCGGCCGGTTCCTGTCGGACGACCCGGTGTTCGAGTCCATGGACACGAACGAGCTGCCCGGCTACGACTACGCGGGCAACGACCCCGTGACCCTGTCCGACCCGACCGGCGAGGACAACTGGTGGGCCGACCCCACGATGAATGTGCCGGTCACGCCGGACGCCCCGCCGATCTCCCAGAGCCTCGCCGACGAGCAGGGCTTCGGCAGCCTGTGCAACGCGCACAACTGCTCGAACTACCACCCGCATCCCGTCTTCATCTCGCCCCACTTCGGCTTCAGCGCGAACACCCCGAACATCAAGCAGCTGGCCGCGGCGTTCGCGAAGGAACTGAAGACGCACTACGACAAGATGTTCGACCCCCGTGCGGCGACGTACAAAATGCCCGAAAAGCTGCTCACGTACGGCACCGAGGTCGGCACCTGGGACGACGTGTGCAAGGGGAAACCGGGCCTGTGCTCCAAGTCGTTCGCCGATGAGGTGAGCGGGCTGCACGCGGCACTCGACAAGCAGGCCAAGGCGAATGAACGCGGCACCATGTGCATGTTCTTCGGCGAGTGCCACTGGTGGAAGGTGACGGCGGCCGGTGCCATCTACTTCCGCACGATGCGTGCCGGGGCGGACGGAAAGCCGATGCTGGGCAACTCCGCCCGTACTCTCGGTGGCCGGGAGAGGGATTACGAGGAAAACCTCGACGAAGACGGGAACATCGTCGTCGACGAGCAGGGCGCGACACCCCCGGGCCTCTCGACCGGCACCAATCTGCCGAAGATGTTCAAGGTGGCACGGCCGAACTGGCTCCCGGGCGGGCAGTCCAAGGATCCGCTGTGGGCCATCAAGGACGACGCACTCGCCGCGCGTGGTCTCAAGGCGCGGCCAGATCCCGACGACGAGTTCCATATCATGCTCGGGCCGGACGAGAACGGCGTCTCACCCGACGAGTACAACGCGCGGATCCAGTCGTCCCAGAACGACTGGATCAACACACAGGCCGAGTCCATGGAGGACGTCCAGGCGTTCCTTGCGGAAGCCGAGGGTGAGGAGCCCTGATGAAAGTGGAAGACGGCATGGAGCTCAAGGAGATCCTGGCCGACTGGCGGGACTACGACGACGCGGCGTTCCGGCTCGGGGTGTTCCTGGGCGTCTTTCCGCGCGACCAGAAGTTCTCCAAGGTGAAGCGGATGTTCTGGATGGCCGGATATCCGCTGGGCGATATGCTCGTGGACATTCTTGACCGGATGTCAGAAGCCGGAGTTCTTCTCAAGGACGAGGACGACGCGCGGTACAAGTGGAATCCGGCGCCGACCGACCTGTCGTGAAGGCGCCGTGAGCCGCATGGGCCGGGCTCGTCCGCTCGGCCCATGCCAGGCACGGGGATTCCGCTTCGCGGGCTCAGCCCTGCACCGCCGCCGGGTCCATCCACACGACCTCCCAGCTGTGGCCGTCGAGGTCCTCGAAGGAACGGCCGTACATGAAGCCCTGGTCCTGGACGTCGTCGTTCGCCGTGCCGCCGGCCGCGACCGCCTTCTCCACCAGTTCGTCGACCTTCTCGCGGCTCTCCGCGCTCAGACAGATCAGCACCTCGCTGGTCTTCGTGGAGTCGGCGATCTCCTTCTTCGTGAAGTCGGCGTAGCGCTGCTTGCTGAGCAGCATCGCGATGATGGTGTCGCTGATCACGACACAGGAGCAGTCGTCGGTGCTGAACTGCGGGTTGATCGAGTAGCCCAGCTCCGTGAAGAACTTCCGGGACGCGGCGACGTCGTCGGTGGCCAGGTTCACGAAGATCATCTGCTGGTACATGGGGGTCTCTCCCTCGGGTGTCGTGCCGTTCGCGGGGATAGACCGGGGGACCCGGCGAAAGTCATCGCCGGGTCCGGATTTTCTTCGTACGGCCTCTCAGCGTGCGAGCGGGAGTGCGGCGAGTTCGGCGATCAGCAGGGTGAGGGGGCCGAAGAAGGTCAGCAGGGCGCCGGTGCGCAGGGCCGCCGCGTTGCGCAGCACGGTCGCCGGGGCGCCCAGGCGGAGCAGGGCCGCGGTGGTGTCGGCGCGGGACTGACGGGCCTCCACGGCGGCGGTCAGGAGGGTGGCGACCGTGCAGCCGGCCACCAGCAGGCCGCCGAGGGTGGTGAGGGGGCCGAAGGCGGGCGTGCCGCCGTCGTGGCCGGGGAGGGTGGTGGCCGCGAAGGCCGCCGACGCCACCGCGCAGACGACGCCGAGGGGGCGGCCCAGGCGGGTGGCCTCCGCCATCAGGACACGGCCCGCGAGGAGGCGGCGGGCGCCGGGGCGGACGGCCTGGAGGAGGCGGCCGCACAGGTGGGTGAGGCCGGGGGCGGCGAGGATCAGGCCGAGGGCGGTGAGGGACCAGCCGGCGAGGACGCCGACGGGGCCTACGGCCAGGCCGCCGGGGAGGGCGGTGCGGGGGGTGGTCTCGGTGACGCCGGCGTAGGACTCCACGGCGAGGCCTGCGGCGAGGACGGCGATGCCCCAGGGGAGGCCGACGGGGGAGGCGGCGGGGGAGGCGGCGGGGAGGTCGGGGACCTGGTTCGGGGTGTCCTCGGTGGTGCGGTCGGCGGGGGCCGGGGGGTGGGTGTCGCTCACCGGCGCTCGCACGGTGCCGTCCGCGCCCACCCGTGCCGCCCCAGCGGCACGACTGCCCGCGGGCTGAAGCGGGTGGGTGCCGTTCGCGGGCTGAAGCGGTTGGGTGGCGTTCGCGGGCTGGAGCGGTTCGGTGCCGTCCGTGGACTGGAGCGGGTGGGTGCCGTCCGTGGGCTGAAGCGGTGGCTGGGTGGTGGGTTTGGGGGCGCGGAAGATGCGGGCGCCGAAGCGGCCGTAGGTGCCGAAGGTCTCGCGCTTCGCCGTTCTGTCGTAGGCGCCGAAGCGGCCGTACATGCGCGAGGCGCCGTGGTGGGGCAGGTCGCGGGGGCGGAGGGTCACCGCGACCGTCGTGGACGCCAGTAGCGGGGGGACCGCCAGGAGGGTCAGGGCCGCCGGGACGGGCAGTGACCTGTTCGCCGCCAGGAAGTCCTTCGCCGCGCCGTCGAAGGGCATGCCCGTGAGGTCGCCACGCAGGTGGAGGAAGACCAGGAGGGCCAGCAGGGAGCCCAGGGTGCAGGCGAGGGCCGTGTTGAGGGCGGCGATCGCCATCAGGCGGGCCGGGCCCAGGCCGAAGGCCGAGAGACCGGTGCGCGGCTTGGCGCCGGGGTCGGTGCGGGCCACCGCGACCGCGAGGTACACCGTGGTGGCGAGCGGGATCGCGCACCAGGAGAGGCGCAGGAGCGCCGCCGTGGAATGGGTCGGGTGGGTCAGTGCGTAGCCGAGGGCGGAGAGGAGGAGGAAGCCCGTGCCCGCCGCCGCCGTGGCCACCAGGAGGCGGCGCAGGTGGACGGCCGGGCGGGCGGCGCGGGTCAGACGGAGAGCGAGCACTCGGCCCGGCCTTCCGCTTCGGGGACCGGCGGGAGGTGGACGGTGTGCACCCGGCGGCCGTCGAGGAGCGCGACCTTGCGGTCGGCGAGGGCCGCCGTCTCCGCGTCGTGCGTGGCGAGGACCACGGTGATGCCGTGCGAGCGGGCCGCCGTGGTGAGCGTGCGCAGCACGTGGGCGCGGTCGGCGCGGTGCAGCGGTGCCGTCGGCTCGTCCGCGAAGAGGACCGTGGGCGCCGGGGCGAGCGCACGGGCGATGGAGACCCGCTGGCGTTCGGCCTGCTGGAGTTCGGCCGGGTACTTGCGCGCCTTGTCGCCGACGTCGAGGCGCTCCAGCCACTCCAGCGCGGCCACCTTGGCCCGGCGCCTGCTGGTGCCGCGCAGCATCAGGGGCAGAGCGGTGTTCTCCCAGACGTTCAGCTCGGGGACGAGCGTCGGGGCCGGGTCGATCCAGCCGAAGCGGTCGCGGCGCAGCCGTTCGCGGGCGAACGGGCCCATCCGGTGTACGGCCGTGCTGTTGAACCAGACCTCGCCGCCCTGCGCCGGGACCAGGCCGGCCAGGCATCGCAGCAGCGTCGTCTTGCCGCTCCCGCGCGGGCCGCTGACGGCGAGGATCTCGCCCTCCCGCACGCCGAGCGAGATGCCGGTGATACCGGGTGAGCCGTCCTGGTGGCGGAAGTGCAGGGCGCGTGCCCACAGCACGTCGTTGTCCGGCGGGGCCTCCATGGGCGTAACACCTCGGTTCTGATCCGTTTTGCCGTGCCTTCCCACGTCCGGGGGAACGAAAGGCTGGGCCGATCGGTCACGTGCACGCTAGGCAGGTCGGGGGCGGAGCCCGGACAGCACACGGCCCCGGGCCGCCGTTCTCACTCGAACGGACGGCGCCGGGGCCGGATCAGACCGCTGATCTGATGATCAGAGTTTCGTCCACGCCTCCGAGAGGGTGGCGCGCAGGATCTGCTCGATCTCGTCGAAGGTCTCCTGGTTGGAGATCAGCGGCGGGGCGAGCTGGACGACCGGGTCGCCGCGGTCGTCGGCACGGCAGTACAGGCCGTTCTCGAACAGGGCCTTGGAGAGGTAGCCGTACAGGACGCGCTCCGTCTCCTCGTCGTTGAAGGACTCCTTCGTGGCCTTGTCCTTGACGAGCTCGATGCCGTAGAAGAAGCCGTTGCCGCGGACGTCGCCGACGATCGGCAGGTCGTGCAGCTTCTGGAGGGTGGAGAGGAAGGCGCCCTCGTTGTCCAGGACGTGCTGGTTGAGGTTCTCGCGCTCGAACAGATCGAGGTTGGCGAGGCCGACCGCCGCGGAGACCGGGTGGCCGCCGAAGGTGTAGCCGTGCAGGAAGGTGTTGTCGCCCTTGTAGAACGGCTCGGCCAGGCGGTCGGAGATGATGCACGCGCCGATCGGGGAGTAACCCGAGGTCATGCCCTTGGCGCAGGTGATCATGTCCGGGACGTAGCCGAACTTGTCACAGGCGAACATCGTGCCCAGGCGGCCGAAGGCGCAGATGACCTCGTCCGACACGAGCAGCACGTCGTACTGGTCGCAGATCTCGCGGACCCGCTGGAAGTAGCCGGGCGGCGGCGGGAAGCAGCCGCCGGCGTTCTGGACGGGCTCCAGGAAGACCGCGGCGACGGTGTCGGGGCCCTCGAAGAGGATCTGCTGCTCGATCTGGTCGGCGGCCCAGCGGCCGAAGGCCTCCGGGTCGTCGCCGAAGAGCGGGGCGCGGTAGATGTTGGTGTTCGGCACCTTGTGCGCGCCGGGGACCAGCGGCTCGAAGGGGGCCTTGAGCGCCGGCAGGCCGGTGATCGACAGGGCGCCCTGCGGGGTGCCGTGGTAGGCGACCGCGCGGGAGATGACCTTGTACTTGGTCGGCTTGCCCTGGAGCTTGAAGTACTGCTTGGCGAGCTTCCAGGCGGTCTCGACCGCCTCGCCGCCGCCGGTGGTGAAGAAGACCTTGTTCAGGTCGCCCGGGGCGTGGTCGGCGAGGCGCTCGGCCAGTTCGACGGCCTTCGGGTGGGCGTACGACCACACCGGGAAGAACGCCAGCTCCTGGGCCTGCTTGAACGCCGCCTCGGCGAGCTCCACGCGGCCGTGACCGGCCTGGACCACGAACAGCCCCGCGAGACCGTCGAGGTAGCGCTTGCCCTTGTCGTCGTAGATGTAGGTGCCCTCGCCCCGGACGATGGTCGGGACGGGCGAGTTCTCGTACGAGGACATGCGGGTGAAGTGCATCCACAGGTGGTCGTACGCGGTGCGGCTGAGGTCCTTCTGGGTCACGGTTATCGGGTTCCCCACATGTAGGTCTGCTTCTTCAGCTTCAGGTAGACGAAGCTCTCGGTGGAGCGCACGCCGGGCAGCGCCCGGATGCGTTTGTTGATGACGTCCAGCAGGTGGTCGTCGTCCTCGCAGACGATCTCGGCGAGGATGTCGAACGAGCCCGCGGTCATCACCACGTACTCGACTTCCGACATGGCCGTCAGCGCGTCGGCTATCGACTCGACATCGCCCTCGACGTTGACGCCGACCATCGCCTGCCGGCGGAAGCCCACGGTGAGCGGGTCCGTGACGGCGACGATCTGCATCACGCCCTGGTCCAGCAGCTTCTGGACGCGCTGGCGCACGGCCGCCTCCGACAGGCCCACGGCCTTGCCGATCGCGGCGTACGGACGGCGGCCGTCCTCCTGGAGCTGCTGGATGATGGCGAGGGAAACGGCGTCCAACTGGGGGGTGCCGTTCCTGGACTCGCGGGACGAGTCCCTCTGGTCTGCGCTTCGACTGGCCACGACCTCACTGTGCACGACGTCTCGACGGTTCCGCAAGGCCGCATCGATGAAATTCGTTGTTTTAGGTGTCGTGGATTGCGGATTTCGCAGACGTGACGGCCGTGGGGGTGTTGAAAACGTGGGATCTCGGATTACTGTGGGTGTCTCAGTCAATGGACACCCGAACTTGGAGGGCCGGCAGTGAGCACCGAGCTGCGTCGTCTGCGCAACTACATCGACGGTGAGTTCCGGGACGCCGCCGACGGACGGACCACCGAGGTGGTCAACCCCGCGACCGGCGAGGCGTACGCGACGGCCCCGCTGTCCGGGGCGGCCGACGTCGACGCCGCGATGGCGGCCGCGGCCGCGGCCTTCCCGGGCTGGCGTGACAGCACGCCCGCCGAGCGGCAGAAGGCCCTGCTGAAGATCGCGGACGCGTTCGAGGAGCGGGCCGAGGAACTCATCGCGGCGGAGGTGGAGAACACGGGCAAGCCGACCGGGCTGACCCGCTCCGAGGAGATCCCGCCGATGGTCGACCAGATCCGGTTCTTCGCCGGTGCGGCCCGGATGCTGGAGGGCCGGTCGGCGGGCGAGTACATGGAGGGGATGACCTCCATCATCCGCCGCGAGCCGGTCGGCGTCTGCGCGCAGGTCGCGCCGTGGAACTACCCGATGATGATGGCCGTGTGGAAGTTCGCCCCGGCGATCGCCGCGGGCAACACGGTCGTGCTGAAGCCGTCGGACACCACGCCGGCGTCGACCGTCCTGATCGCGGACATCATCGGCGGGATCCTGCCGAAGGGTGTCTTCAACGTCGTCACCGGCGACCGTGACACCGGCCGGCTGATGGTCGAGCACCCGACCCCGGCGATGGCCTCCATCACCGGTTCCGTGCGGGCCGGCATGTCGGTCGCCGAGTCCGCGGCCAAGGACGTCAAGCGGGTCCACCTGGAGCTGGGCGGCAAGGCGCCGGTCGTCGTCTTCGAGGACACGGACATCGCCAAGGCCGTCGAGGACATCTCCGTCGCGGGCTTCTTCAACGCCGGCCAGGACTGTACGGCGGCGACCCGGGTGCTGGTGCAGGAGTCGATCCACGACGAGTTCGTCGCGGCGCTCGCGAAGGCCGCGGCCGAGACGAAGACGGGCCAGCCGGACGACGAGGACGTGCTGTACGGGCCGTTGAACAACCCGAACCAGCTGAAGCAGGTCTCCGGCTTCATCGAGCGGCTTCCCGCCCACGCCAAGGTCGAGACCGGCGGACAGCGGGTCGGTGACAAGGGGTACTTCTACGCGCCGACCGTCGTCTCCGGGCTCAAGCAGGACGACGAGATCATCCAGAACGAGGTCTTCGGACCGGTCATCACCGTCCAGTCCTTCACGGACGAGGACCAGGCCGTGGAGTGGGCCAACGGCGTCGAGTACGCCCTCGCGTCCTCGGTGTGGACCAAGGACCACGGGCGCGCGATGCGGATGTCCAAGAAGCTGGACTTCGGCTGCGTGTGGATCAACACGCACATCCCGCTGGTCGCGGAGATGCCGCACGGCGGGTTCAAGAAGTCGGGGTACGGCAAGGACCTGTCGGCGTACGGATTCGACGACTACACGCGGATCAAGCACGTGATGACGTCGCTGGACGCGTAGGTCGTATTGCGGGTGCGGGTGCGGGTGCGGGTGCGGGTGCGGGTGCGGGTGCGGGTGCGGGTGCGGGTGCGTGGGGGCTGGTCGCGCAGTTCCCCGCGCCCCTTAGGTATGTGGCGCTGCCCGGGGTTGGGAAGTCCCCGGGCAGCGCTTTCGTGTGTCGGTGACCGGGTGTGTAACGCCGTGTTGACCTAGGTCATCGACAAGGTGTCCGGTCCGCGTCAGGCGGCTCGACGCAGCGTCGATTGCCCGGCGACAGGCGGGCGCGACATCCTTCAGGTGTGCCCCAGACCTCTTCTCAGACGCCCGCGCTCTCCCGTCGCTCCCTGTTGCGCGCGCTCGGCGGCACCGCCGCGCTCGGCACGCTGGCGGGCTGCGGGGTGCCCGCCGCCTACGTCAAGGCCGGCGACCGCGCCGTGACCGACGTGTCCGCCACGGACCACAGGCTGGTCTTCGCGAACTGGCCGCTCTACATCGACGTGGACGACGACAACCCGAACAAGCGGCCCACCCTCGACGCCTTCGAGAAGCGCACCGGGATCTCCGTCGACTACATCGAGGAGATCAACGACAACGACGAGTTCTTCGGCAAGATCAGCCCCGCGCTGATGAACCACCAGTCCACCGGCCGGGACCTGATCGTCATCAGCGACTGGATGTGCGCGCGGTTCGTCCGCCTGGGCTGGGTCCAGAAGATGGACCGCGCCCACCAGCCGAACGTGGCGAAGTACCTGGACCCGCTGCTCCGCTCGCCCGCCTTCGACCCGGGCCGTCTCTACACCGTGCCGTGGCAGTCGGGCATCACCGGCATCGCGTACAACCGCAGGAAGCTCGGACGCGAGATCCGGCACGTCAAGGACCTGTGGGCGAGCGACCTCAAGGGCCGGGTGACCCTGCTCTCCGGCCTCGACGAGGCGTTCGCACTGCTCATGCAGGGCAACGGCGTGGACATCACCAAGTGGACGGCCGGCGACTTCCACAACGTCTGCGACGAGGTGCAGAAGCAGGTCGACCGGGGCCAGATCCGCCGCTTCACCGGCAACGACTACACCAAGGACCTGGTCAGCGGCGATGTCCTGGCCTGCCAGGCCTACTCCGGCGATGTCATCCAACTCCAGGCCGACAACCCCGACATCCGCTTCCTCGTCCCCGAGGAGGGCGCGGAACTCTGGTCGGACTCCCTGATGATCCCGGACCGCGCCGCCCACAAGACCAACGCGGAACGCCTCGTCGACTACTACTACGAGCCGGAGGTCGCCGCCGAACTGGCCGCCTGGGTCAACTACGTCTGCCCCGTCCCGGCCGCCCAGCAGGTCCTCGCCGACTCCAAGGACAAGGACACCGCGGCCCTCGCCGACAACCCCCTGATCTTCCCGAACACGGCCATGCGCAAGCGCCTCGCCATCGCCCGCGACATCACGTCGACGGAACGGGTCGAGTTCGCCAAGCGGTGGAACCAGATCGTGGGGCTGTAGGACTCCTTCCTCCCGCGTGTGACGAGGATTCTTGGTTGGCGCAAAAGAGGGATGGTTGACACCGGTCAGACGTTCGATCCGCGAGGAGCGGAACCTGAGGTCTGCTGGAGAGGAGCGGCTGGCCGCTTGCTCCAGTGCTGCGGATCCGCGGCGTGCATGCCTGGTCCGTCCGCGCCGGCGGTGATCGCGTCGATGCCGGTCTCCATGGGTTCTGTGGGTCGCCGGCCTGGGCTGGCGCGGCAGCGCGGCGTTCTGGTAACTCCCTTGCCGGGGCCCAGGGTTACGGTGCGACGTGCGCGCGTGGGAGTCGTGAAGAGTTGCCGCATGGTTCTGGGGAATCGGTCACGGGAACGGAAAGATCCGGGGGGCTTTCTCGGCGCTCGCGAACAGGTCGGGCGCCGCTCCATGCGATGGGAGACCGATCAACGATGTTCACTCCGGTGCGGAGCAGAATACGGACGGCCGCGCTCGCGCTCTCGGCCATTACAGTCCTCGCCTTAGGCGCGACCGCCACGACCGGCGCGGCAGCGGCCCCCGCTCCCGCGAAACAGGGACCAACCTCGGTGGCGTACGTCGAGGTGAACAACAACAGCATGCTGAACGTCGGCAAGTACACCCTCGCCAACGGCGGCGGCAACGTCTTCGACGTCGCAGTGATCTTCGCGGCGAACATCAACTACAACACGGGCACGAAGGCGGCGACCCTGTACTTCAACGAGAACGTGCAACGCGTCCTCGACAACGCCGCCACGCAGATACGGCCGTTGCAGCAGAAGGGCATCAAGGTCGTCCTCTCGGTGCTCGGCAACCACCAGGGCGCGGGCTTCGCCAACTTCCCGTCCCAGCAGGCGGCTTCGACGTTCGCGAAACAACTGTCGGACACCGTGGCCAAATACGGCCTCGACGGCATCGACTTCGACGACGAGTACGCCGATTACGGCAACAACGGCACCGGCCAGCCCAACGCCAGCTCGTTCGTGTACCTGGTGTCGGCACTGCGTGCCAACATGCCGGACAAGATCATCAGCCTCTACAACATCGGTCCGGCCGCGTCGCGCCTGTCCTACGGCGGCGTCGACGTCTCGTCCAAGTTCGACTACGCCTGGAACCCGTACTACGGCACCTGGCAGGTCCCCGGCATCGCACTGCCCAAGTCGAAGCTGTCGCCGGCGGCCGTCCAGATCGGCGGAACCTCGCAAAGCACAGCCGCCGCCCTCGCCCGCCGCACGGTCAGCGAGGGGTACGGCGTCTATCTGACGTACAACCTCGACGGCGCCGATCGCAGCGCCGATGTCTCCGCGTTCACCAGGGAGCTGTACGGCAGTGACGCCCACTACACGCCGTAGGCCGACCACACTCCCCGGCGTCCGGTGTCCCCTCGGGGCGTGCTGCATCCGGTAGGGCCGCGCCTCGGGCAGGCCGCGCTTTCGACAACGATGTCGGAGGCGCGGTCGCCACAGGTACCGTGACCTGCGCTGTACCAAAGTGCCAACCATCCCCCTGATTCTGTGGTTCCGGCCGCGGAGGTTGGTTGGCATCAGTGCAGGTCGCGAACGTCGCCCGGTGTCAACTGGCAATCCTCGTCACGCCGCGTGGTGCTGTGACCAGGATTTCTGGTTGCCGCAGAGGAGGGACCGTCGGCATCTGATCGATCTCGCGGATACCCGGTGCCGGGGTTCGGCGGATGTCGAAGTGCCGACGGTCACCAGCCCCCAGCCGGGGCCGGGCAGGCGGCCAACTGCACGGCCGGGCGCTCGGGTACGGCGGCTTCCCGGCGCCGGCGCCGGTGCCGTCGGCGTTCGCACCGCGGGCGTGGGCGGCCTCGCGTGGACCGCGCCGGCGGAACCGTTTCGCCGGGTGCCCGTGTCCTCCTTCGCGGGAGGTGGTTCCACACCGCGGAGCCGCCTGTGAAGGGGGAGGCCATGGGAGAGATACGCGAGGGGGCACGGTTAGCGGCTTGGGCCGTCGTGGGGGTCGTCGGCCTGGCGGTGTTGTACCTGATCGGGGCGTTCGCCTTCGGCGGCGCGGCGTGGATCACCGCCCCGTTCCGCGGTGCGGCCGACCAGCGTGAGAACACCGTCGGCTCGGGCGAGTTCCGGCAGACCACCTACGAGGAGTTCTTCGATCTGTGCGAGGCCGTGCAGAACGCCGAAGGGACGATCCAGGCGCTGCAGGAGGAGCGGAAGACCGCTTCGGAGACCCGCACGGCGCAGATCGACCAGTCGATCACCGCGCTGAAGGCCACCCGGATCGAGTCGGTCAACGACTACAACTCGAAGGCCGCCCAGGAGCACCGCGCGCCCTTCCGCGACAAGGATCTGCCGTACCGGCTGGATGCCGGCGCCAAGCGTACGACGTGCACCAACTGATCCCCATCTCACCCGGGAAGAGGGCAGCACCGCATGAAGAAGTTCGCACGCATGGCCCTGGCCGCCTTCGTGGCGCTCGTCGTGGGCCTGGCCCTGACGTCCTGTACCGAATCCAGCCAGGACAAGGAGAACAAGGTCAAGCAGGACAACTACGACCACCTCGTGGCCGAGCAGCCGGCGGGCCGCATGGATTACTCGCCGACCCGTGAGGCGATCAACCAGTGGATCAAGACGTGGGGGAAGCGGGGCAAACTCTCGTACGTCTACATCCAGAACGCCAAGGGCGAGTACGGGTACTTCATCATGAAGGGCCTGCCGGTGCCGCGATGCAAGATGCTCACTCCGACGGAGAAGGTGGAGTCCTCCTCGGAAGGCGTCGCGGTCCTCGCGCAGCCCGGCATGGACGGCACGTACACGTCGGGTTCCACCTGCAACGCCTACTACGGTTTCGACGCCACGACGGGCGCGTACATGGAGTTCACGGTCGGCACGAACCAGTCGTTCTTCCTGTTCGACCAGCCCATGACGATGCCGGAGTACGCCAGCGCCAAGCAGTTGGGGCCGAGTTCGGTGAAGGACGTCGAGAAGCGGCCCTGAGCGTTCGGGCGCCGGTGGCCGCTCTCGTCGGAAGACCTTTCAGCTGGAGGTGGGGAAGGTGAAACCGGCGGTGACCTGCTGGGCGGGCTGGGGCCAGCGGGTGGTGACGACCTTCGGGCGGGTGTAGAAGCGGACGCCCTCGGGGCCGTGGATGGGGGAGTCGCCGATGAGGGAGTCCTTCCAGCCGCCGAAGGAGTAGTACGACATGGGGACCGGCACCGGCACGTTGATGCCGATCATGCCGACCTTGATCCGGCGCTGGAAGCGGCGGGCGGCTTCGCCGGAGCCGGTGAAGAGGGCGGTGCCGTTGCCGTAGGGGTTGGCGTTGATCACGTCGATGGCCTGGTCGAGGGTGTCGACGCGGACGACGGCGAGGACCGGGCCGAAGAGTTCCTCCTGGTAGGCCGCCATCTCGGTGGTGACGTGGTCCAGCAGGGAGGGGCCGGTGAAGAAGCCGTCCGCGTACGCGGGGTCGTCGAGCTTCAGTCCGCGGCCGTCGACGACGACGGTGGCGCCCTGGTCGGCGGCCGTGCCGACGGCGTTCTCGACCCGCTCCTGCGCGGCCCTGGTGACGAGCGGGCCCATGTCGGTGCCGGGGGCGTCGCCGGGGCCGACCTGCACCTCGTTCGCCTTGCGCTCCAGGATCGCGACCAGCGCGTCCGCCGCGTCACCCACGGCGACGGCCACCGACACGGCCATGCAGCGTTCGCCCGCGGAGCCGTAGGCGCCGGCGGTGATGTGGTCGGCGGCGAACTCCAGGTCGGCGTCGGGCAGGACGACGGCGTGGTTCTTGGCGCCGCCGAGGGCCTGGACCCGCTTGCCGTGCGAAGTCGCCTGCTCGTGCACGTACTTGGCGATCGGCGTGGAGCCGACGAAGGAGACGGCCTCGATGCCCGGGTGGGTGAGAAGGGCGTCGACGGCGTCCTTGCCGCCGTGCACGACGTTGAACACGCCGTCCGGCAGACCGGCCTTCTTGTAGAGCTCGGCGACGAAGTTGGCTGCGGAGGGGTCGCGCTCGGACGGCTTGAGGATGAACGTGTTGCCGGTGGCGATCGCGACCGGGTGCATCCACAGGGGGACCATCGCCGGGAAGTTGAAGGGGGTGATGCCGGCGACGACACCCAGCGGCTGGCGGAAGTTGTGGACGTCGATGCCGCGGGAGACCTGGTCGGAGAAGGAACCCTTCAGGACGTCGCCGAGGCCGCAGACGTACTCGACGACCTCGCGGCCGCGGGTGATCTCGCCGCGGGCGTCGTCGACGGTCTTGCCGTGCTCGGCGGAGATGATCCGGCCGAGCTCCTCCTCGTGCTCGACGAGCAGCTGGCGGAAGGCGAACATGACCTGGACGCGCTGGGTGAGGGAGGACTCGGACCAGGTCTCGAAGGCGGCGGTCGCGGCCTGCACGGCGGCGTCCACCTCTGCGGCGCCGCCGAGGACGACCCGGGCCTGCTCCGCGCCGGTGGCCGGGTTGAACACCGGTGCGGTGCTGTTGCCCGGGAGCGGTGAGCCGTTGATCCAGTGCGGGATGGTGTTCACGGGATGTGTGTCCTTACAGGTAGTGACGCTGGGCGCGCTTGCCGGCCGCGTACGTCTCGTGGGCGGCCCGGGTGGAGTCGAGGGCGGAGGTCTGGCTGACGGGGACGTCCCACCAGCCGTGGCCGGGCGGGTTGGGGCCGTACAGGTCGGTCTCGACATGGACGACGGTGGTGCGGGTGGCGGCCTTCGCCTTCTCCATGGCGGAGCGGAACTCCTCGACGGAGGCGGCGTGCAGGACGTCCGCGCCGAGACTCGACGCGTTCGCCGCCAGGTCGACGGGGAGCACATCGCCGTCGAGCCGACCCGAATCACCGTTCCGGTAGCGGTACTTGGTGCCGAAGCGCTGCGAGCCGAGCGCCTCCGACAGCGAACCGATCGAGGCGAAGCCGTGGTTCTGCACGAGCACGATGACGACCTTCAGGCCCTCGGAGACCATGGTGACGATCTCCTGAGCCATCATCAGATACGAGCCGTCACCGACGAGTACGACCACCTCGCGCGACGGGTCGGCCATCTTGACGCCGACGCCCGCGGCCACCTCGTAGCCCATGCAGGAGTAGGCGTACTCCACGTGGTAGGCCTTCGGGTCGCGGGCCCGCCACAGCTGCTGGAGGTCGCCCGGCATGGAGCCGGCCGCGTTGATGACCACGGCACGGTCGTCCAGGACCTCGTTGAGCGCGCCGAGGATCTCGGTCTGGGCGGGCAGCGGGCCGTGACCGAGATGGAAGGCCTCGTCCTCGATCTCCCGGGTGCGGGCGACGAGTTCACGGGTGCGGCGGCGGTATCCGGGGGAGACCTCCCAGCCGTCGAGGGCTCCGGCGAGGGCCTGGATGCCCAGCCGGGCGTCGGCCACCAGCGGCTCCGCCGAGTGCTTGACGGCGTCGAGGCGGGCCACGTTGAGGTTGACGAAGGCGACGTCCGGGTTGCCGAAGACGGTGTGGCTGGCGGTGGTGAAGTCGGAGTAGCGGGTGCCGATGCCGAGGACCACATCGGCGTCCCTCGCCAGCTCGTTGGCCGCGTACGAGCCCGTCGAGCCGATCCCGCCCACCGCGTACGGGTGGTCCCACGCCACCGCGCCCTTGCCGGCGTGGGTGTCGGCGACCGGGATGCCGGTGGCCTCGGCGAAGGCGCGCAGCGCGGTCTCGGCACCGGAGTAGACGGCACCGCCACCGGCGACGATCAGCGGCCTCTTCGCGCTCCGCAGCAGGCGTGCGGCACGCTCGACGGCGGCGGGTTCCGGCACCGGGCGGCCCACGTGCCACACCCGCCGCCGGAAGAACTCGACCGGCCAGTCGTACGCCTCGGCCTGCACGTCCTGCGGCAGGGCCAGCGTCACCGCGCCGGTCTCGACCGGGTCGGTCAGCACCCGCATCGCCGCGAGGGCGGCCGGGATCAGCTGTTCGGGGCGGGAGACGCGGTCGAAGTACTTCGACACGGCGCGGAAGGCGTCGTTGACGGTGACGTCGCCGCCGCGGGTGTCCTCCAGCTGCTGGAGGACGGGGTCGGCGGCGCGGGTGGCGAACATGTCGGAGGGCAGCAGGAGGACGGGCAGGCGGTTGGTGGTGGCCAGGGCCGCGCCGGTGATCATGTTCGTGGAGCCGGGGCCGGTGGAGGCGGTGCAGGCGAAGGTGGCCAGCCGGTCGCGCATCTTGGCGTAGGCCACCGACGCGTGGACCATGCCCTGTTCGTTGCGGGCCAGGTAGTAGGGGAGGTCGGCCTCCTGGGTCACGGTGGCCTGGAGCAGTGCCTGTCCGATGCCGGCGACGTTGCCGTGGCCGAAGATGCCCCACACACCGGGGATCAGGCGTTGTTCCTGGCCGTCGCGCTCGCTGTACTGGTGGGCGAGGAAACGGACCAGGGCCTGCGCGGTGGTCAGTCGTACGGTCTTCATCGGTTCTCTCCGAAGGGCAGCCGGTCGTCCACGTCCTGGGCGTCCCAGGTGGCGCGGACCCAGCCGTGGGCGGGGTCGTCGCAGATCAGCCAGGCGCGGTCCTGACCGGGACCGGCCATGACGTTGAGGTAGTAGAGGTCGTGGCCGGGCGCGGCGATCGAGGGGCCGTGCCAGCCGTGCGGGACCAGCACGGTGTCGCCGGAGCGGACCTCGGCGAGCACGTCGATCGGGCGGTCCGCGGTGCCGTACACCCGCTGAACGCCGAAGCCGGACTCGCCGCCCGAGACCTGGAAGTAGTAGATCTCCTCCAGCTCCGACTCCTCGCCGGGCCGGGCCTCGTCGTGCTTGTGCGGCGGGTAGGAGGACCAGTTGCCGCCGGGGGTGAGGACCTCGCACACCAGCAGCTGCTCGGCGTCGAAGGTGCCCGGCAGGCAGTAGTTGTTGACCTGGCGGGAGCAGGCGCCGGCGCCCCGCAGCTCGACCGGGACGTCCTCCCTGCGCCCGTACCGGGCGGGGAGGCCACCTCGCTCGGTACGGGCGCAGGGCAGCGCGAACCTCCCGCCGTCCGCGCTGCCGATCACAACCTCCGCTTCGCGGGGAAGGTAGGCGAAGTCGGTGGCCGAAGCGAACACGCCCGTCCGGCCGGCGAGTTCGAAGGTACTGCCGTCCGTGGTGACGGTGCACGAGCCCGTCAGCGGCAGCACCAGGAACTCGGAGTCCCCGGTGGACAGGGCGTGCGTCTCGCCCGGCCGCAGGGTCAGGATCCTGAGGCCGGAGTATCCCCAGCCCGCCGACTCGGGCGTGACCAGGAGGTCGTAGGGGCCGTCGGCCGAAGTACCGGCCGGGAGATGGTACTTGCCGCTCACAGCAGGCTCACCGCCTTGTCGACGGCGCCGGCGACGTCGCCGCCCGCCGGGTAGAGCAGGGAGCGGCCGACGACCAGACCCTGCGCGGTGGGCTGCTTGAGGGCCCGGCCCCAGGAGGCGAAGGCGGCCGCCGGGTCGGTGACCTCGCCGCCCAGCAGCAGCGCGGGCAGGGTGGAGGAGGCGAGCACGCGCTCCATGTCCTGGACCACCGGCAGCTTCAGCCAGGTGTAGGCGCTGCGCCGGCCGAGACCCGACGCGATGGTGACCGACTTGATCACGGCGTCGGTGGCGAGGTCGTTGCGGATCCTGCCGTCCCGCCACTCGGAGACGAACGGCTCGACCATGGCGATGAGCTGCCGGTCGCTGAGTTCGTTGACCGCGCGGGCGGTGTCCTGCAGAACCGACGGGGTGGCGGGGTCGGAGAGGGCGATACGGGTGAGCATCTTGCCGCCGTCGAAGCCCATCGCGGCGATGGTCTCGGCGTCGTAGCCGGTGAACCGGTCGTCGATCTCGAAGACCGATCCGGCGAGTCCGGCCCGGTTCATGGAGCCGAAGACGCTCTTGCCGTCGAGGACGCCGAGCAGGAGCAGGTCCTCGAGGATGTCGGCGGTGGCGAGGACACCCGTCACGCCGGGGCGTTCCAGGGCGGTGCAGAGGCGGTCGAGGAGTTCGAAGCGGTCCGCCATGGCATGGGGGTCCGCGCCGACGCCGTTGGCACCGCGGGCGGGGTGGTCGGCGGCGATGATCATCGCCTTGCCGTGCTCGCCGAGCAGCGAGGTCGCCTTCACCCGGCGTGCCGCCGCGGCGGCGACGGCCCCGGGGTCGTGCACCCGGGCGGTCACGATCCGGCTCACGTTGTCGGACAGCACGTCGTCACACCTCTCGCTCGGAGTCGTCGGTCGTCCCGCGCAGCTTCGCCTCGACCTCGGCCTGGGTCGGCATGGCGTCGGAGCAGGACAGGCGGCCCGCCACCAGGGCGCCGGCCGCGTTGGCGAAGGCCACCGTGCGCGGGGTGTCCCAGCCGGACAGCAGGCCGTGGCACAGGGCCCCGCCGAAGGCGTCACCGGCACCGAGCCCGTTGACCACGTCCACGGGCACGGGCGGGATCTCGGTGACCGAGCCGTCCCGGTCCATGGCCAGGACCCCCTTGGGGCCCTGCTTGACGACGGCCAGTTCCACCCCGGCCGCGAGCAGCGCCTCGGCCGCGGCGTGCGGGTCGCGTTCGCCGGTGGCGACCTCGCACTCGTCGAGGTTGCCGACCGCGACGGTGGTGTGCCGCAGGGCCTCCGTGTAGTACGGCCGGGCCGTGGCCGGGTCGCTCCAGAACATCGGCCGCCAGTCCAGGTCGAAGACGGTGGTCCCGGCCTTGGCCCGGTGCTGAAGGGCGGCCAGGGTCGCCGAGCGGCTCGGCTCCTCGCTCAGCCCGGTCCCGGTCATCCAGAACACGGCCGCCTCGCGCACCGCGCCCAGGTCCAGCTCCTCGGGCCGGATGTCCAGGTCGGGGGCCTTGGGGAGGCGGTAGAAGTACAGCGGGAAGTCGTCCGGGGGGAAGATCTCGCAGAACGTCACCGGTGTCGGCGCGATCTCCGACGTACCGACGAAGCGGGGGTCGACGTGGTAGCCGGACAGCGCCGTGCGGACGAAGTCGCCGAAGGGGTCCCGGCCGGTCTTCGTGATCACCGCCGCGCTGCGGCCGTACCGGGCCGCCGCGACCGCGACGTTGGTCGGGCTGCCGCCCAGGTACTTGCCGAACGAGGTGACCTCCGCCAGCCCCACGCCCGTCTGGAGCGGATACACGTCCACTCCGACCCGGCCCATGGTCAGCACGTCGTACGGCATCACGCTGGTTCCCTTCGCTCCGGACACCCCGGCCCTTCGAGCCAGTACGATGCCGCGCGTCAAATGTCATGTCAATAGGATGTCGTTATGACGTTCCCGACGTGCGGGTCACGTCCGGGCGGCCGTGTACTCGCCGATCCGCTCCCGCATGAACGGGGAGGACTCCGGCCGTGTCGCAGGGTCGGCACGGTCGCCGGTCCCCGTCGCCGAGGGGAGCGCCGGGCCTTCGTCCGGCCGGGCCTGGTGGGCACGCATCACGGTCGGACAGGCGGCGTTCGCGCAGCAGGCGGGTGTTGTCGTGGGCGAGGCCGTGGGCGGCGAAGACCGCGCACCGTCTTTCACGGCGCGGGTGACGGCCGGCTGCTGCAGGCTGCCGCGGCCCGCCCCATGGGCGGGCTCGGCCAGGTCGACGAGATCGCCGACTTCGTTCTCTTTCTGCTGTCCGATCGCAACGGGGTGGTGACCGGCTCGGTCATCGACTGGGTCCAGACCGTCTTCGGCGCCCTGGACCGGGCCGCCCCTTCCGCCGCCAACTGCCCTGTGGCGCAAGGCGGGCAGGAAAAGGGCCGGGGCGGATCGCCCCGGCCCTGGCCGGACGGCGGCCTGTTCGCGGCAGTCGGCTACGCGGCGTTCCGCAGTGCCGAACGCAGATGCTCGGCGCTGGCCCAGACGTCCTCGACTGGGCCCTTCTCCTTGGGTTCTTCGGTGAGGATGGTGTCCTGTTCCAGGACGTACCAGCCGTCGTAGCCGCGGGTGGTGAGGTGGGTGACGATCGCCTGGACGTCGACGTCGCCGGCGCCCAGCGGGCGGTACATGCCGGCGCGGACGGCGTCGGTGTAGGTGAGGCGGCCGGACTGGACCTTGGCGGCGAGGGAGGCGTCCACGTCCTTCATGTGGGTGTGGGCGATCCGCTCGGGGGCCTGGCGGGTCAGCTCGGCGGGGTCGGTGCCGCCGATGAGGAGGTGGCCGGTGTCGAGGCAGAGGGAGATCGACGAGTGCTCCAGGACGCGGCGGACCTCGTCGCCGTTCTCGATCATCGTGCCGACGTGCGGGTGCAGGACGGCGCGCACTCCGCGTTCGGCGGCCAGTGCGGTGAGCCGGTCGAGGTTGGAGAGGAGCAGTTTCCAGCCGTCGGCGTCGAGTTCGGGGCGGGAGTCGTAGCCGTCCTGGCCGGTGATGGCGGAGAGGACGAGGACCTCGGCGTTCGAGGCGGCGTAGCCCTCCAGGAGCTGTTCCGCCTCGGGCAGCGGGTCGTGGCCGGGGACGTGCAGCAGCAGCGGGGTGAAGCCGCCGACGGCGTGCAGGTCGTGGTCGGCGAGGACGCGGGCCATCGCGTCCGGGGCGGCGGGCAGGAAGCCGTCGGGGCCGAACTCGGTGGCGGCCAGGCCGACCTCGCGCATCTCCTTCAGTACCCGCTCGGGCGTCAGCTGGTGGCCCCAGCCGGGCACTTCGCACACGCCCCAGGAGATGGGCGCGCCGGCGATCCGGTTCAGCTGTGGGGTGGTCATGCCGTGGCCTTTCGATGGTTCCAGTGGGGGTGGGCGACCGCGGCCGTCAGGCGGCGGGTGAGAACGGCATCCGGGTGGCACGGACCGCCCCGGCCGCGGTACGGCGCCACATCACGGCTCCGGCGAGCGTCACCGTGTCCGCCGTCGAACCGCGGGACCGCCGAACGGGGACGTGACCTCGCGGGACCGCCCGGCTCCCGGGCCGGCTGCCACCGACCGCCGATCAGCAACTCCACGGGCGTCATCGCCCTCTCCGTTCGGGAAACCGTCAGAACGCGGCCGTGGCGAACGCGTCGATCGGTCTCGCACGGCCAACGGCCAGGCCGTTCGCGTGCTCGCAACGCTAGGTTCGCGAGGGGATTTGGTGAACCCCTCGAAACCATCAATTTCCCGTCATCCGGGCCATCATTTTCCCGTGCGCCGTACGGGTCCCGGCAGCGCCGGCCGCCACGGCCGCCATGGTGGCGGCCCGGGCCTTCTAACTCCAACCTGCGTTGTTCCTAGAATGGTCGGGTGAACGACATCGACGCGATCGCGGCGTTGCAGGATCCGGTGCGCCGCCGGCTGTACGAGTACGTGGTGGCACAGGGCCGCGAGGTCGGCCGCAACGAGGCCGCCGAGGCGACCGGGGTGGCGCGCACGCTCGCCGCGCACCACCTGGACAGGCTGGCCGAGGCCGGACTGCTCGACACCGGCAGCCGCCGCCTGACCGGGCGCTCGGGGCCGGGGGCGGGGCGGCCCGCCAAGGTGTACACGCGGTCGCGGGACGAGCGGATCGTGTCACTGCCCGCCCGCGACTACCGCACTGCCGCCGAACTGCTCGCCGAAGCCGCCGAACATGCCGGGCTGGACGCCGGGCTCTGTGCGGCCGCGCGCCGCCGGGGCGAGGCCCTGCGCGGCTCGGCTGCGCCCTGCGGCGGTCTCGACGAGGCCATGGAGATGCTCGCGGCCCGCGGTTACGAACCGCACCTGGAAGACGCCGGGGACGCCGAAGCCGCCGAGGGGGCGAGCGGTGCCGCCGCGCCCGTCGTCCGTATGCGCAACTGCCCCTTCCATGCCGTCGCCGAACGCTTCCCGCCGCTCGTCTGCGGCATGAACCTCGCGCTGCTGGAGGGGCTGCTCGGCACCGACGGCCCCGTCCGGGCCCGTATGGACGCCCGGCCGGGTGAGTGCTGCGTGGTGCTGGAGTCTTCTAAAAACAACGGTGATTGACATAGAAGAGGGGGCGTGCTGGTATGAGGCCATGACCGCATCCGGGTACGACGCCCACCTCGCCCAGCTGAACGTCGCCTCACTCCGCTTCCCCCTCGACGACCCGCGCATGGCGCCGTTCGTCGAGATGCTCGACACGGTCAACGCCGCTGCCGACGAAGCGCCCGGCTTCGTGTGGCGGCTCGTGGAGGAGGGGACGGACGACGCCACCGCCCTGCGCCCGGCGGGCGAGGACGTCATCGTCAACCTGACGGTGTGGGAGACCCAGGAGGCGCTGTGGGGATTCACCTACCGCAGTGAGCACCTGGACGTGATGCGACGCCGGCGCGAATGGTTCGAGCGGCACATCGAGGCGCATCTGGTGCTCTGGTGGGTCCCCGCCGGTCATCTCCCGACCACCGGCGAGGCCCTGGAACGGCTCGCGGACCTGCGCGCGCACGGACCTTCGGCACGCGCGTTCACCTTCGCCTCCTCCTACTCCGCCGACGAGGCATCCGCCGGCGGGGCCGCCCTCGGAGCGCACCCCGTCGCGGACGTCCGTACCGCTCCTGCCGTGCGCGGGTGAGGTTCGCGCGCCGGGCGGGCGGCCGGACGCCGCCCGCCACGGGTCATGACGCCTGGGCGGTCTCCGGCCGGCCGTCGACGGGCAGGTGTGCCGGGGCGTCCGCGCCCGTGCCGGTGAGATCGGTGCGGCTGGTCTCGCCGAGCAGGGCCAGGCACACCACCGTCAGCAGGCAGAACCCGGCGATGAT